>DATKMS010000001.1:0-8537 GCA_035541735.1 Candidatus Margulisiibacteriota bacterium
GACCGCGTCCAGGTCCATCTCCTCGACCACGAGGCCGCGGTACTCAACCTTGCGGCACGGCACGTACTCGAGCCCCTCGATGAGCGCCGCCGTCTCTGCGCGTCCGTGCGTCTCAATGAACCCCAGCACCACATCGACCCCACGCCGCCTGAGCGCATGGGCCTCCTCGAGCATGCGATAGGTCTTGCCGACACCAGCGGCAAAACCGATGTACACCTTGAGACGTCCACGCTTCGCACGTTCGACCAGTTCGAGAAAGTCTTCAGGGCGTGGCCGTGTCGCAACCATTCGCAGCGCTGTTGGTGCGTGCCCTCTCAGCGTTGGGCCTGCAGATTCGGGCGGCCGAAGCGCCGATCGAGCGCCAGGTTGAGCAACAGGACATTGACGCGGGCTTCGCCCAGCACTGCCAAATCGCGGCCTTCGGTTTCCGCCTCGACAATTTGCCGCACGCGATCGGCGGCGACGCCGCGGGCGCGCGCGACGCGCGCCACCTGCCAGAGAGCGGCACGGGGCGACAGGTGCGGATCGAGTCCGCTCGCCGACGCGGTGACGAGTTCGATCGGCACCGGGCTGGGCGCGCCGGGATTGGCCTCGGCGAGGCGTGCAAGTTCGGCCGTAATGCGGTCGCGCAGCTTCTGCGAAGTCACCCCCAGGTTCGAGCCGCCGGACGCCGTCGGGTCGTAGCCCTTGTCGCCGGCGGCGGACGGCCGTGGCCAGAAGTACGCCGCGTGGTCGAAGCTCTGGCCGATCAACGACGAGCCCACGATCTGCCCGCGCTCGTCGGTCACCAAGCTGCCATTGGCGCGATTGGAGAACAGGGATTGCGCCACGCCCGTCATCACGACTGGGTACGCAATGCCGGTGATGAGCAGCGTCACGATGGTGGTGCGAATCGCAATAAGGGTCGCGTTCAACATAGGACACCTACACCAATCCAACGGCCGCCAGGGCCATGTCAATGATCTTGATACCGACGAACGGGGCGATCACACCGCCCACGCCGTAGATGAGCAGCGACCGGCGCAGCAAGGCCGCCGCGCCCAACGGCCGATATTGGACGCCGCGTAACGCCAACGGGATGAGCATGATGATGATGATCGCGTTGAAGATGACCGCCGACAAGATGGCGCTCAGCGGCGACGCCAGCCCCATGATGTTGAGTGGCGCGATCTGCGGGAACACGGCCATGAACATGGCCGGGAGAATCGCGAAGTACTTGGCGACGTCGTTGGCAATCGAGAAGGTCGTCAGACACCCGCGCGTCATCAGCAGTTGCTTGCCGACCTCGACGACCTCGAGCAGCTTGGTCGGATTGGAGTCGAGGTCGACCATGTTCCCCGCTTCCTTTGCGGCCTGCGTACCGGTGTTCATCGCCACGCCGACGTCCGCCTGCGCCAGCGCGGGCGCGTCGTTCGTACCGTCGCCAGTCATGGCGACGAGCTTGCCCTTCGCCTGCTCCGTTTTGATGAGCTGCATCTTGGCTTCCGGGGTCGCCTCGGCGAGGAAGTCATCAACGCCCGCCTCGCGTGCGATCGCCGCCGCGGTCCGCGGGTTGTCGCCGGTGATCATGACGGTGCGGATGCCCATCGCCCGGAAGCGATCGAACCGCTCCTTTATGCCACCCTTGACGACGTCCTTGAGGTGAATGATGCCAAGGACGCGCCCGCCATCGCAGACGGCGAGGGGCGTGCCGCCGGTGTCCGAGATGCTGTGCACGATGGCGTCGAGACCGCTCGGCACGTGGCCACCGAGCGACTGGACGTGGGCCGTGATGGCATCGACCGCGCCCTTGCGGATCTGCCGGCCGTCGAGGTCGCAGCCGCTCATGCGCGTGTGCGCGCTGAACGGAATGAAGTGGGCGCCGATCTGCTGCACGTCGCGACCACGCAGGTGGTAGCGTTCCTTGACGAGCACGACGATCGAACGCCCTTCAGGGGTCTCATCCGCCAGGCTGGCGAGCTGCGCGGCGTCGGCGAGTTCTTCATGACGCACGTCGCCGACCGGCAGCAGTTCCGTCGCCATGCGGTTGCCGAGCGTAATGGTGCCGGTCTTGTCAAGCAGCAGCGTGTCGACGTCGCCCGCCGCCTCCACGGCGCGTCCGCTCATCGCCAGCACATTCTTGCGCAACAAGCGGTCCATACCGGCGATCCCGATGGCGGACAGCAGGCCGCCGATCGTGGTGGGAATGAGGCACACCAGCAGCGCCACAATCACGGTCGCCGTCAGCCGGATGTTCGAGTAGGCCGCCAACGGGACGAGGGTGACGCAGGCGATCAAGAAGACGATCGTCAGACCGACGAGCAAGATGTGCAAGGCGATCTCGTTCGGCGTCTTCTGGCGGCTTGCCCCCTCGACCAGGGCAATCATGCGGTCCAGGAACGATTGACCCGCCTCGGCTGTGATGCGCACGACGATGCGGTCGGAGAGCACCTTCGTGCCCCCGGTGACGGCGGAGCGGTCGCCGCCGCTTTCGCGGATGACGGGCGCCGATTCACCGGTGATGGCCGACTCGTCGACCGAGGCAATGCCTTCGATCACGTCGCCGTCGCCCGGAATCAGTTCGCCGGCCTCGACCACGACGGTGTCGCCTTTCTTCAGGTTCGAGGCCGGAACCCGCTCCTCGCGGCCGTTGACCAGCCGGCGCGCCGTCGTTTCCTTGCGCATCTTGCGCAGGGTATCAGCCTGCGCCTTGCCGCGCCCTTCAGCCACTGCTTCCGCGAAGTTCGCGAACAGCACCGTGAACCACAGCCACAAGCTCACTCCGACCGTGAACCACGCTGGGGCTGCACCAGCAGGCGGTGCGACCAGATCCCGCAGGAAGAGGACGGTCGTCAGGACACTACCCACTTCGACCACGAACATCACGGGATTCTTCGCGACATGCTTGGGCGCCAGTTTGCGCACGCTTTCGATCGCCGCCGGTCCGAGTATTTCCCGATCGAACAGCGACAGTTCTCGCGTCGTCTTTCGTGCCATAGTCACCAGACCCTTCAGCTAGTAAAGCTTGCCGTTCTGCGCCAGGAAGTGCTCGACAATCGGCCCCAATGACAAGGCCGGGAAGAAGGTGAGCGCGCCGACGATGAGCACCACGCCGACGAGCAGGGCCACGTACAGCGGCCCGTCGGTGGGGAAGGTGCCGAGGGATGGGGGAACGACCTTCTTGCCGACCAGCGAGCCGGCAATGGCGAGCGCGGGCACAATCATTAGGAAGCGGCCGGCAAGCATGGTGAGGCCCAAAGACACGTTCCACCATGGCGTGTTGGCGTTCAGGCCGGCAAATGCGGAGCCGTTGTTGCCGGCGCCGCTGGTGTAGGCGTACAGAATTTCGCTCAACCCGTGCGGCCCCGCGTTGTTCAACGATGGGGTTGCATAGGGCGCCACCGCCGACCAGGCAGAGAAGCCGAGAATGATGAGTGGGAAGATCAAGATATAGAACATCGCGAACTTGACCTCGCGTGACTCGATCTTCTTTCCCAAATACTCGGGTGTGCGTCCGACCATGAGGCCGGCGATGAATACCGCGAGCAACGCAAAGACCAGCATTCCGTAGAGCCCGGCGCCCACCCCCCCAAAGATCACTTCGCCCAGTTGGATATTCACCAGCGGTACCAATCCGCCCAGCGGGGTGAAGCTGTCGTGCATCGAGTTCACCGCGCCGCACGACGCGTCGGTGGTGATGGTCGCGAACAGTGCCGAGTTCGCCACCCCGAAGCGCACCTCCTTGCCTTCCATGTTGCCGGCGCTTTGGTCGATCGCCAGGCCGTTGGCGACCGGGTTGCCCGTGGATTCGGCGTAGTAGGCCGTGCTCACGCCGACCAGGAACAGCACCGCCATCGCCGCGAAGATCGTCCAGCCCTGCTTCTGATCCCGCGCCATGCGGCCGAAGGTGTACGTCAGACCGGCGGGAATGACGAAGATCAACACGATCTCGATGAAATTCGTAAGCGGCGTGGGGTTCTCGAACGGGTGGGCACTGTTGGCGTTGAAGAAGCCACCGCCATTGGTGCCAAGCTCCTTGATGACCTCCTGCGAGGCTACCGGGCCCATCGCCAAGATCTGCTTGGTGCCTTCGAGCGTCGTCAACTCCACGTACGGAGCAAAGTTCTGGATGAGACCGAGAGCAACCAGCAGCACGCCCACCGGAATGCAGATCGGCAGGAGGACGTAGACGATCGAGCGGATCACGTCGACCCAGAAGTTGCCAATGGTGCGCGGCGCATCCGGTTGCAAGTGGCGCGTCAGACCGCGCGCCAGCGCCACCGCGATAGCGATGCCGGCGGCGGCCGAGGTGAAGTTGTGCCAGGCAAGACCGGCCATCTGCGTGAGGTAACTCATCGTCGATTCGCCCGAGTATGCCTGCCAGTTGGTGTTCGTGGTGAAGCTGGCAGCGGTGTTGAAGGCGAGATCCGCAGGGACGGCCGGGAACCCTTGCGGGTTCAGTGGCAGCAGGAGCTGCAAGCGCTCGATCGCGTATGTGACCAGTACGCCCAACGCACTGAACAGCAGCAGGGCCAGGGTGTACTCCTGCCAGCTCTGCTCGCGCTTCGGGTCGACCCCGCACAGCCGATAACAGACACGTTCCAACGGCCCGAAGACGCGCGGCAGCGGCTGCTGCTCGCCTTCGAACACCCTAAACATGTAGACCCCGAGCGGTTTGGTAAGCGCCAGGATCACGGCGCAGTACAGGAGAATCTGCAGCCAACCGTTGGCGGACATGGCCCTACTCAAAAGCGCTCAGGACGAATGAGCGCATATACCAGGTAGATTGTGAGGAGCACCGCCAGCGCGGCGCTTACGGCATATTCGAGATCCATATGTCGCCTCCACCTACACGCGCTCGCAGCCGTGCACGTACGCCCAGGCCACGCCGAAGAAGACAATTGTGATCACAACGAAAACCAGGTCGAGCATTGCAAACCTCCACTCCCAGATCGCGAACAGCAAGGATCAGTCCATGTGCCGCCAAGGGAAACGGCGCCTCCTTAGAAGCAAACGGAGGCAAATACGCTCTTTCAGACCTGGGAAGGCTTCTTGGGCTTGCAAAACGCCAGGTTACAATCTGGCGGACATCGCATGTTGCAAGCGCGTGTTGAGCCAACTGCCAGCGTGGAGCGTCCCGCACCCAACCTGCAAGTTGCAGGCTTCGCCGGTGCTGTCGCCAGGATTCTGCAATTCGCTTTCGTCGGTCTATCGCCGCCCTGAAAGCTTACAGCGGCACGGCGCCTCGGCACACGCGTCGCTATTCCAAGCCTCTACGAGGTGCATCTCCATGGCAGCCCTGATGTACGTACTCCTGGCGGTTGGTTATGGCCTGAGTGTGTGGTCACTGGCGCGCCAGCGGCGTTACACGCCGCTCGAGCGGTTGCGCACGACGCGGCCTCCGGCCAGCGCCTCCCGCGCGCAACGCACTCCCGCGCCGGTGACGCGGCGGTCGCAGGCTGCGGCAGGCTACTAACCGCAGCGTACCGCGAACGAGGCCGTTTCAGTCCGCCGCTCCCGTGTCGCTTTCTTCGCCGTCTTCTGCTCGAATCGGCTGCATGACCGGCGCACGGCGCAGTTGGCGGTTGGCAAGCGGCGCCCTGCGTCAGGCGCGACGACTCATCGTTCTGGTGGTCGGTCTCACAGTCTTGGGAATCGGCGCCGCCATGATTGTTTTGCCGGGTCCCGCGGTCGTGGTCATTCCGGTTGGGCTCGCCATCCTGGCCACCGAGTTCGTGTGGGCACGACGCCTGCTCGACAACCTGAAGGAACGCGGGCGGCAGCTCGTGCGCAAACGCATGTCCGACACCGAGGAGCGGTGAGCAACTTCAACGTTCAGACGTTCCCAGGTTCGAGCGGTTTCAGAACTTGCACCTCGACGCGCGCGTCGTTGAAACAGGCGCCGTCGCCGATGTCCGTCAGGTGATCCGGCACCAAGCTCGTGGCAGTGGCACCGTTGCGGGTGCTCGATCGCCACAATCCCTTCGGCAGCACCACCACGCCCGCACGGACCTCGTCGCGGATGCACAGCGGAACGTGGACCTCCCCAAAGTCGTTGTACACGCGCACCACAGCACCGTCAGGAATCCCACGCATCACCGCGTCCCGGGGGTGCATGCAGAGCATCGCCTGCGGCAGATTGAACTCGCCGAAGATCGAGTTGATGGTTTTGGCAGTTGCCGGGCTGAGGAGCACCAACGGATAGGCCGAACGCGGCGGTGCGAGATAGTGCAAGACGCCAAGGTCGGGCGGGAACAACTCGGCCTTGCCGCTCGCCGTCGTCGGGAAGTCGGTGACGAATTGGATGAGCTCCCGACTTCCACGGAATTGTACCTGCGCGATGCGCTCTTGTCGGAGTTGCTCCACCGCGGCACCGCCCAGGCGAGCGGCAGCGCCGTCCATCGCCGCTGCTATCAAGTCTGCGGTGCTGGCGGCCAACGCCGGCTCCTCGAATCCCATGGCACGCGCGAGGCGCACGAACAGCTCTGCGTTGCTGAGCGACTCGCCAAGCGGAGCTATGACCGGCTCGGAGTACTGCAAGGAGTAGTGGCCGTACGACTTGTGCAACTCGGTCTGCTCGAACACAGTAGTCGCCGGCAACACGATATCGGCGAAGCGCGCGGTGTCAGTCAGCACTTGATCGTGCACCACGGTGAACAGGTTCTCGCGCGCCAGGCCGCGGAGGATGAGCTGCTGATTGGGCGTCACCGCAACGGGATTGGCGTTGTAGACAAACAAGGCGCGCACTGGTGGCGCTTGTGGCTCCGTGAGCACGCGGCCCAGCTGCGTCATATTCACCCGGCGTCCCGGCCGCCGGCGCAGATCGGGGCGGGCCAGTGCCATGCTGTTGACCGGAAACGCCCGGCTCAGGCTCATCGTCAGCCCACCGCCGCGGACACCAAACTTCCCGGCAACGGCAGGTAACGCGAAGATGGCGCGCACGGCGTTGCCCCCGTTGCGGTTGCGCTCCACACCCCAGCCGCAGCGAATCACGGCGGGCGATGCAGCGGCGTAGGCATCGACCAGCGCCGCGATATCCGCCTCGGGCACCTCGCAGATCTCCGCGGCGCGCGTCACCCGGTACGCCGACGCGGCACGCGCCAATTCTTCGAAGCCGTTCGTGTGGCGCCGCAGAAAGCGGAGATCCGCCCGATCCGTCCGCACCAGTTCATTGATCATCGCCAGCGCCAACACCACGTCCGTACCGGGCATGACCTGGAGGTGAAGATTGGCCGAGCGCGCCAGCGGCGTGCGCCGCGGATCGATCACCGCAACGAAGGCACCGGCCCGGCGTGCCGCCTGCACGTGTGGCACGAGGTGAATGCTGGTCGCGGACGGGTTGACGCCCCAGAGAATGATCGCGCGCGCCAAGCGATAGGCTTCCATCGGCACCCCGCCCATCGTTCCGAACATGGCGCGATACACCGTGCCCGTGGGTGCGGCGCAAATGGTTTTCAGCAACTCGGCGGCGCCGAGGCGGTTGAAAAAGCGGGCATCCGCGGCCCCCTCGCCCAACAGACCACTCGAGCCGCCGTAGTGATATGGCAAGATCGCTTCTGGGCCATCCGCGGCGATGATGTCCTTGAATCGCCGGACTATCGTCTCAATCGCCTCGTCCCAACTGAGGCGCTGGAAACGCCCCTCACCCTTTTCGCCAATCCGCCGCTGCGGGTACAGCAGACGCAGCGGCGAGTAGACACGCTCCGGATAGCGCCGCACCTTGGCGCAAATGTAACCGTTGGTGAGTGGGTTGCGCCACGACCCGTCCACCTTGCTGATGCGCGCCGCATCGACGGTCACGGTAAGACTGCACGTATCCGGGCAGTCGAGCGGACAAACCGAGGCGTGCGTCGTCGCCATCGCCTCCGACTCTATCGCAAGTGCGCGCCGCAGGGCACCGCCTGCGTCTCCACAAGTGGGGAAGCGCTGCCACTCACGCGGGTTCGCCGGGCTCGCGCTTGCGGACGATCGTCAGGCCGTCGGAGATCGGCAGCATAACAGCCTCGACGCGCCGGTCCGCAATAAGAAACTCGTTTAGCTCGCGCAGCGCTCGCGTGCTTTCGTCAGTGGTCGCAGCATCGAGGACCTGGCCCATCCACAGCACGTTGTCGAACAGAATGAGGCCGTTCGGGCGCAGTCGCTTGAGAATCTCTTCGTAGTAGTTGTGGTAGTTCGGCTTGTCCGCGTCGACGAACCCGATGTCGAATTGCACATCCGCCGGCAGGGCGCGCAGCGTGTCGAGCGCCGGCCCGAGACGCAGCTCGATCTTCTTGGCCACACCCGCCTTTTCCCAGTAGCGGCGCGCGATCGAGGTCCAATCGTCGTTGACGTCGCAGCACAGCAAGCGTCCGTCTTCTGGCAGGCCGCGCGCGACACACAGCGCGCTGTAACCGGTGAACGTGCCGACTTCAACGGCGGCGCGCGCACCGATGGCGCGCGTCAAGATGGTCATCAGCGCGCCCTGCTCCGGTGCGACTTGCATCAGGCTGATCGGGCCCAACTGCTCGGTCTCCTTGGCCAGGGCCGCAAGTACCGGATCGCGTTCGCTGCGGTGCACC
>DATKMS010000002.1:0-43225 GCA_035541735.1 Candidatus Margulisiibacteriota bacterium
CTGAACGGAATGGTGGCGTTGTCATCCACCAACGAGCGTGGCAGATCGCGCAGCGTGATCCACTCACTCTCGCCGAGGATCATGGCGTGCTCGATGACGTTGTCGAGCTCGCGCACGTTGCCCTTCCACGGTAGAGCCATCAGGGTCTTCATGGTGGCGTTGTCGACGCCCTTGAAGGCCTTCTTCAGATCACGGTTGTGCTTGGCCACGAAATATTCGGCGAGCAGCGGAATATCCTCACGCCGCTCGCGCAGCGGGGGCACGTGGATTTCAAGGACGTTGAGCCGATAGTACAAGTCCTCGCGGAACGCGCCCTTGGTAACCTCGTCCTTCAATACGCGGTTGGTGGCAGCAATGATCCGCACGTCGACTCTCGCAGGCGTCGTGCTGCCCACCGGCAAGACCTCCTTCTGCTCGATGGCGCGGTGCAACTTCACCTGCAAGCTCAGCGGCAGGTCGCCAATCTCATCGAGGAAGATGGTGCCGCCACGGGCACGCTGAAACAGACCCTCTTGGGCAGCAACGGCCCCTGTAAAGGAACCCTTCAGGTGCCCGAACAATTGGCTTTCGAGGAGGTTCTCCGGGATGGCGCCACAGTTGACGGGTAGAAAGAGCTTGTCGCGTTGTTCGCTGAAGTGGTGAATCGCCCGCGCCACCACCTCCTTACCCACACCGCTCTCGCCGGTGACCAACACGGTGCTGTTGGTCGGGGCGACCTTGCGGATAAGGGTCATGATGTCTGCCATGATGCGACTCTTGCCGACCAGGTTCTCGAAATCGAAGCGCGCTTCCACTTCGCGGCGCAGGATTTGTGCCTCCCACGCCAGCTGCTTGTAGTCCACGAGACGGCGCACCTTGCCCAGCACGTCCTCGAAGATTAATGGCTTGATGATGTAGTCGTGCGCCCCTTGTCGCAGCGCCTCGACGGCGGTCTCGAGGCTGGCGTAGGCGGTCACCAAGATCACGAGCGTCTGCGGTGCCAGCTCACGCGTGCGGCGCAAGACTTCGATGCCATCGGCGCCCGGCATGCGCAGGTCAGCGATGACGAGGTCAAAGTCGCGCTCTTGCAGCGCTTTGATCGCCTCGAGCCCGTCGACGGCTTCGATGACCTCGTATTTTTCCTCCCGCAAGACCTCAGCGAGGCTCTCACGAATCGAGGCTTCGTCGTCTGCTACAAGTATCGTCCCTTGTGTCATCGAAGCGATGTGATTCCCCCCGCGGCATGGCGTGTGCCATCCCCCCTGGAGGCTCTCCTGTCACGCAGTTTCAGCATCGCGGGTAATTTAGCACAACGACCGCCCCGGTCCGCAACTCGTCTCGCCATGTACATGACGAGGTGGGGCAGCCGGCCTCGTCGCGGCGCCGAAACATACCCCGGTCGCGTGCAAGTCAGAAACGCGGACAACCCTCATGCGTCGCCGCCGGCTTCGTGGATCTCCCGACGATTCTCCTCGGAAAGCTCTTGCGGACGCAAGGCATCGACCCACCCCCGAATCTCTCCTGTGGAGCAGTCGACACGGAACACCGCTTGCGCGACGGCTTGGTTCTGTGACACCGGCCACAAGACGGGAAAGAGGAGAAACGACAAGCGGAGTTCCGCGGCCTCGGAATCGGCCGTACCGAGGCAGTACGACCTTGCGGGGTACGGCGAGAAAATGAGCGCCTCATCGATGCGGGGGCGGTATGTTTCGGCACATCGCTCTGCTTCCTGACGGCGACCGCTCCGTTCCGGGTCGTTGCGAATCGCTGCCGGTGGCCAATCAGCAAGCTGCGCGAGATGCAGGTCGTCGAGCCGGAAGCGATGCCGCGGCGTGCCCGAGAGTGGGTGCAACTCGGGTGGCATCGGGGCTGGTGGAGCCTCGCTCGCCGCTGCGGCGTCAGCTGCCACCGCTGGCGCAGGGATAGGACCAGCTTCCGCAATCGGCAGACCAGCCAGGGTTTCAGGCGCTGACGTCCACGCGGCACCGCCGTGCAGCGCGTCAGCCGGTGCGGACTCGGCGGCGGGTACATCAGGCCGCGGCGCTATCAACTCCACGGTGGACGCGGCCCCCAGGGCCTCCACCGCAATCGCCGCATGCCGTGCACGGCGCCGCCGTAGCTCATCAGCCCAGCTCAACACGGCGGGTGCCAGAAAAAGCAGCAACGCGGCCGCCGCGAGCACCGCGACCTCGGCGTGTGAGAAATTTGGTAAGTTTTGCATCGACGACTCCGTTGAAAATCAGCTACGCTAACAAAGCGCAATCCCGAACGAGAGTCCATCCTAGCCAAGATTGCCGCTCGGCGGGCGCGACTGCCGCCGCAGTTGGGAATTGGGGCCATCGAAATTCGGAACAGACCGAGATCATCGCCCACCTCCGCCAACTCGACGGCGCGAGAGGCAAGCCGTTAGCGGACGCGCGGGGCAGCGAGGGTGCCGGAGATGGTGATTGGGGCGTCCGGCTTCGCCCCCGGTGCGCGCGGGATCAGCGCCACCAGTGCTTTGATCGGGTCTGGCGTCTCCAACCCCGTAACGACGGTGGCGCGGAGATTGAGCACACTGTCCTGCACGGGGTCACGCAGTGCGATCTGCCCCGATCCCTGGGCATTGATGTCGCCGGTCGTTTGCAGCTCTTGGATCTCGACGTGACCGGTGCGCAGCTGAAACTTGGCGCGCACCTGTCGCAGCTTGACGTCCGGGATGGGAAAGCCATTGACCTTTGCACCCGTGATGCTCGCGCCGTCGATGGTGACCTCTCCGTTGCCTTGCCCAGCGCTGAGGTTGCTGGCGCGCGTCTCGAAGTTGAACTGCCCCGAGAGCTTGCCGCTGAGCTGTCCCTCGTCGAGCAGCGAGGTGACCGTGCGGTAGCGGCCCATGTCGACGCCTTGCAGCTTGACGGTCCCCGCTAGTCCGCCAGCGGCAGTGTTCAGCTCACCGGAGGCTTGGCCGCCATAGAGGTCCGCGGAGATTAGGAGGTCGTACGGATTACCGTGCACGAGTGCGGCAAGCGACGGCCGCACCCAGACACGGCTGATCTCCAGGTACGGAGCATGCTCATTGGCCGCGGGGCCGACGTAGGCGCTGGCGATTTCGTACCCGTCGTAACTCAAGTTGAGGGACTTGAAGTCGACCTCGACCGGTCCGCGATTCACGCTGTTCTTCAACGCCCGCTTGACGAGCTGCTCGTGCGGAAACGTGAACACCAGGAAGGCGAGGAATAAGGCGAAAGTGTAGCCGACGTAGAGCAGCGTGGTGCGCCCACCCAGGGCAGCAACCCACTCGAACGACAGGCGCGGCCGCGGCAGGCGGAGGCGGGGTAAGCGCATCAGGAGCTCACCGCCTTCAGCAACGACACGGTCGCGGTGACGTCGAAGTTGAAGTTGTCATTGTAGCGTTTCTTGATGGTCAGTCGGCTGAAGCGCAGCTGGCGATCGCCCTTCTCGACTCGGTACAACAGGTCCACCAGCTGTGCCAGATTGATTTGCGTCAGCTTAATCTCCACAGAATCTTCCTGATAATCGTTGCCGATGTTCTTGGTCGTCGGGTTCATCGAAGTGACGTGCTCGCGTCCGACAGCCTGGGCGATGACATTGTCGAGGTACGCGAACAGCGAGAAGGTCGGGTCAGTCGGGGAGATCGCCGCCTTGTTGGCTTCGAGTCGCCGCAGCAGATCGAGGTAGACGTCGCGCTGTTTCAGAATCTCGCGCAGGTCGTCCTTTTTCGTCTTGATGCGGCGCTCGGTGAGCGCGCGGTTGGTCTGTACGGGATCCCAGACGAAGCTGTAGAGCGACATGCCGACAACGCTCAGTGCGGCGAGGCCGACCAGCAAACGTTCGCGCGGCGCGAGACGACTGAAGGCGCCCAGCAGGGCACGTGGATCGTACTTCATGGGTGCTGCGTCGCGCCTGCGGCGCTACCGCCTTCCTTGCTCAACGCGAGGACGAGTCGGAAGTCCACCTTGCCGTCCGGCGTGCTTTTCACGTCCTTCACCTGCACGTCGCCGAAGTAGTGCGTATTGATCAGCTGCTGCTTGATCGTATCGGCCGCCTCGAACGACGCCGTCTTGGCTTTGATACGCACCGCTTCCGGTTCCATGATGTATTCGTCCACGTCGACGGTGACCGAGTCCGGAACCGCCGCAGCGATCGTGCGCATCACGTCGATGGCGGTCGCGCCGTTGGCCGGCGCCAGTCCGGCGAGGATCTTCAAACGATTCTGAGCGGCGTCGATCTCAGCCTGCAGTTGGCCGCGCGCGTCGGTGATGCGCTGGACATCGGGCAATGTGCGAGTGAACACGTTGCGGATTTGGCCTTCAATGAGAGCAAGTTGGCTGGCGAGCTGCTCGTACTGCATATACATATTGGTCATCGCCAGCATGATCACGAGCGCCGCCAGTGCTCCCGTCCGCCACAAGGCGCGCCGCAACTCGTCCTGCCCACGGTGATACGCAAACTCGCCTTGGCGGAAGTTCACGCCAACCGCATCGTTCGGCGCCACCTCGCGCAGCGCGAGTCCCAGCGGGCAGGTGAAGCTGGGCAGTTGCTCGACCAACGGCGCTGGAATATTGCGCACCGGCGATGCCCCGAGCCGCCGCACCACCATGTCGCTGGCCGCTGCCAATTCCTGTGTCAGCTGGTCGCAGTGTGCCCCCTCACCCGCAACAATGCAGGGCAACCCGTCATCGAGCGGCGCGCCGTTGAGCGCCAAGAGGGTCCAGCGCACCTCAGTGATTTGTGCGGCCAAGTGGCCGGCGGACGCCGCGGCATTTCCGTTCCCGGCAGCCACCGTTTCAGCCGGCGCCCCATCCGACGGCAGCCCGTTGACCAGCGTCCGCAGCCCAACCAATTGCCGATTTCGATAGAGCGCCACCAGCATTCGTTGCGCCGTGCCGTCGATGTAGACGAAGGTCTCCGGCAGGTCTGTGCCGAGCAGGCTGAGCACATTCAGCGTCACCAGCGGGGCGACGTCGACGATCTTGGGGTCGAGACCCGCCTCGCCGAGCAACTTCAGGTGCTCCTCCAAATCCTTGCGCTGAACGAGCGCCGCCAGAACGTTGCACCCAGAGCGGTCACGATACAGCACATGGTAATCGACCACGACCTCGTCGAGCCCGAACGGCACCTGCGTTTCCAGTTCGAAGGGCACGGTCTGATCGAGCCGCTTGCGGTCGCGGAACGGCAAGAAGAACGTGCGCCACGACACCATGTCGCCGGGCAGTGACGACAACACCGTCGTGGCTTGCAGCTCGTGGCGCTGCAGAAAGCCGCGCAACTGGTCGGCGAGACTGCCATCGGCGGCCACCACCGCGTCACGATAGAAACCGACGACCTTGTAGTCCCGAAAGCTGGTCTCGAGGACCGCAGCCTTCAGTTCATGCGCATCAAGCTCGAGCGCCAATACCCGTTGTGGCATATCGAATCGTGCCGCCTATCCCCCGGCTCCCGGCGCGGCTTGATCTGCCGTTCCCGGCTCCTGGTCCCCCTGCGCTTGGAACAACACCGCGCCCCCCTCCTTTTGCCAATCCAACTGGGTCAATGTCCAGGGGACGGCACTGGCACTGGTGATTTGCGACTGGGGCCGGCGGGTGCGACGCACTAGCATGGTCGCTGAGCGACTAATCCCACCCCGACCGGTGACCGGGTTCGGGTTCACAACGCCGCTCGCACGCACCTGGAAGTACTGGCTGGTAACGTCGAGCATGGTGACCGCAAGATTCTGCGGTGCGCCGCCCTGTGGCGGTGGTTGATTGAGGGTGGTGAGGATGCTGCGCAGGTCCGTCTTTTTGAGGGGTGCCTCCGTGCGCTGCGAGACGATATTGTTTACCACCTCGGAGTTGTTGACGATGGCGTTCAAGACCTCCGTTGGAGCGGTATTCGCGTTCACCATGAGTTGGGCATACGGGGCGGTTGTAGGAAGCGCCGTCAGCACCGGGCGCAACTTGTTGATCACGGTTGGCGTAAACCCGGGGATGACGGCGGCATCATCGAGCGAGGCGAACGGCGCTGGCGGCGCGGTGAGACCCGGGACAATGCCGGTCGGCTGTACCTGCGGGCCCGTGGTGGGCGCTGGGCTTGCGCCCAGAACGGGGGCGCCCCCGCTGGCAGTGGGAAAGCTCGCCTGGTAGAGCGCACTCCAATAGGTGAAGATATCGTCGGCCAATTCCGGCGCGACCCCCCGACCCGTCAACAGTGCTTCGAGCACTGATTTCCGCCACTCCAATGGAGCCCTCCGTGGACTGTTCTCCGGCAGATTCCAGCTATCCCACTCGGCCTTGTTGCGAAACGGCACCGCATTGATGTTCAGCTTACCACCCTCGTCGATGATCTGCACTCTGAGCCGCATATTGGGGGGCAGCTGCACCTGGCCGCTGGTCTCATCGATGCGGCAGGCGTGGCCGTCGGGGCTGGGATCGGGACACCACTCCTCTGTGAAGGCGTCGGCGTCATTGCCCACAGCGGGGTTGGGCACGTCATGGAGCAAGAAGGCTTCACCGAGGTTGATCCCGGAGCGCGCCAGCAGCGAGGCCTGCAAGCCACTGAGCGCGTTGCGTGCCATGTGCTGATCGATCTCAACCGAGTAGGTGAACTCCATGACGGTGATCGTCAGCAGCGCCACCACGAGCAAGGTGATGACCAACGCAATACCGCGTTCGTTGGTGATCACCGCTCTCACCCCGGGCGCGGCGTCGGCAGCACCGCCAACGGCAGGTCGACGATCGTACCGAAATCGTGGACTCCTCCCTGGCCGTCCGCCAGGAAGAGCGTGATCTCGATGGCCCCGGGGAGGCCTGGTGGTCCTTGCTGCCCAGGAGCCACGGCTGTGGTGTCCCAAGAATCGCTCCATTCGCCGGTCTGGGGATCCAGGTAGCGCAAGCGCAGCCCGGCCACTCGATCGATGAGGTAGGCCGCGGACGCTGCGGGCGGCGGTGTGTCGGCAGCAGCGTTACCGGTGTCGTCGGCGCTCTGATCATCCACTGCCGGGTCCGTCAAGAGTTGTTCCTGCCGCCTCAGCGCGTACAGATTGGGCGTGTCCTTCAGCGCATCCAACGAATAGGAGACCAGCGCACGGCCGCCGCGGCCCTTTGCACCGCTCTGCATGCGCCGCATCACGACATCGAACTGCACGGCGTCGGTGGGCACGCGATCGTTCCCCGTGACGCCGATGAAGCCAATGTTCCCCAGCGGGTTTGGTGGCAACGCTCCTTCGAGCTCGTCGGCCATCTTCAATACCGTCTCACGTCCCGCTGCATACAGGTCGGCGCGCTCCTCCGCATGGCTCTTCGCATACAAGGCTCGGGACAGGACACCATACACGGCCGTCAGCACGATACCCAAGATGGCCGTGGCCACCAAGATCTCGAGCAGCGTAAAGCCACGCTGTGCGGTGTCAGACGGCTGGGTCACGGACGAAGTAGACAAGCTCGCAGGCACTGGGATTGCGCTCGTCAAAGATGACGCGCACGATGACTTCGCGCACTTCGTCCAGGCCGGTTGCCACCACCTGTCGTTCCCACCGATATCCAGGATATCCCTCGAACGTGCCGTTCGAATCGCTGAGCTGTTGCAGCCCACCGGAGGCGACTTGGAACTGAATCTGGCTGACCAGTTCCCGCGCCAGCAGTGTGGCCCGCGTGAGCTGCTGATCGCGAGCCACCGCCTTGATGTTGCGTCCCTGCAATCCGAGCAAACCGACGAACGCGAAGGCGATCACCGTGAGGGCGACCAGCACTTCGAGCAGCGTGAAGCCTTGGCTGCGCGGTGGGTGTGAGGGCGCGGCGCACAGCCGCCTACCCGGCGAAATCCACATCGTGGTACCCCGCCGCGATATTGAGGCGCCCATTCATCGGATTGAGCCACAAGGTATAGGCCTCGCGCGGCGTCGCCAGATGAATCACCGTCGGATCGACGGAGCCGTCAGGGTAGAAGACGGTGTAGATCTGCCCTTGATTGATCTTGCCGGCGAGCGTCGGCAGCACCACGTCGGCGATGGCGACCGGCTCTCGCAGCTGCGTGCCGCGCGCCAGCTGGCCGAGTTCGCGCACGAAGTCGCCCAAGTCGGCAGACTCGTCTGCGGTGACCCAGTAACGCTGCGTGCCGAGGTCGTAGTTCAAGCGGTACGCGTAGCCGTTCAGCACCGCCTCACTGCGTAGCAGCTTGAAGATGTTGACCAAGCGTTTCGACTGGGACAGCAGCTCGGCACGCCCTGGGTCACGCAGGCGTGGCAGTGCCAGCATCAAGACGACCGCCATGATGAGGAGCACCAGCGAGATCTCGAGCAGGGTAAAGCCGGCGCTCCCACTCTGGTTCACGCGGCGGCGCAGGCCGCCGGCGCTACGACTGGCGGCTGTCGATATCGGCATTCTTGCCCTCACCGCCCTCCTGACCATCAGCGCCATAGGACTTGATGATGAAGTCCTGGCCGTCACTGAAGTAGGCGTACGGGTTGCCCCAGGGATCGGTGGGAAGCTTTTCGAGGTAGCCGTCGGGGTTGCAGTTGCGCGCGTTCGAGGGGCATTGGACCAAGGCTTGGATCCCCTGGCCGGTGTTCGGGTAGAAGCCGTTGTCGAGCTTGAACAGGTGCAGGGCCTCTTCGATCCCCTTGATGTCTGCCAACGCCTTGGTGCGCCGCGCCTCGTCGGTCCGGCCGATGATCTTCGGCGCCACCAGGGTCACGAGCAGCCCGAGGATGAAGACAACGACCATGATTTCAATGAGCGTAAAGCCGCCGTCGTCGCGCACACGTTGCATGGCAATTCCTCCGCGTAGACTGACGAACGAAAACGTTAACACCCACCCCGGACCGTTTCAACGCACCAGCTGGTTCAGCTCGAAGATGGGCAGCAAGATCGCCATGACGATGAACAAGACGACACCGCCGCCGACGAGGATCATCACGGGCTCCAGGATGCTGGTCACCGCCGTCACCGACGTTTCCACTTCACGGTCGTAGGCATCGGCGGCCTTGGCGAGCATCGCTTCGAGCTCGCCGCTCTTCTCACCCACGGCAATCATGTGGACGAGCATTGCAGGAAACAGTCCGCTCTTCTTCAAAGGAGGCGCGATGCTTTGACCTTCGCGGATGCTGGAGCGGGCATCGTCGATGGCCTGGCTGAGCACGGTATTGCTCACGACATTCTTCACGATGTCGAGCGCGGTGAGCAATGTGATTCCACTGGTCAGCAGAGTCGAGAGCGTGCGCGCGAACCGCGCCAGCGCCACCTTCTTGATGAGCTTGCCGACGTAGGGGATGGAGAGCGTGTAGCGATCAAAGCGCAGACGGCCGGCGGGCGTCCGCAGGCTCAGACGGATCGCCACGATGACGAGCAGAATCGTGCCGACGACCAGCCACCAGTAGTCCTGCATGAAACCGCTGATCGCCAGCAGGATGGTCGTCATCAGCGGCAAGGTGGCTTGGTTCTCGCTGAAGATCTTGGTGACCTTGGGCACGACGTACGACAGGAGAAAGAGGAGGATGGCGCCGCCGGCGGTACCCATCAACGCCGGATAGGTCAGCGCGCCACGGACCTTGTCGCGCAGCGCGGCATAGTTTTCGGTGTAGTCGGCGAGGCGCAAGAGGACCAAATCGAGCGAGCCACTGGCCTCGCCGGCGCGTACCATGTTGATGTAGAGGTCCGTGAAGACACGCGGATGCCCCTTGAGAGCGTCAGCGAGGGACGTCCCTTCGGTCACTTGCTCGCGCACCTGGGACAGCATCCGTTTGATGCGCGCATTCTCGACCTGCTCGATGAGGGCGGAGAGACAGTCGACGAGCGGTAGCCCGGCACCCACCAGGGTCGCCAGCTGCCGTGTGAGCAGCGCCAGGTCCGGGGGGCTGATGCGTTCCGTGAACACGGCGAGCGAGAATTCCGTGCGCGCGGCAGCCACCGCGGTCTTGGACTTCCGCTGCTCCTCGGTGACGTCGGTGGGGAAGATCCCATCGCGGCGGAGTTTCTGGCGTGCCCCCTTGGGATTGTCCGCATCGACGATGCCGGTGACGGCTTTTCCCTGGCTGCTCAGGCCCTTGTACGCGTAGACTGGCATTGCCCGCCTTTACCGACGCGAAGCCAGCGTGGAAATTCGATGCTGCCCTCTGGGCATTGGGAGCAGACCGGACCCAGGCTGCCAGCCAGCGGGCGTCACACCAGGTCTTCCTGCGTCACGCGCAGGATTTCCTCGATGCTGGTGAGCCCTTCAACGACCTTGTCGGCGCCATCCTCGCGCAGGGTGTTCATTCCCCTGGCGGTGGCCGCACGGCGGATGGTCGCCGCATCGGCGCTCTTCATGATGAGCGTGCGCACTTCGTCGTCCACAACTAGCAGCTCATGAATCCCCGTGCGGCCGCGATAGCCCGTGCGCTTGCACTGCGCACATCCCTCGCCAGGCTTGTAGACGGTCTTTCCCAACATCCGCTGCGGAGTGATACCCAGCTCCTCCAACTCCTCACGGGTTGGTTGATACGGCGCCCGGCACGACGGGCAGAGGCGGCGCACGAGACGCTGCGCCATGACCGCGATCACTGACGAGGAGACGAGAAACGGCTCGATGCCCATGTCGAGCAAGCGTGTGATCGAACCGAACGAGTCGTTGGTGTGCAACGTCGAGAACACCAAGTGGCCGGTCAGCGCTGCCTGAATGGCAATCTCCGCAGTTTCGAGGTCACGAATCTCACCCACCATGATCACGTCCGGATCTTGGCGCAGAATCGAGCGCAAGCCGCTGGCGAAGGTCAACTCGATCTTGGGATTCACCTGGATTTGGCCGATGCCATGGAGCTGGTATTCGACCGGATCTTCAATGGTGATGATGTTCTTGTCACTGGTGTTGATCTTGGACAGCGCCGCATACAGGGTCGTCGTCTTGCCGCTGCCGGTGGGACCGGTCACGAGTAGGATGCCGTGACTCTGCTTGATGAGCTTGTGCACCAAATCGAGCTTCATGCCGGCAAGCCCGAGTTCCTCGAGCTGCAAGACGGTGGTGGCTTTGTCGAGCAAGCGCATGACCACGCGCTCCCCAAACGACGTGGGAACGATCGAGACACGGATATCGATGTCCTTGCCGGCCAGGCGGATGCGGATGCGCCCATCTTGTGGCAGGCGCTTTTCAGCGATGTTCAGGCCGGCCATGATCTTGACGCGCGAGATGATGACCGGCTGGAAACGCTTCGGTGGCGAGATGATGTCGTAGAGGATGCCGTCGATGCGAAAGCGGACGGTGAGATCGCGCTCGAACGGCTCGATGTGAATGTCGCTGGCGCGGTCCTTGGCCGCCTGAAAGAGCAATGAGTTGACGAGCCGGATGATCGGTGCCTCATCATCGGACTCGAGCAAATCGCGCGGTTCTTCCAAGTCGGTCGCCATGAGATCGAGGCGCTCCTCATCGAGGCCGTCCATGAGTTCGGACGCCGAGCCGGACGCCATGTCGTAGACGCGATTGATGGCATCGACGATGACCGGTCCGGGCGCAACCATCACCCGGATCGGCATGCGCAGCAACAAGCGCACGTCATCGAGCGGGCCCAAGCTCGCGGGATCAGCCGTGGCCACGAGTACCGTGTTCCCGTCACGCGCCACCGGCAGCAGCAGGCAGCGTTTCGCGAAGTTGATCGGCAATTGATTGATCAACTCCAGTACGTCACCGTCCTCGGGCAAACGCTCGCTGAACGGCAGTCCGAAGTGCTTGGCGAGCGCCTCAGCCCACCGCTTGGGATCAATGGCGCCCATCTCCTGCAAGACATCACCAAGTGCCTTGCCGTCACGCTGGCGCTCGCGTGCCTTCTCCAAGGTCTCTTCGGAGACGCCACCTTCTTCGACGAGGAAGGCTTCCAACGATCGCGCTGCAACCGCCATGTACCGCTCAGTTGAGAGCTTCCCAGCTCGCGGTCATCAATGTTCCCGGTTCCGTCGGTTCTCGCCAATGCAAGAACGTGCGCGGCTCCTCGCTCACTTTAATTCCCTCGGGGTACGAGGCAAAAGCCTCATCGGGCGTCGCAAAGACATCTAAGCATTCATAGTTAGCAGTGTAGCCGTCGCTTCGAAAGCGATACGTCCCGCCCATGTGGAAGAAGTCCGCTAGGGACGAGCCCACCGGCACAGCCAACGCCAGCAGACCGTTGCTGGTGACCAGGCTCTCCGGTGGCGTGCCGAACTCCCAGAGGGTCGCCATCAAGACGTAGCGGTTCGCCCCGGATGCCCGGGGGGCGGCCGGCGGTGGCCGTTCTGTCGTCGGCGCCTGGGCAAGTGGTTCCTCCCTGAGCGGCTTCGGCTCTTCCTTGGGCGCCCCCGCGGGGGCGCCGGCCTCGGGTTGGGTCGGCTCGACCGACGGCCGCACTTCCCACGACGGACGATACAGCTGCTCCCAGTGCGGGGCGCGCAAGCCGCGCTCCTCAAAATGCTTGCGCATCTTGTCGTCGCGTTCCTCGACCGAGAGGTTCCGCTGTTCGCGCTCGTTGCGGATGATGTGCGGCGTCAGGAAGATCAGCAGGTTTGTTTTGCGGTTGCGGTCGCTGCTGAAGCGGAAGAAGTTGCCGATCACCGGGATGTCGGAAATGTAGGGGACTTTCGTCTGGTCCTTGTTCTTCACGTCGAAGATCAGACCACCGATGACCACGGTCTGGGCGTCCTTGGCGACCACGGTGGTTGTAGCCGAGCGGATGGTCGTCGTCGGTCCGAGCTGCGGGTCGTTGGAGATCACGTCGGACACCTCCTCGAAGATGTCGAGCCGCAGGCTGCCGCCTTCGGAGATCTGGGGCGTGACGCGCAGCGTGATACCCACGTCGCGACGCTCGATGGTGGCAAACGTGTTCGACAGGTTGACCTCGCTGGTCGACCGGCTGGCAATGAAGGGCACGTTTTGCCCGGAGACGATTTCCGCCTCCTGGTTGTCGCTGGTCAAGATGGTTGGCGCGGAGAGAATGTTGGTGTCGCTCTGCCTTTCGAGGGCGCGCAGCAACGCCTGTTGTGCGGGCACGGTCACGCCGTTGACCGTGACGGTCTGGCTACTGGCGGCGGCGAGGATCAGGCCTTGGAGGCTGGCAGGACTCAGGAGGTTGTTGATGTCGCCGCTGAGATTGGTGCGCCCGAAGCCCACGCCGTTGCCCAGGGACGTGGCGGCCTGGAACTCGATGCCCAGTTCACGCGTCTTGTCGAGGGAGACTTCGGCGATGATGGCTTCCAAATAGACTTGTCGCCGACGCACATCGAGCTTTTCAATCACCTCCTTGAGAGTTTCGAAGTCCTGTGGCGAAGCGTTGATGATCAGCGCATTAGTGGCCGGATCGGCAGTGAGGCGAACCTGACCTTCGAACTCGCTCTGTTGTTGCCCGGGGATGCCGCCGGTGCCGGTGCCACCGATGCCACCACCCGGAGTCAAACCGCCGCCGATACCGCCGATGCCGCCGAAGCCGGTACGACCGGCGCTTCCGAACCCCGTCTGACCGATGCCGCCCAGGCTGCCACTGACCCCACCGCCTAGACCGAGTCCGCCGCCAAAACCCGTGGAGCCGGCGAGCGCGCTCCCGAAGCCGCCCTGGCCGGCGGTGCCGCCGAATCCGCCGGTGCCGAGTCGGGCATTGCGCAAGCCGCGGCCACCAGCCAGACCAACACCCCCGAACCCAGGGATCCCGCCAAACCCGCCGCCCCCTCCGATCAACGATCCGAGCACACCGACCATCTCGAAGGCATTGGCGTATTTCAGGTAATAGACGTGGATGCGTCCCGTGCCGAGTGGCAGGGGCACGTCCAGACGTCCGATGAGATCCTTGATGCGGCGCATCTCCGGCGGGCCAGCGAGGATGATCAGCGAATTGGTGCGCTGATCAGGAATGATCTTGAAGGCCTTCTCCGGCGTGGTACCGCCGGAAACCGGCGCCGCCGCACCGGGCGCCCCGGGGGCCGCCGGCCGTGCACCGCGGCGCAGGCGCGCATCCGGTGCCGCACCAGGCTGTGTCGCCGGCCCTCCCCCTGCCCCACCGCCTTGATCCTCCAGCACTTGCTGCAAGAGCGAGGCAACATCAGCGGCCAGCGCATAGTTCAGCCGCACGACTTCAATCCCCTGCTCGAAACCCTCGACATCGAGCTGGCTCAGGATCTTCGCGAGTCGATCGGTTTGTGCCGCAGTGTCGATGAGGATCAGCGTATTGGTGGCCGCGTACGCTGCCAGCAGGCCATCGGGCGACACCAGCGGTTGCAGCACGGCGACCATGTTGTTGGCGTCGACGTACTTCAGGGGAATCAACCGTGTGATGTACTCGTCGGACGGGGCCGGCACTTGCTTCGGAAGGATGGTGTCCAGCGTCGACGTCCTCGCCTCCTTGGTCGCCACGATCTTGATGACCGCGCCGGACGGTACCGTCGTGAATCCCTTGACTTGAAGCACCGACTGGAAGACGAGGTACGCCTCATCCACCGAGATTTTCGATGGCGAGATGATCGTGATCTTCCCACGCACCTTTTCGTCGACGATGAAGTTTTTACCCGTGATCTCGCTGATGAACTTGACCAGGACACTGATATCCACATCCTGGAAGTCCATGGTGATCAGCCGTTCGGTGCCTTCCTTTTCGCCCCCACCCGCGGCGGGTGCCTGTTGCGCCGACACCGCGTCCTGCGTGCCACCCCAGGAGGCAAAGATCACCCATCCCAGGACCAGCAGGCGTATCATCACTTGCCGCATACCACCCTCGGTCGATCTATTGGAATTGGTAGTTCAGGGTCATGTTCTCTTTGTTGCGAAGGACGTTCACGCTGATGTTTTGCTCGTTGCGGAGCTGCTGGAACAGCGCGAGCGCCTTCGCCGGATCGGACAGGTCGGACCCATTGACCTGTTGGATGACATCGCCGTTCTTGAGCCCAATCTCGTCAAAGATACTGCCCTGTCGAATCGCGAACAGACGGAAGCCAACAGACTTCCCACCCTCGAAGTGCGGCACGGCGCGCACCTGGGTGAAGAGCTGGTTCATGTTATCGAGCGCGGCGTCCACCTCGCTCTTGTCGATCTGGTATTGATTTTCGCCCACCTGCCGGATGTGTGGGTTCTGACCCGACTGCGCGGATTGACCCGGCTGCCCAGGCTGACCCGGCACCCCCGGCGGCGCGACCGCGGCACCCGGTGCAGCCCCAGGGGGCAGCGCACGCGCTGGTGCGACACCAGCCGGTGCGGGGCCCCCACCCTGCGGTGGCGACAACTCGAGGATTTCATCCTTGCCGTCGCGGTCGAGAATCACTCGATCCCATTCAATCTGCTTGACCACGGCACTACCGGCAACGCTGTCACTGATGCGATAGAGATCCTGCTTGCGCGTCGTCAGGTCTTCGATCACGCAGTACGACGAGCCGTCGGCGTGCACCACCACGCCCCACAACTTCAGCTTGAGTTCTGTGGGCTTGGGCGGCTCCTTCGGCTTCTCCGGCTCCGGTTTCGCCGAGTTGAAAATGTCGCGGGACTGAATCGCTGCGTAATAGGAGGCGGGCCTCTTGGGTTCCCGCGCCAAGGGGGGCGGAGGGGGACTCAGATGCACCTCAGGGGAGGGCGTCAGGCGGGCAGCAATCGCCGTGCTCACCGTCGAAGCCCCCCAATAGGCCACCATTGCCAGCAGGGCCAGGTTGACCCAGACGAGGTGTCGAGGGGAAATCTTCATTGCGAACCGCGGACTCTATAAGACAGAACGTCCTAGCAAATTCAAGCAAATGATCCCGAGCTTGACACCACAGAGGCACCTCAGTAGCGTAGAAGACGAACGACATTCGAGAACCTTCAAGTTCTACGCCGATTCCGGAATTATCGAGGAGATCCCCCTATGGACGAGCCGACCACCGCAGCCGATTTGGACGTGCAAGCAGTCGACCATCCGGAACCGATCCTCTCGCTGACGCCGCTCGCTAGTGAGATGGCCAAGTCGGCCATGGAGCGTGAGGGCCTCACGGATGCCGGCTTACGGGTGGCGGTCGTGGGTGGGGGTTGCTCGGGTTTTCAGTACAGTCTGAGCTTCGAAACCGCCGCTCGCGCTGACGATACCGTTCTCGAGCAGCATGGCGTACGCCTGTTCGTGGATTCCACCAGCCTCCCCTACCTGCGCGGGATGACGATCGACTATGTCACCGGCCTGCACGGTGCAGGGTTCAAGTTTGTGAATCCGAACGCCACCCGTACTTGTGGATGTGGATCGTCGTTTGCCGTGTAGGCACCGACACGGTTTCCCTCGACCCGACGTCTGGCCGCCATCATCCGCAGCACCGGCGCTTCATTCCCGCCGCAGTGCGACTGTGCTAGCATTCCGCCAATGAATTACTACCCGATCTTTCTGCGGGTAGCGGGACGTTCGTGCCTAGTAGTTGGTGGAGGAAGAGTAGCCGAACAGAAGGTTGAGTCGCTGCTCTCAGCCGGCGCCCGTGTAACCGTGCTTAGTCCCCGGCTCACACCGCGCTTGCAGGCGCTCGCCGTCGCCAATCGCATCACGCATGTCGAGCGCACGTACACCGAAGGGGATCTGGCCGGATACCTGCTCGCCTGCGCGGCCACCGATGACAACGGCTTGCACGCGCGCATCGCGGCCGAGGCAGAAACGGCGGGTGTGCTCCTCAACGTCGTCGACCGTCCGCAACTGTGCCACTTCATCACACCATCCGTCGTGGAACGCGGCGACCTGATGATTGCAACCTCGACCAACGGCGCGAGCCCGGCGATGGCCAAGCGCATTCGGCGCGAGTTGGAGGAGAGCTTTGGACCTGAATATGAACTGGCGCTGACACTGCTGCGCCGCGTACGCGAGTCGCTGCACCCCGGCGCCTGCAGCCGCACGGAGCGCTTGCGGATTTTCAATGCACTCGTCGATTCACCCCTGCTGGACTATCTGCGACACGGTCGCCAGCATGATATTGACGCCCTGCTGGCGTCGACCATCGGTGCGGGCGTGTCGCTCGCCAGCTTGGGCATCGAACTCCCACCTGCCCGCCGCAAGGCCATCGGTGACACTCTCGACCCGGGCTATGGCGGGGACTGAGTGATGCATCGCGAGATCGTGATCGTCGGCGTCAATCACCGCCGGGCCCCCGTCGAGGTGCGCGAGAAGGTCAACTTCAACGACGACGGGCGGCTGGACGATGCCCTCCGACAACTGATCGCGCTTGAACCGATCGAAGAGGGCGTCATCTTGTCGACCTGCAATCGCGTCGAAGTCGTGGCGACCACCACCGATGGGGACCTGGCTGTGGAGGCGTTGTCGTCGTTCCTGGCCAATCGAGAAGATGCCGCGCCGCAACTCCTCGCCGAACATCTGTCGGTGTACCGGGGCCGCGAGGCAGTGCGCCATCTCTTCCGGGTGGCGGCGAGCCTCGACTCCATGGTGGTCGGCGAGCCCCAGATTCTAGGGCAGCTCAAGGAGTTCTACGGCCGCTCCGCGGTCGTCGGCAGCGCCGGCACGGTGCTGCACCGCTGCTTTCACAAGTCCTTCAGCGTGGCGAAGCGGGTGCGTACGGAAACCGGCGTCGCCACCAAGGCGGTGTCCGTGAGCTCGGCAGCGGTCGAGCTCGCTTCTAAGATCTTCGATCGGCTCGAGGATAAGACGGCGATGCTCATTGGCGCCGGCACCATGAGCGAACTGGCAGCACGCCACCTCATGGCGCACGGCGTCGCCAATATGATCGTCACCAACCGCACCTTCGATCGAGCGGTCGAGCTGGCGCGCGACTTTCGCGGCACCCCGGTCCCATTCAGTGATTTCCGGCGCTACCTGCCCATGGCCGACGTCGTCATCGGCTCGACCGGCGCCGACCATTTCGTGCTCACCCCGCCGCTGGTCGAGGAAGCGTTGCGCGAGCGCAAGTACCGTCCAATGTTCCTCATCGACATGAGCGTGCCACGCACCTTCGATCCCGGGATCAACGAACTCGAAAACGTCTACCTCTACGACATCGACGACCTGGGTGGCGTGGCAGAGTTGAATCGTGACGAGCGCGGGCGCGAGGCCGAAAAGGCCGAGGCGATCGTTGAGGAAGAGGTCGAGACGTTCGGCAAGTGGCTCGCGGGCCTCGATGCCGTGCCGACGATCGTTGCGCTGCGCCAAAAAATCGAAGCGATTCGCAAGTCCGAGCTGGAAAGGACACTCGCGACGCTCCACGAGTTGACACCGCGCGAGCGCGACAGCCTCGAAGCCATGACATCGGCGATCGTCAACAAGATCCTCCACAGTCCCATCACGCATCTCAAACAGCACGACCGCCGACGCGAGACATTCTACTTGGCTGCAGCGCGGCAGCTCTTCGACATCGAGGAGCCAGAAGACCGTTGAGACAGACGCTCCGCATCGGCACCCGGGGCAGTCAACTTGCCCTCACACAATCACGCTGGGTGCAGGCTGCCTTGCAACAGCAGCATCCCGGCCTCACCGTCGAGCTGGTGACGATCAAGACCACCGGGGACCGCTTTCTGGACGTACCGCTCAGTACGATCGGCGGCAAAGGTGTCTTCGTGAAGGAGATCGAAGACGCGCTCACGGCCGGCCGCATCGACTGCGCCGTGCACTCCATGAAAGATGTGCCCAGCGAGCTCGCCTACGGACTGGTGATCGCCGCGATTCCGGCACGCGCAGCCGCCCACGACGTCCTGATCAGCCGCGCACACGTCCCACTTGGCCACTTGCCACCTGGCGCGCGCGTGGGAACCAGCAGCCTGCGGCGTATGGCGCTGGTGCGTGCGCAACGACGTGATGTCGAGGTCCAAGCGTTGCGCGGGAACGTTGACACGCGCCTCCGTAAGCTGGATACCGGCGAACTAGATGCGGTCGTCCTAGCCGCTGCAGGCCTACACCGGCTGGGCATCATGCGTCCAGAAGCCGAGGCCCTGGATCCGGAGGACTTCATTCCCGCAATCGGCCAGGGAGCCTTGGCCATTGAGACGCGTGACGATGCCACACGCAGCCTGCTGCTGGCGCTCGACGACGCCGAGACGCGGATCGCGGTGAGCACCGAACGCGCCTTCTTGGCACGCGTCGGCGGTTCGTGTCGCACGCCGCTGGCGGCATACGCGACGGTAAAGGGGGGCCATGTCGACCTGCGCGCCCTCATCGCCAATCCTGACGGCACCGAGGTGCTGCGCGGTCGGCGCAGCGGCACTGCCGACAGTGCAACCGATCTCGGACAAGAGCTGGCCGATGAGCTACTCGACTGCGGTGGGCGGCGTATCTTGAAGGGCCTGGAAGAAACCGGACATGGCCGGTAGGCTGTATCTCGTCGGCGCCGGCCCCGGCGACCCGGGCTTGCTGACCCTCAAAGGAAAGCGCTGCCTCGAACAGGCCGACGTCGTCATCTACGACTACCTCGCGAATCCACGGCTGCTGGACTATGCTCGCCCGGACGCGCAGCGCTGCCTCGTTGGAAAGCATGGCGGCGGGGCGCGCGTTGAGCAAGCAACGATCAATGCACTCATCGTGGAGCACGCACAGCAAGGGAAGATCGTCGTGCGCCTGAAAGGCGGTGACCCATTGATCTTCGGCCGTGGCGCTGAGGAAGCCGCAGCCGCAAGCGCTGCCGGCATCGAGTTCGAGATCGTCCCGGGAGTGTCGTCCGCGATCGCCGTCCCCGCGTACGCAGGGATTCCGCTCACCCACCGGCGGCTGGCGTCCAACGTGATCTTCACCACCGGCTACGAATATCCCACCAAGACCGAACCCGCGGTGCATTGGAGCGAGCTTGCCCGCAGCGGCAGCACGCTGGTCATCCTCATGACCCAGCGGCAGCTCGACACGAACATGAACAAGCTCATCGGCGGCGGCCTCGACCCGGAAACGCCGGTAGCCGTGATCGAGTGGGGCACACGTGCTGCCCAGCGCACGGTGACCGGGAGTGCCGCGACGATCGCGCTGCTGGCGCGCCAGCGTGACATCAAGCCGCCGGCGTTGGCGGTCGTCGGCGCAGTGGTGCAGCTACGCGAGCAGCTGAACTGGTTCGAACGCAAGCCGCTGTTCGGACGGCGTATCATGATCACTCGCCCGCGTACCCAAGCGTCCGAGTTTGCCGACTTGCTCGAAGCCGCGGGTGCCGAGGTCGTGCCGTTTCCAACCATCGAGACGGTGGCGCCGCCGTCGCTCGCCGCGCTCGACGACGCGATTGGACGGGCTCGCGAGTTCGACTGGGTGGTGTTCACCAGCGCAAACGGTGTGCGCGTGTTCTGCGAACGCCTGCAGATGCTCGGCGCCGACCTGCGAGACTGGCACCACGCGCGCTTCGCGGCGATCGGCCCGCAAACCGCAAAGGCGCTGCAAGCCTACTGCGTGCGCGTCGACGCCGTTCCCGGGGAATATCGCGCCGAGGCGGTCGCAGCAGCGTTGGCGCAAATCGGCGTTGCAGGCAAACGGATCTTGTTGCCGCGCGCCGCGGGTGCCCGTGCGGTGCTGCCACAGCAACTGCGTGAACACGGGGCGACGGTGGAAGACGTCCCGACCTACACGACGGTCGCGCCTCGGGAGCACACACAGGACCTGCGCGATTTGCTGCTGCGCGGTGCAATCGACCTGGTGACCTTCACGAGTTCCAGCACCGTGCACAACTTCGTCACGCTGCTCGATGGGGGTCGTCGGGACGCGTTGCGCAACCTGACGGTCGGCTGCATCGGACCGGTGACGGCAGAGACCGCCCGCGGCTATGGAATGCGCGTCGCCATTCAGCCAGAGACGTACACGGTTGCCGCCTTCGCAGCAGCAATCGTGGACTTCTACGCCGCAACCCGCTGAGAGATCACCGACAGGAGATGCAGAATGGGATTCCCCGAATATCGACCCCGGCGCCTGCGCAAGAGCGACCGCTTGCGCCGCATGGTGCGCGAAACGCGCTTGAGCGTGGACAACCTCATCATGCCACTGTTCGTCGTTCCCGGGTCACAGGTCCGCAACCCCGTCGCCAGCATGCCCGGAGTTGCGCAGCTATCGGTGGACCGTGCGCTTGAGGAATGCAAGCAGATCCGCGACCTCGGCATCCCCGGTGTGATCTTGTTCGGCATTCCGGAGAAGAAGGACCGCGAGGGCTCGGGGGCATATAGCGACAACGGTATCATCCAGCGTGCCTTGCGGGCCCTCAAGAAGGAGGTCCCCGATCTCGTTCTCATTACGGACGTCTGCCTCTGTGAATACACCGACCACGGCCATTGTGGCGTCGTGATCGACGACGACGTCGACAACGACTCGACGGTCGATCTGCTGGCCAAGGAAGCGGTGTCGCACGCCAAGGCTGGGGCGGACATGGTAGCGCCCTCCGACATGATGGACGGTCGCGTCGGCACCATCCGCGAAGCGCTGGATGAAGAGGGTTTCGACCACATTCCCATTATGGCGTACGCGGCGAAGTTTGCGTCGGGATTCTATGGACCGTTCCGCGACGCCGCCGAGTCGACGCCGCAGTTCGGAGACCGTCGCTCGTACCAAATGGATCCGCCGAATGGCGACGAAGCCTTGCGTGAAGTGCAACTCGATATTGAGGAAGGCGCAGATATCGTGATGGTGAAGCCGGCGCTCGCCTATCTCGATCTCATCTGGCGGGTCAAGGAGGCGTTCGGCTACCCCGTTGCTGCCTACAACGTGAGCGGAGAATACGCGATGATCAAGGCCGCCGCACAGAACGGCTGGCTCGACGAAGAGCGTGTCATGCTGGAGAGCCTCATCGCCATGCGCCGGGCAGGCGCCGACATGATTCTCACGTACTTCGCCACGGCCGCGGCGGCAGCGTTGCAGCGCAGGATCTAAACCAGCCAGCAGTTCGTGACGCGGCTTGCTATAATGGTTGCATTCGGTAGATTTCGACGATGGTTGCAGCGACAGGGAAATGGCGCGCGGCAACCGCTGGGCCGAAGGAGGAACATGCGTGAGTCGTGAAGACTTGATTCAGATCGAAGGCACAGTGAAAGAGGTCATGGCCGGTGGCCAGTTTCGCGTCGAGTCGGACAAGGGACAGCAGTTCCTGGCCAAGATCAGCGGTCGGATGCGACGCTTCCATATCAAGGTCATCCCCGGAGACCGCGTGACGGTCGCCGTCTCGCCCTATGACCCGAGTCACGGCCTGATCGTCTATCGCAGCACGTAACGCTGACTACTTACCTCGCCGCCGCGGCGAGGAGTTCAACATTGGCGCTCGTCGCGCGCCAGCGTCGAGTCGAGGTCGCGTCCCACCGCATCGAGGGCACGGGACCGGGCAACCGCGTTCAAGTGTGTGCGCACGCAACTCAGCAACTTCTCCCGCACCACGGGACGCGGGAGGAAATCGACCGCCCCTTCCTTCATGGCGCGTTGCCGATTGACGAAACGGTCGTCGCACGTGAACATGATCACCGGAATATGTCGCGTCGCCGGGTCCTGACGCAGCGCTGCCAGCGTCGTCCAACCGTCCATGCGCGGCATGATGATGTCCAGCAGAATCAGATCAACTGGCTGATTGCGGGCCACCTCCAAGCACTGCCAGCCACGCATGGCCGTCAGACAGCGGATGCCGGAATCGGTGAGCAAGCGCACAGTGATGAGCAGGTTGTCCTCGGTATCGTCGACCACGAGGACGGTTCCGGGTGCGTCGCTTGGCATTGGCTGTCCTATCGATTGCGATTGCAGGTCAAGGCGTGCGCTTCCGTCAAATACTCCTTGTAGTGGCATAGGCAAGCGTCGTTCCACAAGCGCCGCCATCGCTCATCGGACGCAATCGTGCGGGAGCCTCGAATCCCCACCCGTTTCGCCGTCAGCTTCTTGTCAATGAAACCCAAAAGTTAACAGAATGTCACGACGCGCGCTTGGCGTCACTGCGACGGCGCCTCCTGCGCCCGCCACTTCTCGTACTTTCGCTGTATACGGTCACGCTCCTGCGGTGACAAGTGCTGTAGCCGTTGGTAGTTCTGACGGATGCGCTCGCGTTCGTCGGGCGACATCTGCTGCCAGCGTTCGTAGCGCTTTTCGATAGCGCGCCGGCTATCTTCCGGGAGGCGTTCGTGTTGTTGATAGTTCTGCAGGGTCTCGTACCGCTCCCCCGGGCTCAGCTCACGCCAATTCTGCGCCAGGAGTGGGAATGCCGCCGCTCGGCATGGGCCCGCACAGCAGGTCGCAACAACGAGCACCACCAAAGGTCTCCCCTGCATACGGCCACTCATCCGTGCTGCGATGCGCTGCCGTCATCATCGAGGGGCACCGACTCGACCGTATCGAAGTGCTCGAGTACATCCAGCCGCTCGATCAACGGGTAATCTTTGAAGAAGTCCGTCTGCTGCACCACTGCTGGCGGCGGTGCTTCCAATCCAAGTGGCATCAGCACCATTTCTGGCCCGACCCCCAACAGGAGGACAGTCGCGGCAACGGATACAGCAGCGCCCGCCAGCGCGAACCGTCCGAATGTCGTTGCCCACACGGCGCGCAAACCCCACGCGGGCGCCTTGTCATCGGCTGCCGCCCGCAACTCGCGTCGCAGCCTCGCCTTCAGAGCCAGCGGGTCGACCCCGTCCAACGCCGCAACTGCTTGCAGCGCGCGTTGCTGCCAAACAATAGCCGCACGCAGGCTATGCGCTTCCGCTGCGCACCGCGGGCAATGCGTGACATGCTCGCTGAGCTGTTCCCACCGCTGTGCGGGCAGTTGTTCCTCGACCCACGCGGTCAGATCCTCGCTAAAGTCCTGGCAAGCCGACATGGCTAGTACTCCTCGTGCATTCGGTCGCGCAGCGTCACCGTGGCCCGGTGGATCAGGCTCTTGACCGCCGCGACCGAGCAGGCCAGCGTCGTCGCTACCTCCTCATACGACAGGCCCTCCAGCCGGGCCAGCAGCAAGGCGGCCCGCTGTTGCGGCGGCAGTGCCGCCAACACTGCACGCAGGCGACCGAGGGTTTCCTGACTCAGCAACGCATCCTCGCTGCTTTGCGTTGCGGCCTCGGGAATCGAACGCGAGGTACCTGGGCCACCGTCCTCCGGGCGGTCTTGTACCTGAACGCGATAGCGATGGTCTGCGCGCCGGACCTCGCTCAGGCACGCATTCGTCACCATCCGATACAACCAGGTAGTGAAGCGCGCACTGGGCACGTAACGCGCCCGGGCTCGGTAGATCTGCAGGAACACGTCCTGTGCAAGTTCTTCGGCGCGCGCCCGCGTCCCTACAAACTGCGCTGCGAAACCCACGACTCCTCTCACATGTCTCTCGAACAGCCGCTCAAAGGCTGAGCGGTCTCCCCGTTGCACCGCCAACATGAGCTGCACATCGGGATCGGCTTCGGCGTTTAGCGGCACACTCGCCCCAAAAACGCGCTAGCGGCGTCAGAGTTGCGCTAGTAGGATGAATTGCAACAGATCGGGCACGAAAATCGACCCTGGAACAAGCGGCCGTCAGCGCCGGTGCGTTCGGCGCTAACCTCTGGCTCGCTTCCGGCGACCGTCCGAGGCGCTCCGGCGGCGCGCGACGCGGACTCGGGAAACCGCCCGCTTGCCAGGCGCAACCTGCCGTAGCAACTGGTATTTCACCTTACTCGCCAGTTGCCCGAACAGCATCCCAAGGCGATCGGTGTCATGGCGGCGCAACGCTTCCTCGATGCGCTGCCGATGGTCGTCCAGATACGTGATTTGATACTGGCGGTTTTGAATGCGTACACGCTCCGGCACCTTGGCTCGCATCTGGACGATGCGGGCAATCTCATGCAGGATCGTTGAGTCTACGCGCGCCACCAGTCCCCCTTCTGGCCCACGACCCCTTGGAACCGTGCTCGAAGGCAGGCCCTTCTACCACGAATCGGCCACCGGGCAAAGCGAAAAGTACCTCTCACGGGCTCGGGCTGTCAGGGAACTGGAAGGTTTTCGGACCCTTACCTACCGCGGGCGACCCTTCAGGTCACATCCCCCCGCGTTGCCGGCGCTCCTCCATCTCCTGCTCCGACTTACAGTCAATGCACAGGGTGGTCACGGGACGGGCCTTGAGGCGATCCAGACTAATCGGACCCGAGCAAGATTCACACAGCCCATAGCTACCGTCGCTGATACGCTTCAGAGCCTCGTCGATCTTGTTGAGCAGTTTGCGCTCACGATCTCGAATGCGGAGCATGGCATTGCGGTTGGATTCAAGCGATGCACGGTCCGTAGGGTCCGGAAACGTCTCCTTGCTGTCCGTCATTCCACCAACCGTGCGCTCGGCCTCGTCGAGAAGTTCTTGGCGGCGCGCCATCAAGAGGCGTTCAAACAGTTTCAGCTGGCGCTGATTCACACCCGGTCCCCGTATTTTCCGCTCTCCTACCACTGCCATTCTGGGGTGTAAAGTGCGCTGCGACGGCTGCCCTTGCAAGGAGCATAGCGCCCGGCGTACGCTGCGACTGTGCGTGACAACGCACGCAATCTCGATGCCGGTGTGCGCGATGTGGTGACGCTGCTCAACCACATCCCTGGAGTGACGACGCGGGCCAGCTGCGAAGGGATGGGAGCGCAGCCAGCACGGCACGCGCATGCCGCACTCGCCTATGTGGCGTTCCGTCATCCGCTCCCGCTGCAGCTACGAGATTTCTTGATCAGCCGGCTCGGAGCCCTTGCGCGGATCGAGGACGATGGGATCTACTGCCGGTGGCCAAGGGAAAATCAGACCTTCGTGGGTTCCCTCGAGTCGGCGACGCGGCAGTTTCTCAGTGGTGCGGCACGCAGGTCTTGTCGTAGCGTCCGCTGGCCTCTGGCCCGGCTGCGCGCTCGACTGGCTCGCCAGGTAGCGCACGGTCATGCCCGTGAGATTCAATTCTGCCGCACCTGCATGGTGCTGGTCGCGGAAGCGCACCCGGAGGAGCATCGCCCGATCACGCTGCTGCGTCTCCCACCCGACTTGGACGACCGCTGGTTTGCGGAGTTCGTAGCGCAGCCGAGCAACCGGCTCGACCCGGGGCTGGTTGCTACCGCGGGCTGGGTGCGCCTGTTGGCGCGCACGCAGCGCGGTGATTTCGGCGTCACCTACCGCCGGCGTTGGCTGCGCTATCGAGCCCAGCGGATCGCTGATCTCACCACGCGGCAGATCCGCTGCGGCGTCGACGCGGCACGACAGCAGGGGATACCGCTCGACTTTTTCTTCGATAACACCCACGCCGTCTTCGTTTGGGAGCACGACCGCGGTGCACGGCGCGCTCCCCCCTAGCAGCCCGTTGAAAAACTGGTCGCCATCGTCACCCCCGCGAAAGCGGGGGTCCAGAAGCATGCGGAAGATCTGGATTCCCGCGTTCGCGGGAATGACGGTCCAGGGCATCGGCGGACTTTTTCAACAGGCTGCCCGAGCTGCCGGAGAAACTCCAACGCTTCACCAGGCTCCGCATGAGCGGATCCATTCCCCGTCTCCGCGGGCCCTAGACGGCAGCGAGGTGCTCGATATCCCCTGGGACGTGCTTGCGTGCCGCGGTGCGCGCCCAGGCGTCTGCTGCCAGGAGTGTGTCCAGGTCTTGGGCTCCCGATGGCACATGCGCATCGAGGACAGCACTGAGAATAGCTGGGATGTCCAGGAACTGGACGGCCCCGTCGAGAAAAGCCGCCACTACGACTTCGTTCGCCGCATTCAGCACAGCCGGCACCGTACCCCCGGCATGCAGGGCGCGGTAGGCGAGGCTTAGGCAACGAAACTTGGACAAGTCCGGCTCGGCGAACTGCAAGCTCCCGGCCTGGGCAAGGTTGAGAGACGGCAGGTGATCCAACCGTAGCCGGTGCGGATAGGCGAGGACGTACGAGATGGGGATCGCCATGTCCGGGATTCCCATTTGCGCCAGAACCGACCCATCGATGTACTCCACCATCGAATGCACAATGCTCTGTGGATGGATGACGACCGCGATCTGCTCCGGGGACAAGCCGAAGAGCCAGCGGGCTTCGATGACTTCCAACCCCTTGTTCATCAGTGTTGCTGAGTCGATGGTGATCTTGTTCCCCATCTTCCAGGTGGGATGCTGAAGCGCCTCGTCGCGGGTTACATGGCGCAACTCGCTCAGGGGCCGCCGCAGGAACGGCCCACCCGATGCAGTCAAGATGACCCGTCGCACCTCGTCGCTGCGGTGCCCACGCAACGCCTGAAAGATCGCGTTGTGCTCGCTGTCGAGCGGAAACAGGTTCACGCCGGCAGCGGCCGCCGCACGCGTCACCACCTCGCCGGCCACCACCAGAACTTCCTTGTTGGCAAGCGCAACGTCCTTGCCAGCCTCGATGGCGCGCAACGTCGGCACCAAGCCCAATGCACCCACGAGCGCCGAGACCACCAACTCCGCCCGTGAAGCGGTTGCCACGCGTTCGATCCCCTGTGGCCCGAAGACCAGTTCGCCGTGAAACTCCGGGACCAGGCGCCGGAGAAGAGCGACCGAGACCTCATCACCAACCGCCACGACGGCAGGTTGAAAGCGGCGCACCTGCTCCGCCAGACGCTCGACGTTCTTTCCCGCCGCCAGCGCGACCACCGCAAAGCGCTCGGGAAAACGCGCGACGATGTCGAGCGTGGTCACCCCGATCGAGCCGGTGGAGCCAAGGATTGCCAGCTGCTTCATTGGCCGCGGGCGCACCCTAGCACAAATCCCCGCAGGAAATCTTCCACTGCGCAGCCCGCGATCCGAAATCCGCAATCAAAAGAGTCGGTCCCAGAGCGAGGTCTGGCTCTGTGCGCCCTCAGCCGCCAAGGCAGGCACGCGCCCAACGACCACGTCGCCGTCCTTCACCACCACCTCGCCGACTGGATCGTTGACCTTCAACGGCGCACGGACGTCACCCGACAGCGCCAGTTCAACCGAGAAGTTGCGCTTTTCACCACGCTTGGCGAGAACACTGACATTGCCGCCGGCAACGACCCGGACGAAGCGCGGGTTCCCGCCTTTCACCGCAACATCGTTGGCCACCGTGTCGCCCCGCTTCACGGCCACCAGCGCCTTGTTTTCCGCAAGCCCCTTGTTGAGCAGCTTGGCGGCCTCGGCGAAGCAGTCGCGCTTCTCCGGTGCGCCGAGGATGACGGCGATCAACCGCAGGCCATCGCGCTGCCCGGTGGCGGTGACGTTGAAACCGGCCTCGCGGTAGTAGCCGGTCTTCAAACCGTCCACCCAGTTGGTCTCGCGCACCAGACGGTTGGTGTTGGTGAGCGTCATGGCGCCGTTGCGGAACGGGGCTTCCTTGGTACCGGCCCACTTCATCACGTCCGGGAACTTCACCAGCTCGCGCGCCACTTTCGCCAAGTCGGCTGCACTGCTCATGTCGGGCTGTTGCCCCTTTCCCGGCGGGAGCCCGTGCACGCTGTGGTAAGCCGTATCGTTCATGCCCAACTGCTTCGCGCGCTCGTTCATGAGATCGACAAACGCCTCGCTGGAGCCGGCGACGGCTTCGGCAACCGCCACGGACGCGTCGTTCGCGGAATGGATGACGATGGCCTGCATCATCTCCGAGAGTGGGAAGACTTCTCCCTGCTTCAGATACACTTGCGACCCACCGATCCTGCTCGCCCATGCCGACGTGGTGATGGGATCATCCCAGTGCATGCTGCCGTCGCGCACGCGCTCGGCAACCAACAGGATCAGCATCATCTTCGTCATGGATGCCGGCGGGGCCTTGAGGTGCGCATTCTTCTCGAACAGCACGGTACCCGTATCGGCATCGATCAAGATGCCAGCGCGATACGTCTCCGCATCCGCCGCACGCGCGACCTTCTGCTCTGGCGCTTGGCGGACGATCCGCTTCGCCTCGACCGCGGTGCTCGAAAGCAACTGCGCCACGAGCAGCACCGCCGCTCCCACCAACCCACCCCGCGACACCTTCATGGCCCTGTCCTCCTTGTTCCCGCCACTGATCTCAACTGCTCTTCCAGCACTGGCAACCAGTCATCAATCGGCGTCCGTGCATCGACGATGATCTCGAATTTGTCGTTCGGCAACCGCCGCACGCTGCCCGGCACCGCCGGGCGCAGCGGGATGATCACCGCCTCGCGCGAGATCTCGAGGCGCTCCAACACGGTGAAGATTTTTTCGATTTCGTTCAGGGTTACAGCCGTCAACATCACAATCGGCACGCCCCAGCGGGGCGAACATTGCTCCTTCCCGCCGCTCCTCCACCCAGCGGCGCAGATGCTACCAGATCAGCGACAGGCCCGAAAGTACAAGTTGCCCTCGTCGCCCTCGCCTCAACTTCACGGTGACCGAGGCTCCCACGGGGGGCATCAAAAACAGCAGCGTGGGCCTGCGTCACGGCGTGCAGGGCATCCGCAAATTCTGCAGGCAACGGACCGTGGTCGTCGACCGCTTCGGATCGAACAAGGAGTTCAACTGGTATCCCACCGGCAAGCGCAAGGCGGCGCTGTTCCGTCGCGCGCTCAGCTTCTTTCGCTCCGGGTTCTGGAACAAGCTCCGCAGCCAGGGCCTGCGGCCAGCGTCCTTCTAGGGCCCGCTCCCGTGGGTCGCTGCGCGCTTCTAAGTCCGACACATTGCTGGGCCGAGATCACCCAGCCTTGGCCAGCGCCGGCTGTTCCGCCGGCCGATGCACAACGATCTCCGGCGGGGTACTGTCGACTTTCGGCTGCGGGTCGGTCAGGAGCTCTATCGCCTCCTGCTTGTCCGCCGCAGTCATCGCACGTGTTGTCGTACAGAACTCCACGAGGATGCCGTTCGGATCCACGGTATAGATCGAACGGCACCAGCCGTGGTCGACCTCGTGAACCACGCAGCCGTGCTCCGTCCAGCGGCGCCGACGGGCATCGAGGTCAGCGCGATCGGCCGCGCGGAAGGCGATGTGATTCACCCAGATGGGCAGGCCCATTCCCGTCGAGAGCGCCGGGGACCACGTGTCAGCGATGCTGTCGTCGTGCAGGTCCCAGAAGGCGATGTACTCGTCTCTCGTGATCTCATAGAACGCGTGCTTCGCCCAGCCACCGCCTTCGGTCGGGTTAGCGATGACCTTCACCAACTCGAAGCCCATCGCCTCGCTGTAGAACTTGTGCGTCGCCTGCAGATCGCGCGTCGCAACCGCTGTATGATGAAAGCCCATGGCCCCTCCTTAGCACGCAGCTTGTTTCAGCTGTATGTCGAACGCTGCCCGTACGCAACAGCGAACCCCCGTCACGCGGCCAGGTCGGCGGCGAGGCTGGAGAGCGCTACACTGCGGCGTGCTTGGCGCACTGGGTGGCGGTCCATGCCGTTCGTACAGTACCCCAACGAGATACCCGTCTCGGGATCGCCCCACGCCAGTTGTCCGCCCGCACCGTTGTGGCCGAACATGAGGGCGGACCCGGTGTGGCCGAAGCCACGGTAGGTGCGGTCGCCATCGCCCGCAATGATGATTCCCAGGCCCCGATTGGCGCGTTTGCGGAACCACGGGTCGGTGAGGTCGCCGCTGCGGACGCGACGGGCGCTGCGAATCATCTCGGGCTCCCACACCTGCGTGCCGTCATACGCCCGCCCATCGGCCAGGAGCGCCTGATAGAAAAGCGCCAGGTCGCCAGCGGTCATCACGCCGCCGCCGCCAGGTACCCCGACCTCGCGGAACGGGGCCTGGTTGAAGGCCTGCAACGCATCTTCCGTCACTTCCCCTTCAGGGATCGCCGGAAAGCCAATAGCCTGCAGCTCCTCGGGCGTCGGCTTGGTGCCGGCGTGCACGATATCCGCGAGGCGGCCATGCAGTGCCGGCGGCAGGCCGACGTGCAGATCCGACAATCCGAGCGGGCCGGCAACACGGCGGCGAACGAAGTCGCGATACTCCATGCCCGAGCGCCGCTCGATGATCTCGGCGATCACCCACATGCTCGACGTCGCGTGATACTCGAAGCGCGTGCCCGGCTCCCAGTTCAATCGCCAGCGGCGGAACCGGTCGAGCCGCTGGCTACGGTCCGGCCACTCCGTCGGCACGAACGGCGCGTACGGGAAGCCCGCGGTGTGCGTGAACAGTTGCTCCACGGCGATCGCGTCCTTCCCGTGCGTACCGAACTCGGGGATGATGTCCGCAACGCGCTCGTCGGTGGACAATTTGCCTTCTTGGATCAGCAACCACGCCGCCGACGACGTGATCGCCTTGGTCGCCGAGAACACCACGTAGAACGTCTCGTTCGTCGCCAGCGCCTCGCAGCCGCCGTAGGTGACGCGGCCGAACGTGCGCATCCCCGCGATCTTGCCGCACCGCGCCACGGCGATCTGCGCCGACGGCAGTATTCCGTCGCGGACTTCCCGTTCGGCGCGCTGGAAGAGCGCCTCCAGCTTCCCGGGATCGATCCCCACACTCTGCGGGGATTCGGCGAAGAAATGAGCAGCCGGCATAGTCTTCCTCCTTTTGATGCCGCGGTTGTCAGTTTGGTTCTAGGGAATCGCACTGGACTGACGCAAGCGGTCCATCGTCACCGCCAAACCTCAGCCGGCGCCCCCTGCCCGCTGCGGCGCGCCCGCAACTCCGCCTGCACCCGCGCCACATCGGCCGCCTCGAACCGGAAGCGCCGGAACATCAGCAGCCCGACGAAATGGACAACCGACTGCAGCGGCCCAACCATCAGGACGAGCCACCACATCGTCCGCGGGTCCTGCACCTGGTCGGGAACGTACCCGACGAGTTGCAGGAGCGCGCCGCTCAGCAGAATGCCGCAGGCGCTCATCGCCTTGAGGCCGAGCGTCCAGATGCCGAAATACGCGCCTTCCCGGCGTTCCCCCGTTTCCAGCTCGTCGAAGTCGACGACATCCACGGCTGCCGACATGACCAAGGTGAGTGAGCCGGTTACTGTGCCCGCCAGTAGCATGAACACGAGCATGGCGAGGCGTTGCCCGGGCTGCACGATCACCCACCCGAGCGGCACCACGCAGCCCAGCAACAAGCCGCTGAGCATCGCCTTGCGCTTGCCGATGCGCCGCGAGACGCGCAACCACACCGGAAACGATCCTGCAAAGCTCAACGCGAAGGTCAGAGCAATCATCGGGAAGAAGTCGTACATCTGCAGCCAATACTTGACGACGATCAACTGGATGGCCTGCCCGAGCGAGGCAGCCACCGTCACCAGGCAGAAGGTGATGAAGACGATGCGGAAGTCACGGTTGCGGAAGGTCAGGCGCAAGCCGTGGAAGAAGTGTGCGAAGCTTGGCGTGACGATGTGCGCACGCTGGGGCTCGCGGACCCCGCCGGCGGTGAGCAACACCGCTGCGGCCATGATCACCCCAAGTAGGGCGGCCATCGCTCCGTACCCCGAGCGCTGATCGCCGAAGCGGCTGGCGATCGCCACCGGCGCGGTCGCACCCATCACACCGCCCAGCACCCCGAAGAGGCTGCGCACCTGCACCACCGTCGTGCGCTCGTGGTAGTCCTCTGCCAACTCGGCGCCCCACGCGATGTAGGGCGTGGCGAAGATCGTGAAAAAGGTGTTCAGCAGGATGTAGATCAGCAGCAGATACCCGAAGAGCCGCAAGGGATTCGTGTGCGGCGGCGTGAAGAGGAAAAAGAAACAGATACCGAGCGGGATGGCGCTGACAGCGACGTACGGGCGGCGCCGTCCCCAGCGGGAACGCGTCGTGTCCGAGACATAACCCATCACCGGATCGGTGACGGCGTCCCACAGCTTGGCGATGAAGATCGCCGCGCTGACGAGCGCCGGCGAGAGCAACACGATGTCGGCATAGAAGAACAGGAGAAACTGGTTGAGCGCCGCGTTTTTCGCACTGAGCGTGATCTCGCCAACCCCATAGAGCAGCTTGGTGCGCCACGGAATTTCCGGGATGGGCATCGTGGGGTCGCTAGCGCGCGACCTTGAAAAAGAAAAGGGGTGCGGGCGGAGCGTTCGGAATCGGGGTGAAACGTAAAACGTAATGAAGGCCGGCCGGCACCCGGCTTGCCTTACGTTTTACGTCTCACGCTTTACGTCTTCGGCCCCCCTCACCCGCTCGGAATGATCAGGCTCTGCCCGACCCGCACTTGTCCCTTGCGCAAGTTGTTGCGCCGCTGGATGGCAGCGGCCGGCACACCGTATTGCCTGGCGATCGTCTTCAATGTTTGGCCCCGCTTCACCCGGTGCGTCACATACACAGAGCGTTGCCGCGTGAACTTCTGGTTCGCTGAGAGTCTGGCGTAGCGGACATCGAAGGCATCAGCACCGCCCTCTGGAACACGGGCGCGATAGCCCTTGGGCACATAGAGCTTCCCGGCCACCACCTCGCGGCTGAGCGCCGGATTGAGTTCCGCAAGCGTGTCGGCATCCGTATTGGTAATGGACGCCAGGGTTTGGAAGCTGATGTAATCGGGAAGGAGAACCGTGTCCGCCCGCAACGGTGCCGGCGCACTCAGCGTGCCGAAGTAGTCGGCAAAGTGCTGCTCCACCTCGAGCGCCGCCAGAAACTCCGCATAGAAGTTGCGCGACGCAAACTTGAACGACGGGCCGTGGTAGCGTCGGATGATCTCGACGATGTCGGTGGTACCCACCTGCGACACCGCACGCGCCATACCAGCGCGGCCATGGTTGTATGCCGTGATCGCCAGCGGCCAGGTGCCGAGGACCTCGTAGTTCCTCTTGAGATGTTGTGCCGCTGCCTCCGTCGAGGTGAGCGGATCGCGGCGCTCGTCCACCGCATTGTCGACCTGCATGTACAGCCGGCCGGTGCCCGGCATGAATTGCCAGATCCCCGCGGCACCGACCTTCGAGTAGGCATGCACGTTGAAGCACGACTCGACCAGCGGCAACCGTGTCAGCTCCTCCGGCAACCCTTCGCGCCGGAAGATGGCCTCCATCGCCGGCAGATAGCGGCGTGACACCTCGACGCCCGCAGCAAAGCGGTCATTCAATCCGACTTGGGCGCGGATGCGATCTTCGGCCGCGGCAGCCAAGAGTGCAGAGGGTTCCTTGACATTGCGGAACAGCGCCCATATTTTCCGCTCCTCATCGGTTAGCTCTGCGGGGTCAGGGCCAAGTTGATGCAGGCGCACCAGAATCGCACGCACGCGCTCTTTCTCACGTTCGACCTTGGTCTTCGCGTAGGCCGCGATTTCAGCGTCGCTGAGACCGCTGTCGGCCAGGGGCCGGAAGTCGATCACCTCGTAGATGCGGTTCAGGTGCTCGGTGTCGTGGATCACTACCTCGCGGGTCGAGTAGGTGGCGAAGATATCCTTCCAGAATTTGACCTGCGTTTTGAGACCGCGCGGAACTGAAAACGGCGTTGACTCGCCTTGCGTCTCCGCTGCCGCGGCGCGCCCCGGCGTGATCGGCGGCGTTCCCAGTACTCCGACCCACAACAACCCGACGGTGCCGGCCACCGCCCATCCCCAAGCCGTGTTCCCGTTCCCTCTCCCCTGCATTGCGACCCGTCTGGCTACCGAGAAGTTACCGAGGCATGCCAGCGCAGTCAACTTTCTTTTCCGTCTCCCGCTCCGTGTTGCGGTCGTGCTGGTTGCGTGGGCCTGCGTGGCGTGCAATTCGGCGCCGGCGACGCCGCCCGGTTATGTCGTGGTCGGGTTGGAGAACGGTCCGCTGACCCTCGACCCGCGCTTTGCGACTGACGCCACCGCCGCACAGATCGGGGACCTGCTCTTTGACGGCCTCACGCGTGTGGACCGGCAATCGCGTCGCTTGCCACACCTGGCCGCGTCGTGGGACACCCCGGACGATCGCACCTACGTGTTTCACTTGCAGCCAGGGTTCCGCTTCGCCGATGGCCAGCCGGTCACCGCCACCGACGTGCAGGCCACCTACGACTCCGTGCGCGATGCCCGATCGCAATCGCCGAAGCGCCAAGCACTCGAGCCGATCGAGGCCGTCGACGTACTCGACCCACTGACCGTGCGCTTCCGTCTGCGCGAGCCGTTCGCACCGTTCATGGAAGAGACGGGTTTGGGCACGCTCTCCGCCCGGCAAATCGCGACGGCGCCGACGCGCCCCCTGGTGACGCCGCTCGGCTCCGGCCCGTTTCACCTCACTGAGTTCAGTCTTGATGAGCGCGTGGTTGCCGCACGCAACGACACCTACCCGCTCGGCCGCCCGCGCCTTGCGGGAGTGATCTTCAAAGTCGTTCCGGACGCCGTGACGCGCTTGCTCGAGCTGCGACGCGGCAGCTTGGATCTGGTGCAGAACGGCATCGAACCCGATGCCCTCGGTTGGGTGCGCCAACAGTCCGACCTGCTGGTCCTCACCAGCCCGGGCACCACCTTCCAGTACATTGGCATCAATCTGCAAGACTCACCGCTCAACGACGTGCGGGTCCGCCGCGCCATCGCCCATGGCATCGACCGTGACGCCATCGTCGCCACCATTCTGAAGGGACTGGCAACCGTCGCGACCGGCCTGCTCCCCCCAACGCACTGGGCGTACAACCCGCACGTGACGACCTACGCTTACAATCCGAAACGCGCCAAGGTGCTGCTGGACCGTGCCGGCTATCCGGACCCGGATGGTGATGGCCCCAGGCCGCGGTTCCACTTGTCGTACAAGACGACCACGGTCGAACTCCGCCGCCGTATCGGCGAGGTGCTGCAGGAACAGCTGGCGCAGATCGGAATCGCGCTCGACATCCGCAGCTACGAATGGGCCACCTTCTACAACGACATCCGCAAAGGCAACTTCCAGCTCTATTCGTTGGCCTGGGTGGGCATCGAGGATCCCGACATCTATTTCCAGACCTGCCACTCCTCGCAGGTCCCACCGCTGGGCAACAACCGCGGTTACTTCCACGAGGACACGATCGATCAGCTCACCGAGGCGGCGCGGCACACGGCGGACGTCGACGAGCGGCGCCGCCTCTATGCCGAAGTGCAGCGGCGCGTCGCTCAGCTGTTGCCGGTGATTCCGCTGTGGTGGACGACAAACGTCGCCGTCATGAACCGCCGGCTGCAGGGATACGAGATTCACCCGAACGCCAGTTATGTGTCGCTGCGCACGGCGTGGATTGAGGAACGCTGATGCGATCACGTGGGAACGTGAGAGCGTGCAAGAGTGGGAGCGTACAGGCATGGTGATGCGTCGCTACCTGCTCTCCCGACTCTTCCTGGCCGTGCCCACCGTCTTCGGCGTCGTCACCTTGGTCTTCCTGCTGATCCACCTGGTTCCCGGGGATCCCGTCGACGTGATGCTCGGCGAGACAGCGCGTGCGGCCGACAAGGTGCGCCTGCGCCACCAGCTCGGCCTCGACCGCCCGCTGCCGATCCAGTACGCCCGCTACCTGCGGCGCCTGGCGCGAGCCGACCTTGGACGGTCCCTGCACAGCGGCCGACCGGTCCGCCGCATGATCGTGGCGCGCTATCCGGCGACGCTGGAGCTGGCCGCTGGCGCCCTGTTCTTCGCCGTGCTGCTCGCGGCGCCACTTGGCATCGCCGCCGCGGCGCGCCCAAACTCGCTGCTGGACGCATTGTGTCGCGGCGGCGCGCTCGTCGGCGCTGCCCTGCCCAACTTCTGGTTGGGCCCGTTGCTGATTCTCATGTTCGCCATCGCGGTGGAGTGGGCGCCGGTGTCCGGACGTGACGGTCTCGCGCACCTGGTATTGCCCGCCCTCACGTTGGGGATGGGAATGGCAGCTGTGCTGATCCGCATGTTGCGGGCCACCCTGCTGGAGCGGCTCGGTGACGACTACATCCGCACGGCCCGGGCCAAGGGTGCCAGCGAGCCCCGGGTGGTGCTCACACACGCGTTGCGCAATGCGGTGCTGCCCGTAGTAACCGTGCTGGGTCTGCAAGCCGGTGGCTTGCTGGCCGGCGCCATCATCACCGAGACGGTCTTCGCCTGGCCGGGGATCGGCCGTCTCACGCTGCTGGCGATTCAAACGCGTGACTACCCACTCGTGCAGGGGTGTATGCTGGTGATCGCACTGACCTACGTGCTCATCAATCTGTGCACCGACCTGCTGTACGGCGCCATCGATCCACGGCTGCGGACGCGCCAATGAGATCGGTCTTCGCGAACCGTCAAGTCAGCGCCGGGCTCGCCGTCGTTGTTCTGTTCACCGCCGTCGCCCTGTTCGCCCCCGGCCTGGCACCGCAGAGTCCGGCGACGCAAAACCTGAGCGAGGATCTGCAGCCGCCGCGCTCCGAGCATCTTTTCGGGCAGGACAAGCTCGGCCGCGACCTGTTGAGTCGCGTCATCTACGGAGCGCGCGTCTCGCTGCTCGTCGGCGTCACGGTGGCCGGCCTTTCCGCGGCCATCGGCCTGGTCATCGGCGGCATCGCCGGATACGCGGGTGGGCGTATCGACACCCTGCTCATGCGCGTCATCGACATCTTGCTCGCCTTTCCCGGTATTCTCCTCGCCATCGGATTGTCTGCCGTGCTCGGTCCGTCGTTACGCAACGTGTTGCTGGCGCTGTGCGCCATTGGCTGGACAGGCTACGCTCGTCTGGTGCGTGCCGAGGTGTTGTCGTGGCGTGAGCGCGAGTTCGTCAATGCCGCCGTGGCCCTCGGTGCAGCGCCGCTGCGGGTGCTCGGCCGCCACATCGTGCCGCAACTGCTGACGCCCCTCGTCGTCCAGATCACCTTCGGCATGGCTGCGGCAATCGTCGCGGAGGCCAGCTTGAGCTTCCTCGGCCTCGGCGTGCAGCCACCGACGCCGTCGTGGGGTGCGATGATCAACGAAGGCCGCTCGTTTCTCCTCGTGGCACCGCACGTGGCCCTGTTCCCAGGGCTGGCCATCACGCTCACCGTACTCGGCTTCACGCTGCTCGGCGACGGCCTGCGGGACGTGTTGGACGTTAGGGGCAGTGACCAGTAACCAGTGACGAGTGGTCAGTGAACGGCTGGAAGACCTGAGCACAGACCTCCGCCGGCACCGGTCAGCAGTGTTGCAGCTGCGTCCTTGGGTGCGCGGTCTGAACGCGCTATGGTGTCGCCATGCGCGCACTGACTCTCGATCGCAAGATACGTGATGTTCTCCCTCCGCACGGCACGACGGAGCGGAGTGCGGAGGAAGTCTGCTGCCGCGTGCGCACTTGCCAACCCGCGCACTGCACCGCGACGCCGTACCCTCGCAAGCCGCTGCCACAGGCGGTGCGCTTGTGCATCCCTCAGCGTAGTTTCCAGCGGCACGATGGCTGCCACCCGGCGCGACCCGCACTTGAGAACGACTCGCTCACGCCGAACCGCCGCATCGACGAGTTCACTAAGGTGATCCTTCGCCCGCAGGAATTCTCCTTGTGATATTGTTTCCCCACCTGGGAAGCGCAGCCCCTAGCGCCGAGCAAGACGTCACCGCGCTGGTGAAGCGCGAGACCGACCTCGACGAGAGAATTGCAGCCGCATGCCAACAGCACTGCCAAGGGAACCGTCGCGAAGGCAAATTGAAGCGGGTAACTGTCATGCGATCCGGACCCAACTGTTTCACAGTACGTGCCGACGCGACCCTCGTAAATCGGCAGTATCAGAATCCCCCCAGAGTCTTCGGTCATAGGGTCGGCGGCGGTGTCCGGCTCTACAGCTACACGATCGACGTCGAGGCGTACGGAACGTTGGATGATCGAACGTGCGATCTACGGATAGAGAGGATCCACGTAACGAATGATCAACTAGGCCTTGGCCGCCTGGCCAAACGTGAAGAAGGCAAAGTGCACCGCGTCAAGAACTGCCGCCGTTTTCTTGCTGGCGTATAGAGAAAAGGCGGGTGGCGTTCGTGACCTCATCGCCGCAGCGAGTGCCCTTTCGGATATTCCTGGCATCCGTCCGCCGAACTGTGCCAGGAGCGTTCTCGGTTCCCTGACATTATCAGTGCCGTCAATGCCCGGCCCGACTCACCTGGTATTACCATCGGACTCTCGAATGCCTCAAAGGAATCTGGCACTCGCCGGAATGGCCGCACCCCGAGGTCTATGAGGCGTTCCGTAACGTGGTGCCCCGATTCGCCATCCCAGCGCGGCTCCGAGACCAATTTCCTGGAGGTAGGCTATCGACCGCCCTGACTGTTGCGACCCTTGTCTTCGTTTTTCTGGCGCCAGTTGCCGCTCAGTACGACTGCTTGTTCGAGGAACTTTTGGTCTGGGAGTACACAGTGAGTCACGACTTCGATCTCGATTCCGCGGGCCGGGCAATCAGCAGGTACGTCGATCGTGAGCGGAGTCGTTGGCCGTTTGGGCTGCAGGACGAAGCCGTCCAAGTAAGGCACAAGGATCGCGACGCCCGCACGATTTATGTGCATGCCCAAGGTCAGTTCGCGAAGAACAGGGAACTTACCCCGAGCCAAGCATTTCGCCGCAATCTTGGTCCGGAGGTATTCCTGCCGTGGCAGCCCTGGCTGTATCTGGTCATGATGGTCCTGAGCTTTGCCGGCGGTGTCTGGACATTCTTGAGACTCATTCGGCTTCCAAGTGAGTTTCGTACTTAGCGTGCTTCGCAACCGCAGGGCTCGACGTTCGGCCTCACGCTGTCGCGCTTGTGGTAGCGCACACCGTGGCGACGCTGTGTCTCTTCAGATCCTTTTTCGCTGAGGTTGAACCGTTCACCTCGAGAACCGAACCAGCATGCCGCCGGTTTGTTGGGCCAGTGAACCACGCCCTCCGTTACGGCCTCTCCTTCGTCGAAGAAGGCCTGCAAGCCTACGAGCAACATTACCGTGACCGTGCGCAATCCCTGCGGCGCCTCCAGGCTGCCGCCCGCAAATTTCGGCCTCACCCTTACCCCACTCGCGCATGTCGCGTAACGGTTCATGGGCAGTAGGCGCCCGTTCTTGGCGCCGTATCGAGGACTCGCAGCCTGCCAGGAATGAACGGTTCATTGGGAGTAGCCACTCTCTTTTGGCGGCGTATCGAGGGGCGCATCTGTTTACCGATAGTCCCGTTTGCGGGAACGATATTGTGAGCGCTCAGCCCCGGTGGCCAAGCTCGGAACAATGCGAACGGACGGTGGAGAGAAATCGAGGTCGATGGGACGCGCGCCCATCGACCTCGACGATTGACGCTCAGGCCGCATTCGTTGCTGGTGCAGGTGGGGCGGGTGGCGCCGGAGGCGTCTTGGCATTTTTCCTGGTGTTCGGACGCGTCAGGCGTCCGAACAGCGCCGTGTAGAGCCCTGGTGCCCCGTCATCGGCGGCCGCGCGGGCGCCGCGTTTGAGCGCCGCCAGGGCCGTGTTCCAGGTCTGCCCGATGGCGTCGCGCGTGTGTCGTGCGTCGCGCAGCGCGAGTTGCAGCTTCTCGATCGGGAGCAGCGCCGCCTCGACCGTGCGCGCCGCCGCGTCTGCCGCCTGGGCGGCCTCGAGTACCGCCTTGCTCACCATGTTGCTGCGCTGCACGGCACCGGTGAGCTGGTGCACCGCTTTGGCTTCCGGCGCCGCCTTCAATTTCTTGATGGCCCAGGGTGGTGCGCCACCGAAGGCCGCGAAGGGATTGCGCCGCGGTTGCCCGTCGGCCAACAGCGCCCGTGCCAAGGCTTCCACGGCGTCATCCTGCACCGCATCGCACCGACTCAGACGCGCCTGTCCTTTCACCAGCTGCGCTTCGGCCGTCTCGACGTTGCGTTGCGCCTCCGCGTAGCTCTGTTGCGCGCTGGCAAACGCGGTCAGGCGCGGCTTGACCAACTCGACGTCCACCACCTGTGCGGCCGCCAGTACGACGGTTCCCGTTTCCAACCGGTTCCCCGGACTCATTCCAGCTTTCTTTGTCTCCATTTTCTCCTCCCTGATTTTTTCGATGCTGCTTTTGTGCCCGTTGATGATCGATGTATCCCTTCGCCTCGACCCGCGAACCCGAGCGGGGGCGCCCGGGCCTGCCTTCGCTTTGGAACCACCCGACAATGATCTCTGCGGTGCGACATGGCTGCGCCGCGTAGAACGCAGCTGCCGTGCCAAGGTGCGTGGCAAGACAAGCCCCAGCAAAAACAGGCGACCCCGGTGCGCGGCGAAAGTTGCCTGTACATTCAATGTACAGGCCCATGGGCAGCGGATGTACATCGTGGCGAGACCGCGGAGGGGTTCGGAGCGTTGCAGCATGCCGTTCCGAGACCGCCGACGCGTGCGGCGCCTGGCAACCCGCCGTGGCGAGACCGCCGCGGCGTGCGGAGCGCTGCAGCGCGCCATTGCGAGACCGCCGACGTGTACGGCGCGTGGCAACCCGCCATCGCGAGACCGCCGAAGCGTGGGGCGCGTGGCAACCTGGATGCACGTGCGTAGGTGGCAGCGGAAGTTGGCGAGGCTACAACCGGCGACGCGGACCGGGTCCGGTAGAGGTTATAACGGTATGTGCGACGGGAAGCGACTGGCAAACTGAGCACGTACTGAAAGGACGGACGGGAGGTTGACCATGCAAGCTTTCAGGGTGGCAGTGACGGCCGCCCCGAGCAACGCCTGCCGGTCCGGCATGGACGCGACGTTCTGCGGTCCCGGGTTGCATGCGGGCGAGCCGCCCAAAGAGTACATCCTGCGCGTCCTCGTCGATGTGGACCGCAGTCCTGCAGAGCTGGTAACGGTGTACCGGACAAGCAAGGCGAGCAAGTATTGGCAGGAGGGAGTATGAAGGTTTCCTACGATCGTCGTACTGACACGTTGAGTGTGATCCTTCGGGACGATGCCGTGGTCGCGGAGAGCGACGAGGACAAGCCCGGCATCATTCTCGACTACGATCAAGACGGGAACCTCGTGTCGCTGGAGATTCTGGACGCCTCGACGCGCGTGAGTGACGCGCGGAAGGTCGACTTTCACGTTTCCGAATAGGGATCGACCCGGAGGTGGCGTCACTGCTCAGGCCCAGCGCGAGCATCGGAAGGCCGAGGCCCCCGGCCTGGTTGCTGATGAGCGGCAAGGCAGTCCAGCTATGGCCGAGACACGGTGTGAAGATCTGGTACGAGGCCGAAGGTGACTACCTCGAAGTGATCTTCGACCAGAAGCCCGCTTACTTTTGCGAGACCGCCAATGACTAGTGTAGTGTCTCAGAAATACCTTTACAACGAGTCTAGTAACAGCAGTAACAGCCAGCCCCTCGATACGGCCCCTGAGAAGATGGCGTCTACTCGGGGTGAACGGAAAAGCTTCTGCAAGGTCTGCCCAAAACCGCTCGCCCTGAGTAGCCGCCCTCTCTTGGCGGCGTATCGAAGGGCGCCTGCTAGCCGCGGAGCAGCGATCACGTCCTGGGCCATCTCTGTAAAGCCAATTCCGAGACACTACACTAGGTGATGGAGAAGGTTGACGAGGAGGGCAACGTGCTCGGCTTTTCTGTGTTGCGGGTCAGCGCGCTCAAGGAAGCGCCGCTCGAGGTTGCGCTGTGAGGCATGCGAGCAGTTGCGTCGCGAATGCCGGCGGTACGCGCATACGATCATGATCGACGGTGGCGAGGGGGGAGATTCCGAACAGCTGACGCCGCCGCCGAGGCGATTGCGGACTGGATTTCGGGCATGGAGACGAGGGTACTCCCGAGGCGATGATATGATTCCGGGTTGGGAGGGCACGGCCCGCCGTGCTCCTGTCCGTCCTCCCGGACACGAGCACGATCACGAACACGAAGAGGCCGCATGATCGAGCGCCGGGAGCTGATGGCCAGGGCCGCGGCGTGTTGCAGTCTATGACGAGGCTGGCGATTATCGGGCAGCGCGAGCATCCACGAGGGCGCCTCTATGATCTGCGGGTCGGCGAGCAGTCGGTCTCAGCTCTGCTCACGTTTCATGCCTTGCAGCGGATGGAACGATGGCGGCTGTCCGACCGCCAGACGTTGCAAGCATTGCTGTTTCCCGAAGAAGTGCTGCGCGGCCATGGTGGGCGGTTCATTGCACACCGTCGGATCCGAGCAAGGCTCATCCGAGCGGTGTATGAGTACGACGGCGAGCTCCCTGCAGTCATCACCGTTTATTCCCCACTCGCAAAGCGCTACTTTCGCGGCGGAGGACGCTATGAAGATCGCATACTCGCCTGATGCGGACGTGCTGACCATTCAACTGCGCGAGGGGCGACCAGCCGACTCGCGCGACCTCGCAGAGGGAGTGATCCTGCATCTCTCAGCGAAGGGCCAGCCGTTGGAAATCGAGATCCTGGACGCCTCGAAGGTGGTGCAGAAGAAGGATGTAGAGGTGTCGATGGTGGGGCTCTTTCCGAACGGCCGGTGATCGCTGATGCTGCGAGGCACTGAGATGATTGCGCGCAAGACGGCCACAGCCCGCCGCACTCCTTCCCATCGTCCCGCACACGAGCACGATCACGAACACGAAGAGACGGTATGATCGATCGCACGGAGCTGATGGCCAAGGCCGTGGCTTGGATGCAGGCGCGCGGGTGGAAGCGGAAGCTGGCGAAGCAGCGCGGGCGCGAGCAGAGCCTGTTCGAAGACAGACTTCAGGCTTCGGCCTTCGGACTTCAGGGGTTCGCCGATGAGCAGGGATCCTACCAAGTTGAAGCTCTTTCATCTCGCCGACGGATTGGCGGTGCAGGTC
>DATKMS010000003.1:0-6153 GCA_035541735.1 Candidatus Margulisiibacteriota bacterium
TGGGTCCGCATCCACCAACCACAGCGCCAGCGCCCCTTGGGCATTGCCCAAGGTAGCCTCGATGTCCCCGATCGTTGCGCGCAGATCCGGTATTGGCTTTTCCATGACGACCCCCAAAAGGAGAGACTAAAACTGAGCGCATTCGCGCAGCGTCAGCAGGGGAACCGTATTGCCAGCTTTTCGAAGGAAGGCCTCCAGTCTGAAGACCGCCATACGCCTTGTGATCTCGTCGGGAAAGACAATCAACTTGAGATCACTAGGTTCGACGAGTAGCCGGTACTGAGGCTTCTTCAATCCTGTGGTGCAAATTCGGCCTTTGCGCACCTGCTCCTCCGTTTGGACAACGCGCCATTCGTGTTCGTCGATATAGGCAAAATCGTCGTCAGATTTCGAATTCGACATTGGTTTCAGGAACACACCAAGATATCTCAGGCTAGCCATCATTCGGTCGCGCGTCCCCGCTGGCAGCCGGTTCGCCTGGTACAAGGCATCAGCGAACGCGCCAACGATCCATTCATCGTCGCTGTTGCGTACATAGTGCACCGGAGTGCCCCACCGATTGAGCACGTACTTGCGGTCCACGGCAATTCCCAACAGCCCGTAGGCTTGCGCGTGATCAGCTGAGGCGGACAAGCGCACCTCGGTAAAGCAGGTCATATCCACCTCGTACTTGAAGGAGTGACCGCCGCTGCCGCTGCGGACGTTCTTCCCTGTCAGAGATTCTGGCGGTCTGGTCATCCAGAACCCTTTGCTCACGATATCCTCCAGGCGGTCAACGTAGCCCTTCCTGTCACCGTCCGTGAGTGAGCCAAGCGAAGTCGAAATGTCCTTACCCGTCCAATGAATGAGCAGATCCGGTCTTGTCATGGGTCCCCCCTTTGGGACCTCCACCCTAGCACGACACTGTCCGAGATTTGTCCGAGTGCTGGCGCCGAACCGATCCAACTGAGCCCAAACAGACAACGGCCGTGTCTCGATTCTATCGGCGCTTTTCGGCTCTCGTTGGGGTGCGTGTTACCCTTCCCGCCACTCTTAATCAGCGGGTCCCCAGTTCGAGTCTGGGGCGGCCCACTTTCCTTTCAACCACTTAGACGCGACGCGGACAGTTGACACACGCAGATCGGGCGATTGTCCGTGTTTTGGCCGTGTTCCGTGCCGGAGGCCGTCAATCAGTCTTTGCGGCGGCGCAACGCACCGCAGCTTGGGACGACGTTGCCTACGGTGGACGCCGTTGGTTAGCGGTGCAATTGCCCAAGGTCTGCATCCTCGCCCGTCAAGGCGCCGGACGGGCCCGCAGCAACGGTCGGCAGGTGGTCGAAGCGTGCAGCGTCCCGGTTTGCCAACGCAAGTCGGTAACCGACGTTGCGGGGCAGGTTCCACCACAGCCCGACGCGAGACTTGATAAACAACCGTTGGAAGATTGACGGAACAGAATAAAAGTGATCGGCGAACCACGCCACGCCCTCCTCGAGCGTATGCGGCGACATCTGTCGAGGCTGGAACACCGCGTTTACTTTACCGTTGTAAAGGTCCCAGTTGGTGGTGAACAGGCGCCCCTCCCGCAGCAGCTGCGCGAAAAGCGGCGTCCCGGGCATCGGGACGACGATGCCAACGGTCGCGCTGTCAATGCCAATTTCCCGGTAGTAGCGCATTGTGCGCTCGAAAATACCCGGGTCGTCGCCGTCGAGACCGAACATGGTCCCGGCCTGGATCGCTATGCCGTGGCGGTGCAGGTTGGTAACGGCCTTCTCGTAGACTGCCACCTGGTTGAATTGCTTGCCTTGCGCGTCGAGGCTCTGCTGCGAGATGGTCTCCAATCCAACGAACACCGCTTTGCAGCCGCTCGCCGCCGCTTCCGTCATCAGCTCCTCGTCGAACGCAAACCGTATGGTCGTCTGCGTCGTCCACCACTTCCGAAGGGGGGCGATGGCGCGAAACAGAGCGCGCGCATAGCATCGATTAGCGGTCAGGTGATCATCCCAGAATATGGCCACCTTGCCGGGCATGAGTGCGATCTCGCGGGAAACTTCCTCCACCGGACGTCGGCGTTGGCCGCGCCCGTACATGAACGGGACCGAACAGTATCCGCAACTGTGCACGCACCCGCGTGTGGCGATCGTCACGGCTTTGCCATACCTGCGGCCGCGGATGAGGTCCCATCGCGGCGCCGGCATACCCCGCAGATCAGCCGGTCGGCCGCGATAGATCCCCTGCCAGTGGCCGCGTTCGAAATCGCGAACAACCTGCGGCCAGACGAGTTCGCCTTCGCCGATCACGACCGCATCGGCGTGCTGGAGAGCCTCCAATGGCAGAGCGGTCACGTGCGGTCCGCCGAGAACGACACGCCGACCGCGACGCCGAAACTCATCGCTCAAGCGGTAGACGTGGTTTGCCGCTGGCGTGTTGCACGTCACGGCGACAAGGTCCGCTTCCCGATCGAAGTCGACCGGGTCAACGATTTCGTCTGTGTGGCGTACCTCGACGCCGCTGGGGGTGTACGCTGCCAAGAGGGGCATGGTGAGTTGCGGAAACTGGATCAGCCGCCAGCGCCGCAGGCAGCGCGAAGGAGCCGATTCGGGTGTGATCAACTCGAGCTTCATCGACGACAGCTGCTTCCCAGAACATTCATGGCCCACTACCCATTGGTGGAGTGCTCCTCTTGTCTGGACCATTCTGAGCGTGGCCCTCACCAGCGCCTGCGGCTTCGCACTCCGTCCTATTCGCGTTGGGCGTATTGCCGGCTGTTGGCGGCGTGCACCTCGCTCGACGACGGGTGTTGCCCAGAAGAAGGTGAGGCGGGATGATGACCATCATGCGCTCTCTGCTGTTGAGTTCGTGACGCGCCGCTGACACGGCCAGCGACTCTCGAACGTGCCGCACAGTCGACAGTTCGCAACAAACCGGGATAGCGCCCGCGTACTTGGGATGAGCTCGTCAATGGGCAGCGCTGCGGGACGCCGGAAGATGAGAGCGCGAATGAATGTCTCGTTGAATCCGCCGCCCGCGGTGCGCGCGTCGAGCCGCTCTAAGACATGACTCGTTGTTCCGTCGGCCTTTTGTGGTCATACGCGAGCTAGCCGGGACCCGGAGACTCTCCCTCCGCATGATGAACGCCGGATCCCGCGAAACCACCCAGCGTCGCGCGCCACGGCGCGCAGCGATCCATGAAATCCTGAAGCAGAGCGGCGGCGTGAGCCGGAGTGGTGTCGTACTCGGCGGCGATGGCGATGACGGCACCGCCCATCGATCCACCAAACAGTTGGGCCCTTGCCTGCAGAAGCTTTGCGTAGAGGGCGCTGGCCGTGAACTCGTCGGCAACCCAGTACCAACTCCATACGAGTCGGTGCATTCCCTCTGACGAAAGCAGCAGCGTCTCGTGAACCCCGATCGCCTGGCCATCGACAACGACTGGCCGCTGGCTCTCTCGAACCGTCGTCCAGCTCTTGGCGTTGGCCAATTGATTCTCGGAGTTGACGAGTTCGGCGCCCTGCTGCTCACGCAGGTAGTAGGCGATGTACACGTCGACAGCACCGTCGGCCGATCGATACGTCTGCAACACCTCAGCGGCGGGCCCGAAGTAGACGGGCTTCCAGTCCGCGACATGGTCGCTCACAGCACGCCACGGCAGCTGCACGAAGGGGGCCGCGGCGCGCACCACCACCCCACCGGTACGGTCATAGGACGAGACGCGTGCGACCGCCGGCGCGATCGCAAGCAGCAACACCGCGCAGCCAGCCGTCAGAATCATCGCCGCCACCGACCGCGAGCCACTGCCAGAACGCTCCGGAGAGAGGGAAGACACATCCCCCTCCCGCCATCGGCTACCGAGCACGAACAGCGGGTACATCACTACGCCAAAGAAAAACCAACCGTAGATCTGGTGATCGACACCTACTGCAATGCGGTTGTTTGTAAGGTACGCCAACATGATGATCCCATATGCCCGCACCCCATTCGCCAGGATTGGAACGGCAACACACAGGAGGACAAAACCGACGCGCCGGCTCCAGCTGCGATACGTCAGCGCCGAGAACAAGCAGCCCAGGGCGACGGCGGGAATCAAGTAGCGAACACCACTGCAGGCCTGCGCAACGTGCCATTCGCCCCCCGGGGTGAACAGGACTCGTCCTTCCCAACGAACCAGCACACCCGACACCCGCAGGGCATGTGCCGCGAAGGACGCGGTGAAATCCTGCAGCGGCGGAACCAACTCCTCGCCGATCGGCACGCAGAAGAAGAGAAAAGCCAGAGGAAAGAGGAGCGCACGCGACACCTGCGTCCCCAATATGGCCCACGCCAGCACCTGCAGGGCGCCCACGAACGCGAGCTGCTGTAGGGTAAGCACGTTCGTCAGGCTGCCGGCCAACCACGCGAAACCGAGCAGAACCAGCAGCGGCAACGCCCACGGATGCGGAGACGCCTCGAGAGCGGCAAGGCGCTCACGGCGTGTCCAGATCACGTACAGGCTGATCGGCACCACCGCGAAGCCGTGCGCAAATGTTCCCGATCGATGCCAGGTAGCGACGATCGACGCCGCCGCCTGCCAGTAAAGGCACGTTGCGGCGAGCCACGATGTCATCAGCACCGCGATGGCCGTGCGCCACCGCGATAACGATACTCCCCCTTCCACTGGGTGAGCGTCTTGCGTTAGGGGTGGGTGCGGAAGCAGGCTTCTCCGCGAAGCCTGGCCGTAAGAAGATTCCAGAAGAGCTAGAATGCCGGCGGCGATCTCTTTCCGCTGCCGGCTACTTGCTGCTACGCCGCGCGCCGAATAGGGCCGCTAGGCCCAACCCGAGTACCGGCAGAGTGGACGGAAGCGGAACGATACGTGCCGCCGCTGGAGCAACACCCGAACTCAGACCCCCGAGAATCACCCAGCCAACGGCCAGCGACAAGAAGACAATCTTTCTCACGACAGTACTCCCTTCAGGCCAAAAGTTTTACTTGCTTCTGCGGCGTGCGGCGCTCAACGTGGCCAACCCGAGCCCTAGCAATGGTAAAGTCGACGGAAGCGGGACTGCATTCGCATGCGCCGGAGCGACCCCCGAACCCAGACCCCCAAACATCACCCAGCTGATCGCCAGCGCTAAGAAGACGAGCTTTCCCATGATAACCTCCCTCCAGGCCCAAACTTGTTACTTGTCTCTGCGAAGCGAGGCGCTCAGCGCCGCCAAGCCCAGCCCGAGCAATGGCAGAGTCGAAGGAAGTGGGACTTGTGGTATCGCGTGCGCAGGAGTGACACCTGCGCCGAACCCCCCGAGAAGCACCCAGCCGAAAGCTGCCGCCAAGAAGATTGCCGTTCTCATGATAGATCCCCCTTTTCCGTGGAACCCTGCAACTACGGGCATGACGCGTGCCACTCTGCAGAACCGCGCAATTACCACTGTTTATTACGCCGCAATGCGACGGGAGGCTTTGCAAGTGTATGCTAACCCGACACCCAACTTCGCTGGGAACGGGACGCGGCTGATTGATACTCATTGATGCTGTTGGTCTGGAAGCGTTTTCACGCCGTAGGATACCGGTGTGTTAAGAAACCCGACGGAAGGAATCCAGAGACAGTGATCGCCACGTCGGCCGGGAGCGAGCCATATCCGCCAGATTTTGGCCGGTATCCGAGAGGTCCAGGTGACCGAATCAGCGCGATGCGCTAGGCACGCGCGCTTCCCGTCGACGTGTTGGCGAACGTCACCGGCCAACGGGCAGCGGCAGGTCGGCCGTCAGCACCGACTCCGCGAAGGCGTCGGCATTGGTGCCACCCGGCACCAGCGAGCGCGCGCAGTCGAGAAGAATCGCGCGGCGCGTATCGAGCGACAGCTTGCCCGGCGATTCCCCGGCGCCAGCCGCGCTCCCGCAGCGGGCGCGGAGCGCCTCCAGCTTGGCGCGCCCATGCACCTGCCCGGGGTCCGGGAACGCCCAGGGTGCCAGCGCCACGAACTCGCCGAGGAGTGGGGCACCGAGGATGGTGAGGTCACTCCCCGGGGCCATGCCGACGAAGCTGCGCTTCGGCGGGTGCGTGCCGCGCTTCGTAACGCTCGACTGGCCGTCGAAGACGATGCCGGTCGGTAGCCCGTCCGGACCAGGGCTCCCAGGGAAAAAGCTGCCGGTCATCATCGACGTCGCGTTGTACGTCAGGTTCGGCAGATCGGCGCG
>DATKMS010000004.1:0-4027 GCA_035541735.1 Candidatus Margulisiibacteriota bacterium
GCGCAGTCTCGTGGCGTATTGGCAGAACCACCCGAGCCTCTCCTACCTGTTCTCCGGCTTGTTCATCGGCCCGACCAGCCAGGCACCGCGCGTCGATCAAGCACGTGACGACAGCTTGTACGAACTGGACATCGCCTTCCAACAGATGCCGCGCGGCGAGACCGTGCAGCCGTGGCTGGTCGATCGGCTGCTGCGCAACCTGTTGGTCGATGTCGCCGGCAACACGCACCGCGCCGAGTTCTGCATCGACAAGTTGTACTCGCCGGAGACGGCGACCGGGCGTCTCGGGCTGGTCGAGTTCCGGGCCTTCGAGATGCCGCCGCACGCACGCATGAGTCTCGTGCAACTGCTGCTGCTGCGCGCCCTGATCGCCCGCTTCTGGACAGCGCCGTACGAGCGGCCGCTGGTGCGCTGGAGCACCGAGCTGCACGACCGTTTCCTGTTGCCGCACTATGTGTGGCAGGACTTCCACGACGTCGTCTGCGACCTCGAGCGCGCCGGCTATCCGTTTCAGCGCGCCTGGTTCGCGCCGTTTTTCGAGTTCCGCTTCCCGCGTTACGGCGGCATCCACGTGCAGGGTATGCAGCTGGAGTTGCGCATGGCTCTGGAACCGTGGCACGTGCTGGGAGAGGAGGTGACGTCGATGGGGACCGCGCGCTTTGTGGACTCGTCGCTGGAGCGCCTCGAAGTGAAGGTCGCCGGGATGACGGCCGGGCGCTACGTCGTCGCCTGTAACGGCCGCCGGGTACCGTTGCGCAACACGGGGACGCGCGGCGAGTTCGTCGCCGGCGTCCGCTACCGCGCCTGGCAGCCACCGTCGGGCCTGCATCCGACCATCGGCGTGCACGTCCCACTGGTCTTCGATCTCGTCGACACCTGGAACGACCGATCGATCGGCGGCTGTACGTATCACGTCAGCCACCCGGGTGGACGCAACCCCGACACGTTCCCGATCAACGCCAACGAAGCCGAAGCGCGGCGCGTTGCGCGCTTCTGGCCGCACGGGCATACTCCCACCTCGATGCCGGCTCCGCCCGAAGAACGCAACGCCGAGTTTCCATACACCCTCGACTTGCGCTATCGGGACGCCTGTTGAGCTGACAGGGCTTCTTACCCGTACTCGTGCGTACTGCGATGCCCGACCTGACCCACGCCAGTGGCGCGCTGTCGATGGCCACCCCCCTGTCGGAGGGCTATCACCCGGTTGCACAGCTCTACGATGAGATGTGCCTGGCCAGCGGTGACTTGCGCCCGCACTGGGATTACCTCATCCGCTCGCTGGAAGCCCTCGGTGCCGAGGACTTCCAGCGCCGCTGCCTCGACGTGCGCCGCCTGCTGCACGAAAATGGCGTCACCTACAACGTGTATGCTGATCCGCAGGCCGAGGAGCGTCTGTGGCCACTCGATCCCATTCCCGTTCTACTGCCCAGCACGGAATGGAGTACGATCGAACACGCTCTGATCCAACGTGCGGAGCTCCTCGACCTCCTGCTCGCCGATCTCTACGGGCCGCAGCAGCTGATTCAGAAGGGCATACTGCCGCCCGAGCTGATCTATGCGCATCCTGGCTTTTTGCGGCCGTGCTGCGGAGTCCCCGGACTCAAAGGGTTCCACCTGCCGCTCTATGCTGCCGACCTGGCGCGCACGCCCGACGGCAGCGTCCGCGTCATCGGCGACCGCACGCAGGCCCCGTCGGGTGCGGGCTACGCGTTGGAGAATCGCATCGTGCTGTCGCGCGTGCTGCCCAGCCTGTACCGCGACTCCCACGTGCATCGTCTCGCCCTGTTCTTCCGCGCCCTGCGCACGACGCTGCACCATCTCGATCCCCACCAGCAGGACAATCCACACATCGTCCTGCTCACTCCGGGACCGGACAACGAGACGTACTTCGAGCATGCGTTCCTGGCGAACTACCTCGGTTACCCGCTTGTGCACGGCAGCGACCTGGTGATGCGCGACAACCGCGTCTGGCTGAACGCGCTCGATGGGCTGAAACCCGTCGATGTCATCCTGCGGCGTGTCGATAGCAGTTTCTGTGACCCGCTCGAGCTGCGCCCCGACTCGCTCCTGGGCACCCCCGGTCTGCTGCAGGCCGTGCGCCTCGGGCAGGTCACCGTGGTCAACCCGCTCGGCAGCAGTGTACTGGAGAACCCTGGCCTGATGGCCTATCTGCCCGCCCTGGCCCGTGAGCTGCTCGACGAGGAACTCGACATTCCTTCGGCGTCAACGTGGTGGTGTGGCGATCCTGAGCAGCGCCGGTTTGTCTTCGAGCACCTCGATCGCCTGGTGATCAAACCCATCTTGCCGCATCCCAGCACGTCGACGGTCTTTGGTGCAGCGCTCAGCACCCAGGAGCGTTGGGCGCTCGCCGAGCGTATCCGGGCAGAGCCACACTTGTTTGTGGGGCAGGAACACCTGGCGCTGTCGACCGCCCCGGTCGTCGCTGGCGGACATCTCGAACCCCGCCCGATGGTATTGCGCGCCTTCGCCGTGGCGCGCGATGAAGGCTACGTGGTCATGCCGGGCGGGCTGAGTCGCGTCGCACCGAGTACGGATACGTGGGTGGTGTCGAACCAGTTCGGCGGTGTCAGCAAGGACGTCTGGGTGCTGGCCTCAGAGCCGGAGCGGCAGGTCAGTTTGCTGGCGATGACGCACCATCCGATTACGCTGATGCGCGATGGCGACGACGTACCGGGACGCGTCGCCGACGACCTGTTCTGGCTCGGCCGCTACACCGAGCGCACCGAGGGCAGCGTGCGCCTGTTACGCGAGGTTCTGCTGCGTCTGCTTGGCGCCGAGCAGGCACCGTACGATGAGTCGCTGCCGCTGCTGTTGCGCGCCGTCACCCAGCAGACGGCGACCTTCCCCGGCTTCGTCGGCGACGGCGCACCCCAGCGCCTGCAGGCACCGGAGAGCGAACTGCTCGGCGTCATCCTTGACGCCAAGCGCCCCGGCAGCCTGCGCTACGACATTGACCACCTCGTCCGGGTCGGGCGTGCCGTTCGCGATCGCTTGTCGAGTGACTCGTCGCGCGTCATCAACGGACTGAATCGCGAGTTGCGCCGGCCGTGCGAGTTGTCGGCCGTGCTGGAAGCGTTGCAGCGGCTCATAACGCTGCTCGCTGCCTTTGCCGGGCTGAGCGGCGAAAGCATGAGCCGTGGCCAAGGTTGGCGATTCCTCGAAGTCGGACGCCACCTGGAGCGCGCCGTGCACACAGTGACGCTGTTGCAATCGGCGTTTGTCGCTGCTCCCACCAGCGCCAGCAGTATCTGGGAGGCGTTGCTCGCCGTGGCACATAGTGTGAAGACGTATCGCCGCCGCTATCGGTCGCAGGTCCAGCCGGGCGCCGTGCTCGACCTGTTGCTCCTGGATGAGAGCAATCCCCGCTCCGTCGCTTACCAACTGCTGCGGCTAGAGGAGTTGGTCGGAGCGCTGAGCCCTGCTGCCGAGCATCGGCGCAGCGCCGCCGGGCGGCTCACGCTCGCCGCACTGACCCATGTGCGCCTGTTTGATGTCGCGTCCCTGGCTGCGCCTGCGGCGCTGCCGCCGGGAGCGCCCCCTGCGGATGAAGCCCCCTCTTTGGAGGCGTTGCTCACCCGACTGGCGTTGCTCTTGACGCAGCTGTCGGACGAGTTGACGCTGCGCTACTTCAGCCACGCGGAGTCACCGCATCAGTTGGTGCGGCTCGCATGACCTACCGGATCCTGCACACAACGCGGTACAGCTACAGCCAGCCGGTGACCCTGTGTCATAACGAGGCACACCTGCGGCCACGCAGCCTGGCGCGGCAACGGTGCATCGATAGCCACCTAGCGGTGCAGCCGGCCCCGGCGTTGCTGCACGAACGCACCGACTTCTTCGGCAATGCCGTGACCTATTTCGCCGTCCAGGAGTCCCACGACATGTTGGTCGTGACCGCGAGCAGCCGCGTCGACCTGGAAGCCGCATCGCCGATTGACTGCGACGCTTCACTGCCCTGGGACATGGTGGGACAGCGACTAGCCCAGGAGGTGCGCCTCGAGGTGCT
>DATKMS010000005.1:0-14354 GCA_035541735.1 Candidatus Margulisiibacteriota bacterium
ACGCCGTCGATGACGGGCAGCGCTGGGGCGCCGACGTCACCTACATCGAGCAGCCCGAGCCGCGTGGCCTGGCGCACGCGGCACAGTGTGCGGAAGCGTTCATCGGCAGCGAGCCCTTCGTCATGTACCTCGGTGACAACCTGCTGCCCGAAGGCATGACAGGCGCGGTGGAACGCTTTCAGCGCACCGGGGCAGACGCCGTTGTCATGCTCAAGCCCGTCGACGACCCGAGCAGCTTCGGAATCGCTGAGATCGATGGCGAGCGCATCACCCGGCTGGTCGAAAAACCGAAGCAGCCACGCTCCAATTTGGCCATCGTCGGCGGCTATGTCTTCGGCCCCCAAATCTTCACGTCGATCCACCGCATCAAGCCGTCATGGCGCAACGAATACGAGATCACCGACGCCATCCAGGACCTGATCGACCGCGGCTTGACCGTCGTGCCGTACATCGTCGCGGGCTGGTGGAAGGACGCCGGCAAACCCGTGGATATTCTCGAGGCGAACCGCGTCATGCTCGCACAACTCGTACCGCGCATCGAGGGCAGCGTGGACAGCGCCTCGACGATCGAGGGTGCCGTCGCGGTCGGCCCGCACAGCGAAATCGTCGGCAGCCATATCCGCGGCCCGGTCATCATCGGCGCCGAGGCGCGCATCGTCGACGCACACATCGGTCCGTTCACGTCGGTCGGCGACCGCGTGCGTATCATCGGCAGTCGCGTCGAGAACTGCGTGGTCATGGAAGATTGTGTCATCCGCGACGTGCCGCGCCGGGTGATCGGTAGCCTCTTGGGGCGCAAGGTCCAGGTGAACGGCCGCAGTGATGAGCTCGAAGCCGTAACGCTGCTGCTCGGGGATTTCTGCGAGGCCGAGATCTCATAGAGATTTGTCTGGTCATCTTGAGAGCCCCTGTAGTATAGGCACAGGCCGGCTGCGAGCATTCTCAAGACGCGGAGAGACAGTAGGCTTGTGTAGGACATCGAGATCCCGGGCAACCATGGGCACGCGGGGGTACGCTGGAGTCGGACTGCTGATCGGGCTCGCTTCATTCTGGGCCGCAATGCCAGCGCAGGCCCAATCGTGCCAACAGTTGAGCGGCGTCTTCTCCTCCATGCTCACCGGGACAACCAGCGGCACCAGCACGACAAGCGGGTCCTGCGGAGGGGCGGACGCCCCCGAAGCCACCTACTTCTACGTCGCCCCGCGCGCCGGCACTTATACCTTCGACACGCTCGGCAGTGAGTTCGACACCGTCCTGTACGTGCGCAACGACACCGGCACGGAGCTCGCTTGCAACGACGACGTCACAGCCGGCTCGATTACGCAATCCCGGGTGACCCTGCCGCTGAGCGCCGGACAGATGGTGACCATCATCGTCGACGGTTTCGCCATGCAGAGCGGCAACTACGTGCTGAGTATCAACGCCACCTGTCCCCTGCCGTTCCGCAACGACCCGCGCGACCTGGGCAGCGCACTGTCGGTCGGTGTCAGCGGTAGCACCACGTGCGGGACCTTTGCGTCCGGTGGCGTCTCGTGCGGTGACGGTGGCGACAACGCCCCCGACACGACGTTCATCTACACCGCCCCGACGGCTGGCAACTACGTGGTGTCAACCGCCGGCTCGACGTTCGACACCTTGTTGTCCGTGCATCTGGGCACCTGCACGGGAACCGAGCTGGGGTGCAATGACGACGTCGATTCACCGACCGACAAAACGTCGCAGTTGACACTCAAGCTGGGGACCGGTCAGAGCATTGTCATTACGGTCGATGGGGCCAACCAGGAAAGCGGTGCCTTCACCCTGCAGATCAACGGGACGCCGTTTACGCCGACGATCACCCCCACAGCAACGGTGACGAAGACACCGACGCTGACGCCGACCAACTCGCCGACGCCGACCATAACCACCACACCCACCACGACCCCGTCGCGGACATTCACGCACACACCGACAGCAACGAGAACGCGCACCCCGACGCGGACTGCTACCGAGACACCCACTGCAACGCTCACACGCACTCCGACTGTCACGAAGACGATTACACTGACACGCACGCCGACTGCGACAGCCACCGTCAGCAGCACCCGTACAGGGACGCGCACGAGAACGGCGACGCGGACACCGACGGCACCGCCGACCACCACACCGACCGCGACAATGTCCGGTCAGCCGACACCAACCCCCACGCCCACGCCGACGGTGACGGAGACGCCAACCGTAACCGCGACGCGCCAAGCTACCGAATCGCCCACGTCGACTGGGACGCCGACTTGGAGCAGCACACCGACGGCCACCAAGACGCGCACGGGGTCGCCAACGTCCACGCCCCTGAGCCATCTGGGCTGCTGCGCGCGCCTGTTCAGCGAGCCCATCTGCGATGCGCCGATCGCGGCGAGCGCTTGCAGCAGCATCGGCGGCACCTTCGTCGAAGGTGCCGACTGTGTCGACGGCCTGTGCATCGGCGGCACGCCATCGCCAACCCGAACAGCGAGCACCACACGCACAGCGACGCACACACCAACACCGACACCGACTGCAACGATTACGCAGACGCCACGCCCATCAGCGACCTCAACGCAGACCCCTACGCCGCTACCGTCGTCGACTCCCACACCGACGGGCACGATTACGCCGACCTCCACGCTCACCCCAACTGCCTCGCCGACCCGCACGGCGACCGACACCTCGACTCCGCTGCCGACCGCCACCAGAACTCCGACGTTCACCCCGACCGGGACGGCGACACCGACGCGTACATTCACTGCCACCCCCCCCGCGACAGCAACCGTGCCGCCCGCCTCGATCGTCGTCAGCACTGCGAGCGGCATTGCGGGCAGCAGTTTCGGCGCCAGCGGACACGTCGGAGCGGGAGCGGCCGGTGTGCGCATTTTGTGGGACGACGGGGTCGGTCTGCGCGGCCTTGCCGAAGGGCCAGTCGCTGCGGATGGCGCCTACGCGCTCACCCTGCGGGTTCCGGGTGATGCCGCGCCGGGCAACACGCAGGTCTGTGCGCTCGCCAGTGGCCCCGGTGCGCTCGGCCTCGACAGTGCTTGCACGGACTTCAGCGTCTTGCCTACAGCCTCCGGCGGTGTCGCCGGTCAGGTCTTCAACGCACGCGGCGGTTTGGTGGCGGGCGCGCAGGTGCTGCTCAGCACCACCGCCGATCTCCCGGTCGACCGGACGCTCACCGATGCCGACGGACAGTACGTGTTTCCCGATCTTGCACCCGGGACTTACACGCTGCGCGTTCTCGCCACCGACACCTACTTCCCGCCCCTGCAGCGAGAGGTGCAGACTGGAAAGCAGACGACCGCTGTGCACCGGCCGGGCGATGCGTCATCGCTCCCGCATGTATCGGTCGTGCAAGCTGGCAGCATCGCGTTGCTGCCGCAGCGCGTCTATGTCAAGGACCCGCCAGGCTCGTCGTGGTTCGCGCGCTTCGGCTCGCTCCAAGGAACGGAAGCCCTGACGGTGCGCTTCTTCGCGACCTTGCTCTTCGTGCGCACGTCACCGGGGCCGGTGCTGTTTTCGATCCGTCAGGGACCAGAGGTGATCGACTCAACGCTCGTTGCAGCGGCGGGGCGTGTCCTTGACGAACCGCCCTTCAACGCCCTGGCTGACAGCTACTTCGCTGACTTCAACGTGAGCGAGCTGCCGCCCGGCGATCTCGTCTTGCGCATCTCCGCATACGATGCAGTCAGTGGGACCGAGACCAACGTCATCGACGAGGAGCACCTGCAGCTCGTCGACCTCACGGGCCGCTGGCTCAGCGGCCGTGTCAAGGACCCCGTCGTGACCGTCAGCGCCGACACCCCGACGCGCCTCGCCTATCACTTCAGCGGCTTGTTGCCAGATGAATCGCTGGCATTCGACTTCAACCAGAGCATCAACCTTCCCTATGACGTCACGTTGGAGAACAAGGCCACCCTGGACGTGCCGATCGAAGAGACCTTCTATTCGGATGACACGTGGAGCGGCAAGGCGACAGGACAGGCACAGCTCAAGCTCCTCAGCTACGATCTGCTCGGCAACGATACCGGCCACCCGTATGGCGGACCGAACGGTGATGATTTCACCGCCGCGACGTATCACCTCGACCCGCCAATCGACACCCCGCCGTTGAAGGCGGAGTGTGTCCCGATCCCCTCCCTCAGCTTCGAGTACCACTACAGCGTCGACACGTGCCTCGTGGATTGTTCGGTCGAGGTCGGCATTCGCGCCGGCGTCTTCATCTGCATCACCGTCTCGGCACGCGAGCAGTCGACCATCGAGCCCGACTTGAAATTCACGGCTCAGGTCATGCCCGACGCAGCCGTCTCGGCACCGATCAAGGTCGAGGTTGACGCGGTGGTGTGCAGCGGCGATGCGGACGTAAAACCGCAGGCGGATGCGTCGCTGCAGATTTCATACGATCCGGCTTTCGGCAGCTGTCCCCTCGACTGCGCGCACTTCGACAATCCGTGCCTCGACATCAGCGCGTCGGCACACTACAAGGTCTCTTGCCTCTCGCTGACGCTGAAGGAAGGTGATGCCGGTCTCGGGCACCTCACGTACGGATGTGAGGGGTCGAGTGCCTCGGCGGCACAGGCAGTCCAACCTGCCGGGCGCATTAGCGACGATCACCAGGCACCGTCGGTTGCCACCGACGGCTCCGGCCACGCGCTCGCAGTCTGGAAACAGAACGACAGCGGCGACCCGTCCCATCCCGACATTCACGTCTACTTCGCTTACAACGACGGCGCAGACTGGAACACCCCGCAGCGCCTGACGCAGGACGCGGCTCTCATTGAAAGCCCGCAAGTGGCTTTCTTGCGTGCGGATGCCGCCGTGGCGGTGTGGCAGCAGAGCAACCTCGGCTTCGACGCGGCGGTTGCAGCCAGCGACGCGGCGCTGGTGAGCAGTAGCGATCTGTACTTCGCCGTATGGGACGGCCAGACGTGGAGCGCGCCCGCGCCAATTACAAATGACGACGTGCTGGACACCAAGCCGGTGCTGGCCGGTGATCTGCACACGGGTCGCGTCATGTTGGCGTGGCTGCGTGCCAACACCTCCCCGCAGGCGGGTCAGAACCCGCTGGGCCTGTACTTCGCAACCTTCGACGGACACTGGAGTACGCCCGCGCTCATCGATCCGCAGTCGACGGCGCTCGATCGACAGGTCAGCCTCGCATTCGACTCCCAGGGGCAGGCACATGCGGCATGGCTGCGCGACCTTGACGGCGATGTGGGAACCAGTGAGGATCGCCAAATCTTGCTGTCAAACTTCGACGGGTCGACGTGGAGTGCGCCCGTGGTCGTGCCGAGTCTCCCGGCGGGCGCATACACGCCGTCGCTGACACTCGACCCCAGCGGCAACCCGATCATTGCCTTCGTCGTGCCCGCTCTTCAACCAGATCGCGGGCTGCTGGGTACGGGCGACGGCAACAACAGCCAACTGTACGCAGCACATCGCACCGGCGATGGCTGGCAGCTCCTGCAAGTGGGCAACAAGGCCTACGCTGAACGCCCGGTGATTCGCGTCACCAGCGACAACCACGCGGTGATCATGTATCGCCGCTTCGGTACGGCAACCGACGTTCATCTGACCGGTGATGTGGCGGCAGCCGTTACCGACTTGAGCCAACCCGCGCCGGTATTCACCACCGGCTTTCTCACTGCCGATGGTGCAGCCAACTGGCAGGTGGCCTTCGACATCGATGCGCAGACCACCAACAGCTTCGTGCTCGATGTCAAGCAAGCTGCGAGTAGCAACGCGGCGGCGCTGGCGCGCGCCACGCATGCCGGCGGCAAGATGCGGACGAAGAACCTCGTCACCGGCACAGCGACTGTGGCCAGCATGGTCGTTCCCTACGCCGTCGACCTCAGTGTTGCGCCGAGCGACATCACGTTCTCGGAGAACCACCCGCTCGGCGGATTCACCGTGAACATCAGCGCCACGGTCCATAATCTCGGACTCAAGGCACTGACGGACCAACCGGCGACCTACGTGAACTTCTACGACGGGGACACGCTGATCGGTCGCCGACGCATTGCGACGGTGCTGCCGTTCAACTCGTCGACGACGCTATCGTTGCCCTACACGTTGCCGCGCGGCGGTCGGCACGACATCCGTGTGGTGGTAGATGAAGAGAACGTGGTCAGCGAGTCGGACGAAACCAACAACGAAGCCACCGCACAACTTGGTGAGCCGCCGGCGCCCCTCCACCTCAGTGGTTTCATTCTTCCAGGCAGCGGCCGCAAGCCGACCCTTCGATGGGACCCGCCGGCAACCGAAGGCATCGCGCTGTACCGCGTCTACCGTTCACTCACCAGCGGAAGCGCCTACGAACTGGTGGGGGGTGCGACCGAAACCAGCTTCGTCGATACACTCGCGGCACCGAGTATGACCTATCACTATGTGGTAGCAGCGATCGACGACGCCGATGTGCGCTCACCGTTCAGCAACGAAGCCACCGTAAGCGTAGCCGCGCCGCCGTGCGCCGGCGACTGCGACGCCAGTGGTGGCGTCACAGTCGAGGAGATCGTGCTGGGCGTGAACATCGCACTGGACAGTCTGCCGATTGGACGTTGCCCGGTCGCTGATGCAAACACGGATGGAACGGTGACCGTCGACGAACTCTTGGTGGCGGTCAACAACGCACTGAACGGCTGTCGGTAACCCGTAGACCGCCCCCAAACCCGGCGCGGCCGGAGGTGGCGCTTATGAGCCGCATCCGTTGAGTGCATGGTCGGTCGCCTGGATGATGTCCGCGATGCCGACCACGACGTTCGTGGGTATGCCGTCTGGACACGTCGAGGGATCGGCCGTTCCCAGAGCGATGTCCACCATCGCGATGATGTCGTTCACGCTGACGGTGTGCGAACCGCTGCAATCGCCCACACAGAGCGGCGGTGGGGTGGGAGTTGGGCTCGGCGTCGGAGAAGGTGGTCCGCCGGTCGGTGTGGGCGCCGCATTGATGGGCACCGCAATCAGCGCCCAGTGCGGGACGGTCAAGCTCCACGACATTGTAACCGTCCCCGGTCCGGAGAGCGTGCTCCCAGCGCCGCTCACGCCTTCGCTGGATCTCGATGCGCCTTGATAGAGCTGCTGTTGCCCACTTCCCGTCGCCATCAGTGTCGTGTTCGGGCTGGTGCCAACCGCATCGAGCGCCAAGCCACCGGGAGCAGTGGCGACCTGCACACTCGCCGGCGTTCCGCTGTCTCCCGAAGCAGCAACCGCCTTGCCAAGGGGCGTCGTATGATCGACACCGAAGAGTGAGGTGGCACCACTGACGATGCGGTGCGACGACGGCAACGTGACAACGACATCTGCGGTACCGTTGGGTGGATTCTCCAAGGCCCAGAGCTGCACCGTGATGTTCTTCCCACTGTCGGTAACCGTTCCCACTTGCTGAAGAGCGCACAAGCAACTGCTGGGCGTGCAGGTTGTGGAGCAGGTCGCAGGGCTCATGCCCCACTCCACACTGGTGATTTTGGTTTGCCCGTGTACCGCCACGCCGACCATGAGGAGGGAATTTGCTCCCGCATTGATCGTGTGCGCAAAGCTCAGCACGGCCGAGTCGGCCGCCGAGGAACTGGTATTGTCGATGACGATCTGGGCTGGCGCGGCGCTCCCGCACAATGCCCACACGGCAACGGTGTGCACCACGATGCGCGCGGTGGCGTGCATCCGGCTGATCTGCCGGCGAGGAGAAAGACCGATCCAGGCTGCTTCGTGGGGCGTTTTCCTCACTGTCAGCTTCAACTATGGGCTCCCCTGCTCGTCGTGCTGCGACAGCGTCAGTTCGACCGCGACCGCCGGACGAGCATCGGGAGGATCACCATCCTTGTAGAATGCCCCGGCGATGACCAGTGGCGCCTCGCCGCAAAACCAGGCGACCCGGCGGTATCCTTCGCCGCGGAAGCAGGGCTTGCGGTACAGAATACGGGCACGGGCGTAGTACAGCCGCCGCAGGTCGTGCCCTGCCGCGCGCAGCACATCGCTCACGTAGCATTCCATGACACGCACGTATTCCATGCCGCTGACGTGTCGGTTGGGATCGGTTTGCCCGTAGTGCCAGACGTGCGTCTCGTGCTCCGCAAAATCGGGTCGCCGCACTGATGGAATGAGGTCACCGATGCTCGGGAGCGTGGCGATACGCGACGGTACGGGCCCGAGACCCATCTCCGCCGGCAGCGCGGTCACCCGCCGCCGCGCCGGATCGGCATCGTAGCGCGTGAAGACGTTGATCAGGTGCGCGCGCCCGACCACGGCGGCATCGTGGTCGGCAAGCAACGTGTGCCGCCCCTCGCGAAGAATGTGGTCGACCGCTCCGGATGGCTCGAGCGTCTTGGCCAGGTAGGTCTCGCCGCGCACCTGCAGGGCTGCCAGTGGAGTCAACCGCACGTCGGCAACCTCGATCTCGACAAAGAACAGTGGTGTGAAGATACCCGTGCGGGCGTTGAAGTCGGGGCCGCCGATGCGGCGGTGCCACACGCCAAAGTGAGCCCGCGACGTGTAGTGCGGCACGGCGGCCAGCTTCAAGGCTTGGCGCTCGGTGAGATCGGGAAACCGCAGGGGCTCCTTCAGGCGGGCGCGCAGGACGCGATCCGCAGCGTTGGGCTGGGTTCTCGGCATGCGGGGGGGGGTGAACCAACCGCAGGCTCTAAGAAGTGAGGAAATGAAAAACAGCAAACCGGAAACAGGAAACGGAAAACTGGCAAACGGGGTGGGCATTCACCAGTTTTGAATCTCCTGTTTCCTGTTTCAGGTTTTCCATTTCTTCTCGAGTGGAAGCCCGACAGACTGCTAGCGCAGCACGTGACCGAAGCGGTCCCAGCGCAACCAGTGCGTCTGGCTGTTCCACGACCAATAGATGAAGGTCGCCTTGCCCTTCACATCGCTGGCATCTGCGAAGCCCCAGTAGCGGCTGTCGTAGCTCTGGTCGCGGTTGTCACCCATCACAAAGAACTTGCCCGGCGGTACCGTCACCGGACCGAATTTGTCGCGCGGTGTGGTGTCCTTGACGTGCGGGTCGGTGAAGTTGGCGTGCGGATCGGGCACCTCCTGCCCGTTGATGTACAGGTGCTTGTTGCGGATCTCGACGGTATCGCCCTCCACCGCAATGACTCGTTTGATCAGATCGGTCTTGTGATCGACTGGAGACGTGAACACGACGATATCGTCGCGCTGCAAAGGCCGCCACTGTGCGATCTCCTTGCCGACGAACGGCAGGTGCATGCCGTAGGCCAGCTTGTTGACGAAGAGATGGTCGCCGATCTGAATCGTGGGCAGCATCGACCCTGACGGCACCCAGAACGCTTCGACCACGGAGGAACGGACAAGCAGCGCAACCACGATCGCCACGAACAGCGATTCAAAGTTCTGGCGCCAGTGCGATTTCGCCGGCGCATCTGGGCCCTCATTGCGGCGCCAGAAGGCCCAGCGCGAGGCACGCCGTGGTTGTTGCTGTGTCCCAACTCGTGAACGATTGCTCTGATTCATAGGTTGCCTGCAATGATGGAATGCGGGCCGCGTTCCGTCAAGGGCAGGGAAGCCGTCAACCGTCAGCGGTCAGCTATCAGCCATCAGCTAAGAACGACTCCGCACTGACAGCTGACGGCTGAGAGCTGACAGCTCTCTCAATGCAACTCCATCCCCCCATCGACGTTGATCGCTTGCCCGGTTACGTTGCCAGCGGTTGCCAGATAGACGGCGAGCTGGCCGATATCTTCAGGTGTCTGCGGCCGCGCCAGTGGGATCAACGTGCGCGTGTAGCGCTGCCAGGCGTCCTCCTTGGTCTCCCCTTTCTGCTTGAAGGTATCGGCAAGGTATTCCCACATCTGCGTGCGCAAGATGCCGGGGCAGATGGCGTTGACGCGGATGTTGAAGCGCGCCGCCTCTTTGGCCAGGGAGTTGGTGAACCCGACCACGGCAAACTTCGACGCGCAATAGTGCGCCATGCCCGGCGCGCCGTTCTTGCCCGCCACGGAGGCGATGTTGATGATGCAGGCGTCCGGCCGCTGCTTGAGCACCGGCAGCGCCGCTTTGCAGCTGAGAAACACGCCCTTGACGTTCACCGCCATGGTCAGGTCAAATTCTTCCTCCGGCATCGCTTCGACCAGCGCGATGTGTACCACGCCGGCGTTGCAGACGAGGATGTCGAGGTGTCCGAGCTGCGCGACCGTCTCCGAAACCATGCGCTGCACCTGGGACCACTGCGTCACGTCGGCTTCGATGGCGACGGCGCGCCGGCCGAGCGCCTGAATCTCCTTCACCGTGTCCTGCGCCGCGCGGAAGCCGCTCACCGCCGTAGCACCGTACTGCTGCGCCGCGCTGGCTACGCGCTCGACTTCGGCGATGGCGATGTCCGCACCCTCGCCCGCCAACGCCAACGCGATGCCGCGCCCGATACCGCGCGCGCCGCCTGTGACCAGCGCCACCTTCCCCGCCAGTTTCATGCAGTGCCCTCCCTGCAGCCAACCAGATGACTGAGTTCTTCGAAACGGTCGATGACGAAGTCGGGTCGGAGCTGCCGCAACGCTGCGGCCGGGTGCATGCCGTAGGTCACCGCACATGTCGCCACGCCAGCGGCTTGCCCCATCTCGATGTCGAAGCTGGTATCACCAACCACCAGCGTGCGCTCGGCTGTCACGCCGACCAGCCGCTGCGCATGACGCACCATCTCCGGATGCGGTTTACCGTTCGTGACGCAGTCGCCGCCGACGACGGCATCGATCATGTCGTCGATCCGGCAGTGGCGGATGATGTCGGTGGTCGTCGCCCGGCCCTTACTCGTACCGATCACCAAACGGATACCCGTCGAGCGTAGCGCTTGGAGCGTCGCTGCGACGTTCGGGTAGAGCCGAAACTGGCGAACGAATGCAGGGCGGTCGGCGATCCGCCGGTACTCGACACACAAGTGCGCGATCGTGGCCGCGGCGGCGCCGGGCAGCGCGCGCTGAAACACTTGTTCCAGAGGCAGGCCAATCGCTGTCGCGACAACGTTGGTATCGGCGCGCGGCTGGTCATTGGCCTCCAGGACATCGTTCACCAGACCGACGAGAATTGCCTGACTGTCGGCAAGCGTGCCGTCGAAGTCGAGCACCAGCAGGTCAAAGCGCGCGTCAAGCGCAGGAGGTTCCACCGCAGCAGCCATGCAGCGTGTCGTGCTTCTCCAAGCCTGGCCGTCGCTAACGCAGGGACGGAAACCTGTCAACCGCGGCTGACCCGATCGTGTCCTTTGCCATGCTCTCGGCCCGCCGGTCGCGCTTCGATACGCCGGGGCTGCCCAGCAGGTAGAAGCGCAGCGGAAGCTCCGCCGCGTGCCGGATGCCAACACGTGTCGTGCGCACGACGCGTTCCTTGCGTTTGCGTCGGCCGGGCTCGATCCACAGGTCCGGATCGGCGACCAGATCGCGTCCGTTGTCGCGCAGCGTGAGCCGCAAGGCGCGACAGACAAGCGCCGGCCCCGCGGCGTGTGCGATGCCGTCAAGGCCACGGACGAGAACGGCACCAGGGCGGCCCTCTTGCTCGGTGACGACGTTGAAGCAGTGGTGCATGCCGTAGGTGAAATACACGTACGCGAAGCCGGCGGGACCGAACATGAGCCGATTGCGCGGCGTGCGCTTGCCGTTCGCCGAATGCGAGGCGGCGTCATCCGTATAGACCTCCACCTCCACAATGCGCCCGCGCAACACCGCATCGCCGACACGGTGGCAGATGCTGCAGCCCAACAACCGGCGCGCCACCGCCAGCGTCGAGCGCGCGAAGTCCTGACGTTGCAGACGCGGCAACGGGTCGGCCAAGCGCACGTGCGAGTTCAGAAGCCGACGGCGCGCGGCACCCAGGCCCCGACGCGCTGCCGCACGCTCCGCCCGTTGCCCCAGCGCCCGGGGATCGTCGTGCCGCATGCGGTGCAGCGATCGCCATCGAGATGCACGGCGCGGATGCGGTAGCCGCTGCGCTCGATCACCGCCGTACCACACGTCGGGCAGCGCGTGCTTTCGTAATCACCGACATGTCCCGGCAGGTTGCCGGCATACACGTAGCGCAACCCGGCCGCATGACCTGCGGCGGCGGCGCGCAGCAGCGTCTCGGCAGTCGTCAGGTCGCGGTCGGTCATCTTGTAGTCCGGATGAAAGGCGGTCACATGCCACGGAATATCGGCGGACACCGACGCCAGGAAGGCCGCGATCTCTGCCAGCTCGTTGTCGGAGTCGTTGAAAGCCGGAACGACGAGCGTCACCACCTCCAACCAGAAGTCCATGGCGACCAGGCGCCGAATGGTGTCTTTCACCGTCTCGAGCACACCACCGAGCTTGCGATACTGCGTGTCGTTGAAGCCCTTTAGGTCAACCTTGTAGAGGTCCACCCACGGGCGCAGATATTCGAGCACCTCCGGCGTCGCGTTGCCGTTCGAGATGTACGCGGTCGTCAGGCCGCTTGCCTTGGCGACCTTGAACACCTCGACGGCCCACTCGCTGGTGATCAGCGGCTCGTTGTATGTGCTGGCGACGATCTCGGCCCCCTGATCCATCGCTAGCTGCACCAGCTGCTCGGCACTGCAGAAGCGCGGCGCAACCCCGGCGACCGGGTCGCGCAGTGCCTGCGAGGTGATCCAGTTCTGGCAATACCCGCAGTGGTAGTCACAACCCAACATGCCGAAGCTCAGCGCCAATGCCCCAGGCCGCGCGTGGAAGAACGGCTTCTTCTCCACGGGGTCGCACTGCAGCGCGGCGACGTAGCCGCGTGGCGCGTACAGCATGCCGTCGCGGTTGAAGCGCACTTTGCAAATGCCGATCTTGCCGTCCGGAAGGTAACAGCGGTGCCCGCAGGCGACGCAGCGCAGCGCCTTTTCGCCTTGCGGTTCACTGAGCGCCGCTACAGTGGTGTGTTCCGAAAGGAGTTCTTGCAGACTCCCCTGCTGCACAGAGCGGCTCGCCATTAGAAACAGTATAGGGCGCGCGAGCGCGAGCCGCAATCGCGCCGAAGAGAGGCACTGGGCAGCGGCCCTTGAAGCCGCTGCCCGGTGGCGTTCAGCTGGCGGAGATGGGGATGCGGCGTGGCTTGGCGCGCTCGGCTTTCGGGAGCTCGAGTTCGAGCACGCCGTTCGTCATGCGCGCCTTGATGCGCTCGGCATCGATGTCGCTGGAGAGGGTGAAGCGCCGTGCGTAGTTGCCGATGTTGTACTCCGTGTAGACCGGCGACAAGTTCTCGTAGTCTTTGAGCGAGACGTGCCCTTCGATCGACAGCACGCCGTCCGCAAGGTTGACCTGAATGGACTGCTCGTCAACCCCGGGCATGTCTGCCCACAACCACAGACCGTTGGTCGTCTCGCAGATGTCGACGTCGGGCACATAGGTTCGGCCCGCCCGTGTGTGCTCCTCACCCTTCAGCTCCTGCTTGGTCCGCACACTGAGTTCCTGTGGTGTCATGGCTCTGTGTCCTCCTTGATCTTGAAAGTCCATCACGCGGCCTTCACGGTGATCTGCCGCGGTTTGGCCTCCTCGTGCTTGGGGATGCGCAACGTCAAAACGCCGTGCTTGTACGATGCTTCGGCGCGCGCCGGATCGAGGTCCTCCGGCAGCTGCAGCGACCGCGAGAACTCACCCGTCTCGCGCTCGCGCCGGTGGAAACTGCCCCCCTCGGGAGTGACGACCTCACGCTTGCCGGAGATGGTGAGGGTGCGGCCATGTGATTCGATGCTGATCTGCTCGGGGGACACTCCGGGCACCTCGAGCCGCGCGATGTAGCCGTCCTTGTCGCTGAAGATGTTGACGGCAGGAAATACGCCCCGACTGGACACACCCAGATCGAAGCCCATCGGATTTTGGAAGAACCGATCCAGCTCGCGCTGCAGGTCGAGCAGCCCGCTGACCGGATCAGATGCTGGAGAGAACCGGAAGAGTGCCATAGTGTACCTCCTCGAATGCGTTTTTTCTGTTGCTTGCGTCGCGAGAACCCGCGTCGCCCGGTTCCCGTCGTCGTGTCGCGAAGGTAAGGTCGACTTGAGCCCTGTCAAGATGCGGGGCCCCGCGCAGATTCGGGTGGCTTCGCGCAATGCCAGTCAGCTAAGGGCAGGGTGGCGAGATCGCACGCTTCGAGATGGCGCCTAAACAGATCGCGCCTCCTGGCCATGAACCGGAGGGCCCCAGTCTCGTCATGCCCGCGAACGCGGGCATCCAGGAGTGGGGCGGGGTGGCAAACGCCGGCACGGATTCCGGCTTTCGTGGGAATGACAGTCTGTTCATCGGCCCTTCAACCGGCGCCCCCGCCGGAGTGGCTCTCAGCGCGAGCGGTTGATGGTGATATGAGGTTTCCGCTCGCCCTGAGGCGCGGCCCTCTTCTCAGGCCGCGTCTCGAAGGGCTCACGG
>DATKMS010000006.1:0-4093 GCA_035541735.1 Candidatus Margulisiibacteriota bacterium
TACTATCACGGCGGCATCGAGGCAGCGGTCGGTGTCGTGTTCGCTCTGTGGGGCCGCGAGACACAGGGCGTGGGACAACTCGTCGACGTATCGTTGCAAGAAGTGATGCTGATGCCCAACATGACCAGCCCGACGCAGTTCCCGCTCACCGGCTTCAAGGGCGGCCGCGTCGGCGGCGGCTTCCGCGGCGGCCAGGCGTTCTTCCACGAGTTGTGGCCGTGCGCCGACGGTTATGTGTCGTTCGCGCTGCGCGGCGGTCCGGCGCGCATTCCGGGCATCATCGCGCTGATCGAGTACATGGACGAGTGCGGCATGGCGCCCGCGTCGCTCAAGCAGCGCGATTGGACGAAGTACAACCACAACCTCGTCACCCAGCCGGAGGTCGACGAGATCGAAGCTGCACTCGGTGCGTTCTTCCGCAGCAAGACGATGGCTGAACTGTTCGCCGCGGCGTGCGACCGCAACCTGATGCTCGCACCGGCAAACACTGCGCGCGAGATCCTCGCGTCACGCCAACTGGCGGCGCGCGAGTTCTTCGTGAAGCTCGACGATCCCGGACGCGGGATCAGCCTCACCTATCCCGGTGCTTTCGCCCGAACGAGCCTTGGCAATGTGGGCATCCGTTGTCCCGCGCCGCGCCTCGGGGAGCACAACCGCGAGGTCTACGGCGCGCTCGGCCTCGACGTGGCGGCGCTCGCCGCCGAAGGGATCATCTGATGAAGCCGCTGTTCGATGGACTGAAGATTCTCGAGTTCGGCGGCGGCGCAGCCGGACCGTTCGGGGTGCGCTACTTCGCCGATCACGGCGCCACCGTCGTGCGCGTCGAGTCGCGGCAGCGTCCCGACTTCATCCGCTTGCTACGCTTGACCCCCGACACCGCCGGCGGCATCGACGCTGCTCACATGTTCGCGATGGTGAACCCCAACAAGTACGGCATCGCGCTCAACATGAGTCATTCGAAAGGTCCCGAGATCGCACGGCGCCTGGTCAAGTGGGCCGACGTCGTCGCCGAGAACTTCGCACCCAAGGCGATGGCGAAGTGGGGGCTCGATTACGAATCGCTGCGCGCGCTGAGGCCCGATCTCATCATGATCAGCACCTGTCTCAACGGGCAGACGGGACCGGATCGCAACTACCCCGGCTTCGGCGGCCAAGGCTCGGCGATCTCCGGCTTCAACCATCTCACCGGCTGGCCTGACCGGGAACCGCTCGGCCCCTACGGTACGATCACCGACTCGCTCTCGCCGCGCTTCGTCGCGCTGCTGATCGGCGCAGCCCTCCTGCAGCGGCGCCGCACCGGTCAGGGACAATACATCGACCTGTCGCAAGTCGAGGGGGGCGTGACCTGCTTGAGCGAGAACGTCCTCACCTGTGCCGCCACCGGCGAGGCGCTGGGTCGCATCGGCAACCGCTCGCGTCACGCCGCGCCGCACGGGGCATTTCACTGCGCGCCCAAGAACGGGGATGACGACCGCTGGGTGGCAATCGCAGTGCACGACGACGCCGACTGGCAGCGCTTCCGCCAGGCGATCGGCGACCCCGAGTGGGCTGCCGACGCGCGTTACGCGACGACCGCCGGGCGCCTGGCGCATGTCGACGAACTCGAGAATCGCATTGCGGCGTGGAGCCGCAAGCATCCGGCCGACGAAATGATGCGGCTCTTGCAAGCAGCAGGGGTCGAGGCCGCCATAGTCCAGAACTTCGAGGATCTCGTCCACGATCCGCAACTGGCGCACCGCGGGCACTTCCGCGAGGTGGAACACCGGGTCATCGGCAAGCACCTCTGCGAGCGCGGCGGCACCCGCTTCTCAGCAACGCCGGAAGACATCCGCATGCCGGCGCCCTGCCTCGGGGAGCACAGCGAATACGTCTATCGCGAACTGCTCGGCATGTCCGCTGACGAGTACGCCACCCTGCAGGCCGACGGTGTCTTTTCATAGGCAGGGGTCACCCGCCGAGGGTGCAGAGAAGAAATGGGAGTAGACACAAGGAATAATCGATTTCCTCTCTTCGGTCCTCTGCGGTTCTCTGCGCCCTCTACGGTGAGTCTTTCCTGATGGCGGACCTCGAATTGGACGCCGACCGTGCGGCGCTCTGCATCGTCGAGATGCAGAACGACATGGTGCACGAGGCGAACATCGAAAAGCGCGGTATCCGCGGTGTGCTCGCGGCGCAGGTGAAGAAACGCGAGGTCGTCCCGAAGCTGCAGGCGGTGATGGCGGCGGCACGGGCACGTCAGCTGCCGATACTGTTCATCAACTTCTGCCTCAAGCCCGGCTTTCCGCGCCCCAACACATTGCTGCATCGCCGCTCGCAGCGCGAGCCGACCCTTGTCGAAGGCACGTGGGGCGTGCAGATCCATGAAGCGCTGGCCGCCCGGCCGGAAGACTTCGTGCTGGAACGCACGGTGGGTATCGACGGCTCGTACGGCACACAGCTGTATCCGGTGCTCCGCCAGCTCGAGCGCACGACGATGGTGATGGCTGGGGTGTCGACCAATCTCGCCGTCGAAGGCATCGTGCGCGCCTCGGTGAACCGCGGTTTCGACATGGTGGTGATCGAAGACTGCTGCGCCAGCTATCCGGACGAGTGGCACCGCTTCTCGGTCGAGAACATCCTGCCGTTGATTTCCACGGTCACCACCGCCGACGCTCTCATCAGCGCGCTGCGCGGCTGAGCATGCGCTCGGCATGAGCGGCAGCGCACAGCCTGGCGCTCTCGGCGCTCGGTTCGCCGAGTTTGCCGCGCTGTGCGAACACCTCGCCGCCACCAGTAGTCGGTTGGAGCGCACGCAGCTGGTTGCCGACTTTCTGCGGCAACTCTCGCCGGAGGCCGCTGAGGTGGCGACACGCTGGCTCGTTGGCCGCGCCTTTCCCGAAGCACAGGGGCGGCGGCTCTCGGTCAGTGGACGCGCCGTGTTGGACGCGCTGGTGCAGATCGGGGCGGACGTCTCTGGCGTACGCTGGGCAGGGGCCGCGGATTTTGGTGAGCTGGTAGGACAAACCATGAAATCCACGCCATGCGCTGCACCTCTGTTGTTCAACGATGTCGCCGCGACCTTCGCGGCCATCGCCGTCGCTGCGGGCGGTGGATCGCGGCGCGAACGCGTCAGCCTGCTGGCAGAGTTGTTACGACGTGCCACACCGCAGGAGGCAAAATACATCAGCAAGATCGTCATCGGCGAGATGCGGCACGGCGTGCAGGAAGGTATCGTGCTCGACGCCATCGCAGCACTCGCGGGTGTCGGTGCAGCCGCCATCCGACGTGCGCATCAAGCGATGGGAGATGTCGGCCGCTTGGCGCGCCTGGCGAAGACAGAGGGCGCGGCCGGACTCGCAACGGTGGTGGTGCAGCTCTTTCGGCCGATCAAGCCGATGCTCGCGCAGACCGCCGCCGACGTCGCCGCCGCCTACACGGAGCTGCAGGGGCGCCTGGCGCTCGAATGGAAGCTCGACGGCGCACGGGTTCAGATCCACAAGCGCGGAGAGCAGGTTCGCCTGTTTTCGCGGCGCTTGCACGACATCACGGCGAGCTTACCGGATGTTGCGGCGCGCGTGGCCGGCAGCGCACGCGCCGACTGCGCCATCTTCGAGGGCGAGGTCATTCCGGTCGCTGACGGACACCCGCTGCCCTTCCAAGAGTTGATGCGGCGCTTCCGGCGCGTTCGTGACGTCGCGGAAACGGCTGCCCAGGTGCCCGTGCGGCTTTACCTCTTCGACATCTTGTTGCACGAGCAGCAGCTGCTGCTCGACACGCCGTCAGCCGTGCGCTGGGAGACGTTGCAGCAGGCGCGTGGAGACCTCGATTGCGTAGAGCGCATCGTCCCCTCCGACGTCGCTGCAGGTCAACGGTTCTACGAAGCCGCGATTGCCGCCGGGTACGAGGGCGTCATGGCCAAGGCGCTCGATGCCGGATACACCCCCGGTGTCCGCGGCAAGGGCTGGTTGAAGATCAAGAAGATCGTCACGCTCGACTTGGTGGTGATCGCTGCCGACTGGGGGTACGGCCGGCGGCACGGTTGGCTGAGCAACTACCACCTCGCCGCGCGCGACGCGGCCAGCGGCCAGTTCGTCCCGGTGGGCAAGACGTTCAA
>DATKMS010000007.1:0-3021 GCA_035541735.1 Candidatus Margulisiibacteriota bacterium
CTGCTGTTCGGCGCGGTGGCGGCGCTCATGCGGTTCGTGCCCTACATCGGTATCTGGATCGCCGCGATCATGGCGACGATCGTCGCCGCGGCCACGCAGCCGCAATGGACCATGGCCGTCACGACGCTGATCTTCTTCATCGTCGTGGACGTGGTGGCGGGTCAGTTCGCCGAGCCGATGCTGTATGGACGGCGCTCGGGCCTCTCGCCGCTCGCCGTGGTGGTGGCGGCGATTTTCTGGAGCTGGCTGTGGGGGCCCGTGGGCCTCGTGCTGTCCACGCCGCTCACGCTGTGCATCGTCACGCTCGGCCGTTATGTGGACCGTCTGCACTTCCTCACCATCCTGCTCGGCGACCAGCCCGCGCTCACGCCCGCGCAAACCTGCTACCAGCGCCTGCTCGCCGACGATCCGCACGAGGCGCTGCTACAGGCAGACCGGCTGCTCACGAGCATGCGGCTCATCGACTACTACGAGCAGGTGGTGTTCGAAGGACTGCGCTTCGCGCGCAACGACGCCTTGCGCGGCGTGCTGCCCGCCGAGCAGGTCGCGCGCATCAACCAGGCGCTGCTCGATATCGTCGAGGATCTCGAATCCGTGGACGATTCGCGCCACGCCGCGCCCGAGGGCAGCGGCGAGGAGTCCGCTGCGGGCGTGGACGAGTTCACGCTGTCGCCGGTTGCGGGAGAAGTGCTTTGCGTGCCCGGACGCGGCGCGTTCGACGAGGTGGCGGTGGCGATCGTCGGCCAGTTGCTCATGCGGCGCAATATTCCCTGCACGGCGACCACCTACGACGAGGTGCGCGCCACACGCGGGGCGGTGATCGACGAACGCGCCCCGGTCATTTGCGTGGTGTCGCTCGACGCGCCCGAGTCGGCGCCTTACCTGCGCAATCTCGTGCGGCGGCTGCGCGAGCGCGCGCCCGACTCGACGATCGTGGTGGGCATCGGTGCGACGCTGCGCGACGACGGCGCCGGCATCGCCGACGATCCCGGCACGCTCTTTCCCACCTCGCTGGGCAACCTCGTGGAGGAATGCGGCGCAGCGCTCCTGCCGACTCACGCGCCGCGGGCCGGGAAGACGGAGACAACGCCGGCAATACCTGATCCCTACCGCGCCGGCGCGAAATTGTGACAGTCATCGCAGTGACACATTGAACCCTGAAGATATGCGGCCCTGTGCCCCTGGTTGCGGCATTCGAGTTACTGGGAGACGACATTGCTGAGTCCGCATGAATTCGCCACGCTAATGCTGGTCCGTCATTCGCCGGAGCAGATCGACATGAACCGCGAGGAACTGGACACGCTGCTGGAGCGCCAGCTGGTTGCGCTCGAGCAGTGGACGGAAGGCCACCGCCGGCTGTCGCTCACGACCGCGGGCCGCTCGCTGCTCGAAGCGATGGGGCGGCTGGACTATGTGACGGGGCTGCCCGAGACGTTTGGCAGCGGGCGTTTTGCTGATTTCGCTGCCGGCGTTTGATGCCCTTTCAACGAGCTTGCAGGTGGCCCGCGCGGCGCGGGGCTGCCTGCGCAACTATGCAAAACGCATTTCCTGCTCATTCCTTTATTGAGGTATGCCAGGTAACTGTGTGATCGCGCACACCTGACAGCCTGCTTCCCTTGTGTCCCCATAAGTCCGCTGTTAGGCTGAATCGTTTCCCGGACGAGTTCAGCAGCCGCACAGCGGGCGTTTCCCATTACGGGTTTATCCCCATCGCCCGGCTTGTAGGTGGTCGTCAAACTGACTCCATCCTCCAGAGTCTTCCCCACTCACCTACTCCCTAAAGCAAAAGGAGGATCTATGGCAAAGCGTATTGCCTACGTGACCGGCGGCATGGGCGGCATCGGTACGGCCATCTGTCAGCGTCTGCACAAGGACGGCTACACGGTCGTCGCGGGCTGCGGCCCGAATTCGCAACGCAAGGCGCGCTGGCTCGACGAGCAGAAGGCGCTCGGCTACGAGTTCGTCGCGTCCGAAGGCAACGTGGCCGACTGGGATTCCACGGCCAAAGCGTTCGAAAAGGTGAAAAAGGACGTTGGCGAGATCGACATTCTGGTCAATAACGCGGGCATTACACGCGATGTCGTCTTCCGCAAGATGACGCATGAAGACTGGGTCACCGTGATCGACACCAATCTCACGAGCCTTTTCAACGTGACCAAGCAGGTGATCGACGGCATGATCGAGCGGGGCTTTGGGCGCGTGATCAACATTTCGTCGGTGAACGGGCAGAAGGGCCAGTTCGGCCAGACGAACTACTCCACGGCCAAAGCCGGCATTCACGGCTTCACTATGGCGCTCGCCCAGGAAGTGGCGACCAAGGGCGTGACCGTCAATACCGTTTCGCCGGGCTATATCGGCACGGACATGGTGAAGGCGGTGAAGCCCGAAGTGCTTTCCAAGATCGTGGACAGCATTCCGGTACGCCGCCTCGGCGAGCCGTGGGAGATCGCCTCCATCGTGGCGTGGCTGGCATCCGAAGAATCGGGCTTCTCGACCGGTGCGGACTTCTCGCTCAATGGCGGCCTGCACATGAGCTGAGCGTCGCATCGGCATGCGAGTCGGTCGCGAGTCGCACGCCTATTAGAAGCACGACGAAGTGATCTGGCGGGAGCGGCGTCGAGCCGGCTCCCGCTTTGTTTTTTTCGTTGCGGCTTGTTGCGCGGCTGACTACGCGCGAACAACCGGCGTGCTGACCGCGATTTCAACGCGGCAGTTGTACCCGCTGCGCGCACCGGCGGACAGGTGTCGCCATGTGAGTTCGCTTCCGTAGCGCATCAACGCGTTCCGGGTGGGGGCGGCTTTTCGTCGGCACCTACAATCCGTACCGCCTGCGTCGCACCGCGAACGGCGTGAGTCGGATCGCCCGTCAATATCGTCGAACCCAATCCGGAGGCACTGTCCTTGAACGCTGCGCTCCATGCCATGAAGTCGCGGTTCAGGCGGCTCTCCGTATCGGTTACGGCATCGACGACCGCGCCGAGCAGGATCTCGTTGACGTGCCGCCAGTAGGCCGCAGCCTTC
>DATKMS010000008.1:0-12891 GCA_035541735.1 Candidatus Margulisiibacteriota bacterium
AGACCAGCGCCCGCTTCCCCGCCGCCGCCAGGTCGAGCCCGAGCAGCAAGCCGGCGAGACCCATGCGCGAGGAGCCGCCGAGCGCCGCTGAGCTCACCGTTTCCGGCAGATCGAGCGCCGCCTGGATCGTCGCCGTGTCCAGCTTCTCGGCGTACGCCGGGCTGAGTGTCGCGAACAGCAGCGTGTCGACCCCTACCCCGGCGCGCACCGCGCCGCGTGCCGCCTCGACGGCCATCGACACCGCGTCCTCATCAAAGCTCGCGACCGCGCGCTCGCCTTTGCCCGCCCCGATCGCCGCCCGCGTGAGGCGGAAGTAGGGAACGTAACTGCCGTACCGCACGATGCCTGCCATGCACACCTCCTCGAATCAGTCCTCCTGCCTTCTAGCATGAGGCATCCGTGAAGATCGATGGTCCTTTGCCGCTGCTCCGTTCGTCTTGGAGTTGCTGATTTTCTTCGCCAGTACTCCCTTGAGGCCGCGGACCTTGTTTGCCGGATCCTCTTCGCGGGCTGTCGCGGCAACACCGTACACTGGCGTCCCCGGCCCCGCGCAATTTGCTTCGGAAGTCGGCGCCTCACTCCCGCACCCGCTTCGCAGCACCGACGAGTTGGTCGGCGAGGCGGGTGGGTTCCGGAAGGCGATAGCGGATGGCACAGGCCAGGATGATCTGCTGCGCGCCGGTCAAATCGATCCGGTGACCGACGCTGACGAACACCGGGTTGATGCCATCTTGCGTGCGCAGCACGTTGCCGATGACCTCGCCAGCGTCGATCAGCGGCGCGACTGAGCCGCGCCTCCATCCCGGTGCGCGGTGTGTCCCAATCAGCCGGGTCTTGGCGCAACCGATCATCGGGCGGTTGAGGATGACGCCGACGTGACAGGCAACGCCGAAGCGCCGTGGATGGGCACGGCCGTGACCGTCGTAGATGAGCACATCCGGCTCCGTGCGCAGCTTGCGCAGCGCGGCCAGCACCGCCGGCGCTTCACGAAACGAGAGCAACCCCGGCACATAGGGAAACGTCAACCGCCGCACGGCAACCTGCTGCTCGATGACGGCCTGCTCGCGCATGTCCCACACCACAGCCGCCGCGAGACAACACCGGTCGTCAGGCGAGAAGGCTGCGTCGAGTCCGGCGACGAAGCGCGGCGCACTATCCAGTGGAACCTGCCGCACCAACGGCGCCAAGCGTTGCTGGATAGCCCTGGCGTGCTTCCAGGTGACTGCCCAACGGTGTGGCGCCCGCGGGACGTGCATCAGGGTCTCAGTGATTGGATCACCGCAGGCGTGACGCTCACTCCAATTCGAATGTGACTGCGGCGAAGGAGAGCGGCGACAGCGGAACGTCTGCCCGGCCGCTGCTGAGCGTCACGCCAGCGAGTGGCGCGCTGCAAATCACCGCGGGATGCTCGAACGAATTCTCGGCGTGCGCGCTGGGACCGCTGAGGATCTCCGCTGCACGCGTCCGCACGATGCGGCGATCCGCCACCGCCACCGTCACTGTCGCCGCCTCGTCGAGATGGCGGTTGGTCATGAAGACGTGCACCTGGTTGCGGTCGAGGATGGCACTGCAGTCGATCTCATCGGCGTCGCCGTAACTCTCGCTGTGGTAGCGCGGCCCTTCGACTGCAACGCGCAGAGCCACGCCACGGCGGCGGGTCGCGAACATTTCGATCGGGTAGAAGATCGACTGGATCAGGAGAGCGTCGCCGCGGGTCAAGACCGGGGCGATGACGTTGACGATCTGCGCCAGGTTCGCGACCTTCACGCTGTCGGCATGGCGGACGAAGCTGTTGAGGAAGCCGGCGACGACCAGCGCGTCCTCGAGGTTGTAGACTTCCTCGATGAGGTGCGCGGGGAACTCGCCCTTTGCCGTGTTGCCGGTGATGTCGAGCGTCTTGTACCAAACGTTCCATTCGTCGAAGCTCAGCAAGATGCGTTTGCCGGATTTCCGCTTCGCCTGCACGGCGCGGGCGACGGCGTCGATGTCTTCGATCTGCCGGTCGATGCTGTTGGTGACCGCCAGGTAGTCGCGGGTGTCGCCGCTCCAGTTGCCGACATAGCGGTGCAGACTGATGTAGTCGGCCTGGTCGTCGATGTTTTCCAGCACACGCGCGTCCCAGTCGGCGAAAGTCGGCATGAAAGGGGCCGACGAGCCGCAGGCGACGGTTTCGATCGATGCGTCGACGCTGCGCATCAGCCGCGCCGCCGCTTGCGCTCGCGCTGCATACTCTTCGGCGGAGCAGTGGCCCAGTTGCCAGGGCCCGTCCATTTCATTGCCGAGGCACCACAGGGCCACGCCGTAGGGCTCGCGCTGTCCATTCGCCGCGCGCCGGTCGCCATATTGCGTGCCGCTGCGGCCGTTGCAGTACTCTACCCAGTGGCGCGCTTCGTCGGCGCTGCCGGTACCCAGATTGACAGTGATCATGGGCTGCCAGCCCATGGTGCGACACAGGGACATGAACTCGTCGGTGCCGACGTGATTCGGTTCTTTACTGTCCCAGGCCTTCTCGACGCGCAGCGGGCGCTGGTCACGCGGGCCGATGCCGTCCTCCCAGTGATAGCCGGAGACGAAGTTGCCGCCGGGGTAGCGCATGACGGTGAAGCGCAAACGGCGCAGAGCGGCGAGCACATCTGTGCGGAACCCGGCGGCGTCAGCGTGCGCGCTCGTCGGATCGTAGACGCCTTCGTACACGGCACGCCCCATGTGTTCGAGGAAGCCGCCGAAGATGCGGGGATCGACCGGCGCGATGCGCACGGCGGTGTGCAAATGGAGGGTGGTCGCACGCATGACAGCAGATCCTCCGCGCAGAATCGGTTCGGCTCAGCTGCCCGAGCCGTCGCAGTGCATACAACCGTGGTACCGTGCCGACAAGGGGCTATCGAATTCCCATCGACAGCGGGCGCGTCGTTGGGATAGGCTGCTCCCACCGTCGAACAGGGAGGACCCAACCATGCGTATGCGCTCATCGTGCCTCGCCGCGCTGTTTCTGCTGTCGGTTGCCACGCGGCTGCCTGCGGCCTGCGTCGACCCCGCTGGCCTCGGCATCGACCTCTCGCAGCAGGCGTTCTGCGACCCCCTGGTGCCGGAGCAGTGCATGCTGCCGTTCCCGAACGACTACTTCACGGTCGTTGACAAGGCGACCGGTACCCACCGCCGCATCCATTTCACCGCCGAGGCACTGCCGAAGAATACGTCCGCGGTGCCGCTCGAGGCGGAGGAACTCAACCGCGCCGACGGCTTCAGCCCCGGTGCTGCCCTGCTCTTCTGGATGCCAGCCGCGGACCTCACGCGCTCGGATGCGCCCGCGATCAACAACATCGCACGGTCCCTCGACGCCGACTCACCCATCGTCATCATCGACACGAAAGGTGGCAAGCGCTGGCCGCTGTGGGCCGAGCGCGACCTGCTGTCGGCGCCCGGTAGCCAATCGCTGATCGTCCGACCGGCCATCAACTTTACCGACGGGCATCACTACATCGTCGCCGTGCGCAATCTCGTCGATGGCGCTGGCAACCCGCTGGCTCCCTCGCCTGCCTTCGCGGCCTACCGTGACGCGACCTGCACCACCGACGCGGCCTTCGAGTCACGCCGCGCCGCGATGGAAAAGATCTTCAAAACGCTGCAGAAGGCGGGCATCGAGCGCAGCACCCTGCAGCTCGCCTGGGACTTCACCGTCGCCAGCACCCTGAGCAACGCCGGGCGCATGCTCCACATCCGCGACGACGCCTTCAAGGCGCTCGGCAAGAATGCGCCGAACTTCACGGTGACGTCGGTCCAGGAGAATCCGTCGCCGCAATTCCGCCGCCGCATCCAAGGCACGTTCGAGGTGCCGCTCTACCTGACCGGTGACGGCAGCCCTGGCCAGCGCTTCGCCCTGGGCGCCGACGGCCTGCCGGTACGACAGGCGCAACCCTTCACGGCGACGTTCACCTGCAACCTGCCGAACAGCAGCATTTCCGGCCCGGCGCGCATGAGCCTCTACGGTCACGGGCTCCTCGGCGATCAGAGCGAAGTCAACGGCAGGCTCGTGCGGCCGATGGCCGCCACCTACAACGTTGCTTACTGCGCCACCGACTGGATCGGCATGGCCGAGGAGGACATCGGCAACGCCATCGACGTGCTGCAGGACCTCTCGCACTTCGCGACCCTGGCCGACCGGTTGCAGCAGGGGCTGCTCAACTTCCTCTTCCTCGGCAGGTTGATGAAGCACGCTCAAGGCTTCACGAGCAACGCGGCCTTCCAGATCGACGGCGCGCCCGCGCTCAATACCCGCGAGTTGTATTTCGACGGCAACAGCCAGGGCGCCATCCTGGGCGGGGCGCTGTGTGCCGTGGCCAGCGACTTCCGGCAATGCGTGCTGGCCGAGGCGGGCATGAACTATTCGACGCTGCTCAACCGCAGCGTGGACTTCGACATCTACAAGGCGGTCCTCGACGTCTCCTATCCCAACCCCTTCACCCAGCTGATCGCACTCAACATCGTGCAGATGCTGTGGGATCGTGGCGAGACCAACGGTCACGCGCAGCACCTCACCCAACACCCATACCCAAAGACACCGAGCCATGCTGTGCTCCTGCTCGGCGCCGTGGGCGATCACCAGGTGAGTGAGTTCGCGCTGCAGGTCGAGGCCCGTACCGTCGCCGCAGAGGGCCACGTCCCGTACGTGGCGGCCAATCGAGAATTCGGCGGCGAACACGGCTTCGGCATCACGCCGATTGCCAAGTACCCGTACAAGCACTCGGCCTACTTCCTGTTCGACACGGGGGCCGATCTCTCGCCCCTCGACAACCGGCCGCCGCGCACCGGGCACGATCCGCACGATGACACGCCACAGATTCCGGCCGCGCAGGCGCTCAAGGACACCTTCTGGCATCCGCACGGCTCGGTCACAGACGTGTGTGGTGGGGCCCCCTGTACGGGACCCCAGTTCTGATCGCGCGCCGGGCACCACCGGCGTTTGGGCTTGATCGCGGAGGCCGAATGCGGCACAAAGAACACCTCTTATGAACGCCTGGTGCGCGCACGGAGGGGATGTTTCATGAAGCTTGGTCGATCACTTCCAGTCGCTGTGGCTTCTGCCGCGCTCGCGTCACCGCTGGCGGTATTCGCCCAGCCTACGACTATGGGTTCTGTCACCACCGCCCCAATTGGTCATGCCGCACCCGCCCTCGCGATACCGATGCTGGTCGCCCTGGCGATTGCGCTGATTGGCCTCGGCGCGTACAGGATATGCACCCGCTCTGCCGGCGCGGTCACCGGATTTGCGCTCGTCGCCGGGCTGACCTTGCTTGCAGGTCTCGGCTACGCGATCGACGGCGTCGTCATTCAAGGTGCCGATTGCTACGCGCAAACGATGCATTCCTATGACAGCACGCTGGGTACTACTTCACTGACCAGTCTCTGCCCCAACGCGATCCAGATTGTTGCGATCGACGCCTGCGCCAGCATAGAACCGAATGTATTGAGCGACCCCCTGCCGTTCTGCAGAGTGGGCACGGTCTTGACCAATGGCCAGGCTTGTATTCTGCCCGGCTGCAGTTAGCGCGTGGCGATCGCCCGGTTTGCCCGCTGATCCTACTCCCAGGCTGGGGCTCGCAGGACAGCGACGAAAAGATAGAGCGGCAGAAGGGTGCACACTGCGTTCGCAAAAAGTTCAGGTGCCAGATCACGCCACGGCATCCGGTAGATATCGTTCCGAACATCGAACGTGATGTCGAGCAGACCGATGTAGAGAGCCGCACTTGCCGCCGCAATCGCCATGAAGAGTCCCCATCTGCGCTTGCGACCAATACCCAATGCACCGAGGGCAGCAGCGGTTGCGGTCCACAGGCTGGAGGGCAGCTGGGCGATCTGGAGTTGCCGCCCACAATCGGGCACGCCCTGGCTCAGGCGTAAACCGCCAATGTACGCCGCCGAGTATACGACGACGCCGATGGCCGACAGCCAGAGGAGCAGTCGAGCCACCCCAAGGGATTGATCTCCAGCTGCCATGATGCCTGCCTCCTAATCTTCAGGACTCCGGACGCACTGCGTTTTTTGAACTGATGTCATACGTGCCGGGTGCTGTTCAACCACCGTGAACCTCAAAGCATAGGGGAAGCAGATCACCGGTATGACCGCGACTGTGAAGACGCTACTGAACCACAAGTACCGGGCTGCTTGGCTGGATTGGAGCGCCCACAGCGTTCTCCACAACAAGAAGGCGCAGGCGGAAAGCTCATCCGAAACGCCTGCGCCGCCGAGGCTCTACACCGAAGCTCCACGGACCGTGATGGCGACCTCGGTCCCATCCAGCCCTTCGCGGGGCCTCTGGCGGAATGACCCCTCGGCAACAGTAACATAACCACTCGTTGCACTGCCGCAGCTACAGATTGTGTGCTGAATGGCGATCCGGGTAATCAATGCAGGATCAGCCTTTGCCTGGGGCGTGTTCACGCCGCCCAACGAAGATGCTGTGGTAAAATTGCAGTGTGAGTCATCCCTCTCCCGAAGACCAGCGGCTGTTTGTTGCCGTCGCCGTGCTCAACGCGGTCTACATCCTGGCATGGCGCGCATTCTTCGGCGGTTGGGGCGGTGTATTTCTGGCTCTCACCGGCGTGGCTCGACTGGCTGCGTGGCGGGCAACGGTAAGCACGCACCAAAGCGCCCGCGCAGGTGGACCAGAGGGGGCCTCTGGCGGAACGACCCCTCGGCAACACAGGCGTGCAGAGGTTCTTTGATTCCACGCTGGGGTTCCGGTAGGACCACCCATGATGAAGGCAGTAGCGACGGTGCTTTTCCTGCTCCTCGCCGGTTGCACAGAAACCGCGATGTTCCGCAGCCTACCTCCCGGCGCAACAGTCACGGTGAACAATCGGATCATCGGCACCACGCCGGTGGAGTTCAGCACGCCAAGTAAGTCGCTGGGTCAGGAACCATTTCGCTACCGCATCGAAGCGGACGGTTATCGCCCAGTCGAGGGTGTTCTAAAAGAATCCGTGGGCGGTGGGCGGGTTGTTGGCTATGTGTTCACGCTCGGCATCCTCAGTGCCTTCCGAAGCGTCAAGACCTTCGGCGACCAACCCGTTGAAGTGGTGCTCGAACGTGTTGAGGTCCCTGGATCAGCCCATGCAACCGATTCGATTGAACAGCGACTCAATCAGCTGAAGGATCTGCATGATCGGGGCGTGATTTCAGATGAGGAGTACAAGCGGGCAAGAACCGACGCACTGCGTACCCTATCCCAGTAGGTGCTCACGCCACATCCGGCTCCGGCAACATCCCTACCCGATCCAGAAGGTTTCACCCCTAATGGGCGTCAACCTGGGAACCCCGGTCCTCGGACTTGGACCAAACACACCAAGACCCCTGTGGGTATCTGGTGAGTCGGGTTTACGCTTGCGGTGGTCCCGGTTTGATTTCAATGGTCTTGGGCTCGTCCTCTACACCCTCGAACGCCTTCTTGAAGTCACGGATACCTTTGCCGAGGGCGGTGCCGATCTCGGGGAGTCTGCCGGGTCCAAACACGAGCAGAGCGACGACCATAATGACAATCAATTCCGGGAAGCCGATTCCGAACATGTTGTATCCTCCAGCCGGATGTTAGCGGGGTGAGAGTATTTGATCCACGGGCTGGTCGCAACACGCACCGTTACAGGGTTCGTGAGTGCCAAGCAGCGAGCAGTGCTGTACCGACCGGTGGACCATGCCGGTCACCACGAATCCGTAGCTGTCCACTTGGCCCTTGCCGGGAGCCCAGCCCCAGCGATGGGAAGGTTCCCGAAATCTGGGAACGTCAACCGGACAATAGAGCGCACAGGAAGTTGCTTGCAGTTGCGTTGTCCGGCCCTTTGTTGCATTTCCCCAAGTGGGGCGTGATGATTCAAGATGGTCCAGCCCAAGGTCGGGGTAAGGGCCGGACCGGGACACCGCGTAAGAGGTCTTGTTTGGCACCGTGACAGCCGACGACTTCAAGCGCGCCGACCCATCGCGTGACGTCGGCAAGGTAGCATAAGAAGATATCTCCCGGCTTGACGCGCTTCGCGCCCGACCGTTGCGAAACGCGGAAGCCCGTAATCGTCGCTCTGGCTTGGCGAAACTCGTCCCACGTGGTGCCGGTGAACAAGTCGAGCCAGTAGGTCATGCGATGGGTCTGGGTGGCGCACTACTACAACCGTGGCGCGTCGAGCAAGGAGCCTCGCTCGGTGTGCGGGCCGTTGAGAACTAAAACGCGCCCGGAGTCGGGTTGCGCGGTGCGGGAGTCTTCGCATCCCCTGCTGGCGGCGATGGCGGGACCCGGGGATGGGACATTGCGGCAGGTTGGCGCGGCTCGCGGTGAATACGGTCTTGTAATGGCTGTCCCCAAGCGCCCGCGGCTCATTCCGAGGTCGGTTTTGTCCTCCAGGCAATGTCCGCGCCGTCTCCCCGCGCCCAAATGCCCATTTGGGAAGTCTACCGACTCGATCCGCGTGCTTGAAACCGCAATCCCCAAGCTGCCGCGGCGCTTATCGGTGCTTGCAAGCGCAATCCCCAAGTGTCTGAGCGCAGCACGGGCGTGACAGCATGGAGATTGATGACGACATCACCAGCCGACGAGCCGTGGGCCACCGGTTTGCACCGGGCAGGGGAATGTCGCAGCTGCTTTTTCGCGCGTTCGGCGGTGACAATATGCCCAGATTGGGTCCCGGAGTGTGATTCGGCTTCCGATATTGACCCCGATCGGCGTCCAATTGTGAGCCCCGTGCACCACGCAACATCTTCAACATAGCGGCCGGTTGGCTGACTTCGGGTGGGGTCTATCTTCAAAGCCGATCCGGGGTCAGACCCCACGCCGATTACACGTCGACGGGAGCGATGCGCGCGCGATCGCGCCGACTACGCGGCCGCGCCGCAGCCGACCAGCGCGTTGCGCACCGCCTTGATCAGCTGTGCGATGTCGATCTGACCCGCGGAGTCTTCCATTGCCGGGCAGGTGCCCGGCGGCTGATTGCCGAGCGCGATGCCGACGCCAGCGATCAGCTCATCGATCGAGACGACATGGTTGCCGTCGCAATCGCCTATGCACGGCACGACAGAGGCCGTCGCGGTTGCAGACGCGGTCAGCGCGGGTGTCACCGTGGCGGTCGCGGTGCCGCTGGCGGTAGCGAGCGCGGTCGTCGAGGCGCTCGGCGTAGCGCTGCGCGTCGCGGTCGTCGTCGCACTCGGCACCGGCGTGGCCGACGGGACGCTGGTGGGCGTGCCAGTTGCCGTTGCGGTCGCGGTGCGGGTCGGCGTCGCGGTCGGCGTGGCGACGGTTTTGGACCGTGCCGGCGTGCAGGAGGGGGTGGGGGTCGGCGAGGTGAGCGCGAACGGCGCGGAGAACGGCGACGTGTTGTTGCTGATGTCCGTATTGGTTGCGGTGACGTGCGGGCCGCTCAGCGCCCCGGCGAACGTCCAGGTGCCGTCATTGGTGAAGACGGTCCCCTCGAAGACGCGGCCCTGGTCTCCCGAGTCGGAGAAGATCTCGACCACGCACGGCGCGCAGGCGGTGCCGTGCAGCGGATTGACGCCGTCGATGGTGGGCGGGGCGAGGTCGTCGTTGCCGCCCAAGATGAACGCGATTCCCGCAGCGGTGTTGGCATAGATCGAATTGCCGCGAATCGTGTTGCCGCGCACCGCGGGGACGTCGTTGTCGATGGTCACGCCGTTGCGGCCGTTGAAGGCGATCGTGTTGCCCGAGCCGGCCTGCTGGCCGCCGACGGTGTTCTGCTGCGACTCGAGGTAGATCGCCACGCCGTCGAATTGATTGGGCAGGGGAGTGATGCCGTCGGCGGCGGTACCGATGAGGTTGCCGACGATGTGGGCATTGCCGGATTGGAGGATCTGGACACCGGTGGCGCCGTTGTTGGAGGCGCCGGAGATCAAGTTGCCGGCGCCCGGGGCGGTCCCCCCGATCATCGCGGAGTCGGCTTGATAGACCGTGACACCCGGGCCGCTGTTGGGCACCGCGGCCGTACCGGCCGAGTTGGTGCCGAGGTAGTTGCCCTGCACGACCGTGTTGATGCCGTCGATCTGGATGCCGGTGCCCTTGTTGCCGGAGACGACGTTGCGGGCCTCCGGGGTCGTGCCGCCGATCGTCGCGCCGCTTGCATAGCTGAGGATGCCCTCGGAGAAGCCCTCCGAGATGCCGTTGCTGATCGACTCGTTGCCGGTCACGTCCGTGCCAACGAAATTCCCCCGCACCACCGAGCCGATCGCTGCCTGGTCGATGACGATTCCGCCGTTGATGTTGTTGCCGGAGATCAGGTTGCAGTCTCCGGTGCATGCGCCGCCGGGTGTGGTGTTGGTCGTGCCGCCGATGCGGTTGGAACTCCCCTTGTCGATGATTCCCTGCACGTCTTGGGGGGTGATCGCAGCCGTGCCGGTGACGTCGGTGCCGATGAAATTGCCGCGCACGAAGGCGTTGGTGCTGTGCAGGTCGAGCAGGACGTTGGCCTTGAAGTTGGTCGCGCCCGAGATGACGTTGCAATCGCCGCTGCACGGACCGCCGGAGGTGGCGCCGCCGATGCGCACACCGTCGCGGCCGAACACCTGGATGCCAAAGCCCTGGTTGGGCACGGCGGTCATGCCGGTGGCGTCCGTGCCGATCAAGCAGCCGACGATGGACACGTCGTCGGCGTCGATGAAGATGCCGTCGTCGGCGGCGTTGTTGACCACCAGGCGCCGGATCGTCGTTCCACCGGCGGTGGAGCCGACGGTGAGGCCGTGGTGCCCGCTGACCAGTGGTCCACCGGGACCGCGCAGCTCGACGCGCCCGGGGCCGCCATCGATGGTCACCGCTTCCGTGATGGCTGGCAGCGGCGTGGCGCCGAGGGTGATCGTCGGCGTGCCGGACCCGATCTCGAACGCAATGGTATCGCCGGCGCCGGCGCCCGCGGCGAGACAACCGTGGTAGTTGGCATTGGTGTTGGCCGCGATGATGGCCTCACGCAGCGAGCAATCGCCGTTGTCGACGTCTTCGTCGACGACGGTGTTGACACTGATGATGGCGGCTGCGACGGCACGACGAGGCCATGCTGCCGCGACCACGGCGGCGCTGGCCATCACGGCGAGAGCTACGAGCGTGAGATTCGTGCGAGGAGGGGCGATGCGCATTGGTTCACCATGTCTGTGGCGACGGCGCGTCAATCATGGAACCTGGGTGCCGGAACGCCACGATCTCGCGCAGTATCTGTCTCGGAGGATCCTTCCCACATCCGAAACTATGGGCGCAGGGACGGGTTAAGAGCCATGATGGCCCGGTAAGGATTTCGGTAAGGATTGGCGCCCGCCGTGGCGAGCGGTTCACGGTGCCGGGTTGCCGGGACGATCCCCGCGCCAGCCTTCGACGCGCGGCAACGGTAGATCTTCGTAGGGAACCACTGGATTGAGTGCCGGCACCGGAACCACCTCCAGCCTGGCGGCGTGGTCGCGCAGCAGCGCGGAGACGAGTTGTCCTCAGCATTCGAGGTAGGCGTCGGGTATATGCGCATAAACGGGTGAATTGCCGTAACGGGCAGATGTCTGACGCTGCCGCCGTTTTCCCCGCCGCGCCTCCCAACCGGTAGACGGGGTGATGGATAAACAGGCCGGATAAAGCGTCCCCGACGGGATTTGAACCCGGTCGAAACGTTGAAATCATTGATGTTTTTTCGTTCCGATGTGGCTGAAAGTGGCTGAATCGGGTACACTTTGGACACCGGTGTCCAAACGCTTGTGAGCGTCCTGGTTGGACGGCACGCTGACTGTCCCGCCCGGCCGCGACAGGCCCCCCGCCAAGCAATAGGGCGGTTGGTTCAGTCAGCGGCCCAGCGGTACTCAAAGTCCTCGTTGAGTAGCGTCATCGCTTCCTTCAGCCGCTTGCTCTGCTCCTTGCCCCCCGGCAGCGTCGGCAGCATGGCGAAGTATCCGCGGATGGCTTGATTGATCGCGGACAGGCGGGTCTTCGCCTTGATCCAGTTCTGTGGGCTGAATACCCGGACTTGCGGCTACTGTTCATTGGCGGCCTTCCAGTCCCTTGCCAACGCCTCGCCGAGGAGACCGCGGTCGCCGGATTACAACGGCCGTGCGTGTTGACGGAAATCTGCGGGATGGTTCCATCCCTTGTTACGCACCAGGGCGGGACCGCGGGTCGGACCGTTACGCATCGTGGAGCTGCTCGCTCCGGTTCGAAACGTGCCGCCATGACGGTGTACCCTCGTTTTCTTCCGACGATCGCCATCTTCAATACGGGCAGTTGCGCGTCAACGCACCCGTGCGTCGGCGATCGGATCGAAGCAGACCGAAAAAGCGCCCGTACTCTCATCGACGCAATGCTGATTTCTCGTCAACTGGTCAGCGAACCTGGTGGGTCCCATTTATTCCCCGTCCGACTCGCGCTTGGAGACTCTTCAGAGCTGGAGCTCGAGATCGTGGAGGACACCCGCCGGTCGGGCCAGGCCGCTCGGGTTCCACCACGCCTGGTCCTCGCTGTTGCCGCCGATCCGCACCTCGGGCCGGTGCCCGTCGGCGGCGAACGCCGCGAGCAGGGTCACGGCCGCGGCGCGAGCATGACCGGTGCCGTCGCCCAGGTACTCGCGCACGCTGTTCCACTCCACCGACACTCCGAGGAAGTCGTCCGGGACCGCGCGGCACGGCGTCGACACGTCCACCGCGACGGCGGTTCGCGTTGGCCCGGCCGACTCGCCGCATGCGCCGCACGCGAGCACGCCCGCCAACGAGACAAGGACCAGCGCTTCGGTCATGGGTCGAGACCTGGCCCCGCACCCGGACAAGTGACCTGGAGAATCCGGATGAACAAGAAACAGGAGCGTCCGCGTACGCATGGCGGCGCTACTTCACCGGAAAGCAGTCGAGATCATTGGCGAACACCAGCGGCCCGGAGTACCGCTT
>DATKMS010000009.1:0-3403 GCA_035541735.1 Candidatus Margulisiibacteriota bacterium
GCGCAAGAACAACCCGGTGTTCGTCGGCGAAGCCGGCGTGGGGAAGACGGCGCTGGCCGAAGGGCTGGCGTTGCAGATTCATCAGGGCAAGGTGCCGCCGGCGCTCCGCAATGCCAAGGTCTATGCGCTCGACATGGGCGCACTGCTGGCGGGGACGCGTTTCCGGGGCGACTTCGAGCAACGACTCAAGGGCGTCCTGACGGCGTTGCGCAAGCAGCCCGGCGCCATCCTGTTCATCGACGAGATCCACACCGTCGTCGGAGCGGGAGCGGCGAGCGGGGGGTCGCTCGACGCGTCGAACATTCTCAAGCCGGTGCTGCAGTCGGGCGAGTTGCGCTGCATCGGCGCGACGACGTACCACGACTACAAGAGCTACTTCGAACGCGACCGTGCGCTGGCCCGCCGATTCCAGAAGATCGAGGTTCCGGAGCCCAGTGTCGACGAAGCTCACGAGATCTTGAAGGGGTTGAAGCGGCACTACGAGGAGCACCACGGTGTGACCTACACCCGCGGCGCCATCCGCGCGGCGGCGGAGCTGTCGTCCCGCTATATCAATGACCGGCACCTGCCCGACAAGGCGATCGACGTCATCGACGAAGCGGGTGCCACGCTGCAGATGCAGGCGCCCGGACAGCGCAAGAAGACCGTGCGCACGAAGGACGTCGAGCACATCGTCGCCACCATGGCCAAGATCCCACCGCGGAGCGTTTCGGTGTCCGACCGGGAGCGGCTCGAGACGTTGGAACGAGACCTGAAGCTGACCGTCTTCGGGCAGGACGAGGCGCTGCACACGCTGGCGTCGGCGATCAAGCTGGCGCGCGCCGGCCTTGGGCATCCGGAGAAGCCGGTCGGCTCATTTCTGTTCGCTGGCCCGACGGGGGTCGGCAAGACCGAAGTGGCCAAGCAACTGGCATCGGCGCTGGGCATCGAGTTCATCCGCTACGACATGAGCGAGTACATGGAAGCGCACACCGTCTCGCGGCTCATCGGTGCGCCGCCGGGGTACGTGGGCTTCGATCAGGGGGGCCTGTTGACCGACGCGATCCGCAAGACGCCGCATGCGGTGTTGCTGCTCGACGAGATCGAGAAGGCGCATCCCAATCTGTTCAACATTCTGCTGCAGGTGATGGATCATGCGACGTTGACCGACAACAACGGCCGCAAAGCCGACTTCCGCAACGTTATCCTCATCATGACGACCAACGCCGGCGCGCAGGAGATGGCGGCCGCAGCCATCGGCTTCGGCGGGCGCAGCAACGCCGAAAAGGGCGCGAAAGCAATCGAACGCCTGTTCAGTCCTGAGTTCCGCAACCGGCTCGACGCGATTGTCCAGTTCGCCTCGCTGCCGCCGCCCATCATCGAGAAGGTCGTCGACAAGTTCATCATGGAGCTGGACGCGCAGCTGAACGAGAAGAAGGTCTTCATCCAGATCACGGCGGCGGCGCGCCGCTATCTCGCCGAGAAGGGCTACGATCCGACCTTCGGCGCCCGCCCGATGGCGCGCTTGATCCAGACCGACATCAAGCGGGTGCTTGCGGACGACATCCTGTTCGGCAAGCTGCGAGATGGCGGGCGGGTGGAGATCGACGCGGCCGACGGCGAACTGGCGTTCAAGTACGCACCCGTGACGGACAAACTAGTCCCGGTGCCAAGCGAAGCCGAGGACACCACGGCAGCGGATGAACCGCATTGAGGCTGCGACATCGGTGCTCAGATGGAGAAGCTGGAACGGATCATTGAGCAAGTGCGGCGGCTGCCGGTGAAGGATCGCCGTCGGCTGATCGTGGTACTGAACAGATCGCTGGGCAATGGGGGGAAGACCAAGAAGCCCGCAAGGAAGTCCGTGTCGAAAATCTCTCCCACGGGGAGACGACAGGCTGCACTAGATGCTTTCCTGGCAATGGCCGGAACGGCGCACAGCGACTACACCGACGTGTCGACGGACAAATACAGGCACTTGGCCGAGATCTACGTAAACGGGTGACCAATTACATCTCGCCCAGCCGGCCGCCGATGGCGCAGAATACTGCCGGAGGTACGGATCAATGGGGAGATTGGGGTCAACGACATCGCCACGGGCGCGGCAGATGCGCCGCGTGTTGGCACGGTGGCAGTGCAGCGGGTTGACGCTGCGGGCGTATGGGCAGCAACGCGGGATTCCCCTGAGCACGCTGACGTGGTGGCGGCAGGTCTTTCGGCGTGCCGGTGAACCGGTGAACCTTGCGTCCGAGAGCGCACCAGCCAGCAACGCGGTGGTGTTCACCGAAGTGCCACGGCCGGCGACCGTTCCAACGACACCGCCCGTTCTGGAGGTCGTCCTGCGCACCGGGCATGTACTGCGCGTACCGGCGGGGGCCGATACTGAAACCCTGCAGCGGGTGCTCCAGGCCCTGCGGACCGCATGCTGACCCTGCCGGCGTCCGTGCGGGTCTTCGTCGCACGCGGCGCGACCGACCTGCGCCGGTCCTTCGATCGGCTCAGCGCCCAGGTGCAGGAGGTGCTGCGCCAAGACCCACTGTCGGGCCATGTTTTTGCCTTCTTTAGTCGCCGCCGAGACAGGGTGAAATTATTGGTCTGGGAGCCGGGCGGATTCTGGCTGCTGTACAAACGCTTGGATCGCGGCACCTTCGCGGTGCTCGACCGAGACGAAATCAACGCTCGCGAGCTGTACTTGCTGCTCGAAGGCATCGAAGTGGTCCGCCAACGTGTGCGGTACGAGCGGCCACATGTCGCCACGCGATAAAATATTGCGCATGGCGCACCTGTCCTCTCGACATTGTGACCGACGATGCTTAGGAACGCTCGCGGTGGTGGTGTGGTGGTGACGAGCGGCGCAGAACCCCAAGCAGTCCTCGACGAACTCAGCCACGAGATCGATAGGCTCAACAAAGAGAACGCGGCGCTCCGGCAGCGAATCCAGTTGCTGACGCATCGCCTATTCGGGCGACGCAGCGAAAAGGGTGTGCCAGTAGTCGAGCAAGGCCTGCTGCCCTTCGAGCCCGTGGTGGCGGGGCCGGTACAGCCCGAAACCACAGACGAGTCCCGGCGGGACGACACCGCCGAATGTGCGCCTGTACGCCGGCGTCATCCAGGCCGGCGCCGATTGCCCGCTGATCTGACACGCGAACAAATCGAGCTGGTGCCCCCGGCCAGCGAGCGGCACTGTGCGACCTGCGACACCGCGAAGGTGCGCATCGGCGCGGACACCACCGAGGAGCTGGACTACGTGCCGGCGTCGTTTGTGATCCGCGAGTATGTGCGGCCGAAGTACGCCTGTGCGAGCTGCCAGCAGGGCGTGGTGCAAGCCACGCTCCCGAGACGGCCGATCGAGAAGGGACGACCAGGGGCAGGGTTATTGGCCCACGTGGTCAGCTCGAAATATGCCGATCACCTCCCCCTGTAT
>DATKMS010000010.1:0-32468 GCA_035541735.1 Candidatus Margulisiibacteriota bacterium
GCTGTACCCGGCGAACTCCATCTTCGTCGACGGCTACCTCACCACACCGGGGCAAGCGTCCAGCGACGCGCATCGGATGATCGCTGAGATGGGATTCGAGATTGAAGTGATGGAGTGATTGCGGATTGGCGGAAGCGCTTCCTTCAACTCCGCATTCCGCAATCACCTCGCATTTCCGCTGCGCTTGCCGGCAGGCGTAGTGGACCTCACGGGGCCCCAACGCACGTTCCGTTGAGGCAAACGGCGCACGGGGCGCGCGTGCCGTTGCCGCAGGGCAAGCAGCAATCGGATGTCTGCGAGCAGCCGGAGGCGAACAGCGGGACACAATTCGGCGTCACGCACACGCCGATGGCGTCGGGCAGGCGCTGCTGGCACACCAGTCCCGACGCGCACACTGGTGGCGGTGAGAACACGTTGCCGCCGCAAGGACCGCCCGCACCCGAGACGCATCCGCAGCCCGCCTGTGCAGTGGGCTGAATCTCGCAGTCGGCACCAGGCGGACACACCCCGCCGCAGGTGCCCGCTGCGTCTGCCCCACAGGGTGGAACACAGAGCTCCCCGGGGCCCCTGCAACATGTGGATGTCCCGCTCGCAGTCACACAGACGCATGCATGTTCGCACTTGCCGTTGACGCAATGATCCGCCGTGCAGCTGTTAGCATCGTCGCAATCAGCGTCGCTCGCGCACGTCGGTCTCGCGCTGGGCGTCGGCAGCGGCATCGGTACGCACGCACAATTCCCGGCTGCGTCGGGAGTGCACTGACCAAGCCGCGTGGGAAACTCGGGGCACGGCTCGCCGGAGCGGCAGGAGGGACCAATCGTGCATGTGCCACCACAGGGCACGTCCTGGCATTGCGGCGTCGGTGTCGCTCGTGCGGTGGGCGTTGGGCGCGGAGAGACCGGCACGCACCCGCAATTCCCGTTCGCGTCAGGCGCGCACTGACCGCGTTGACGCAACTCGGGGCACACGGCGCCCGGCGGGCAGTCGGAAGCGAGGATGCAGGCGCCACCGCATGGCACACTGGAACACTGCGCCACCGGTGTGGGCGGTGGACACTGCAGGGTGCAGATCTGGTTCGGGAGCGTGCAGCGATGCCCCCGGTCACAGCTTTGGTCGGTGCATTGCTTGGTGGTTGTGTCGAAGCACTTGCCCTGCGGGAGTGGCGGCGGGCACGTGGGCAGGCACGTCTGGTTGGCCTGGGGGCACGGTTGCGTCGGCGAACACGTTTGATCGGTACATTGTAAGGTGCTCGAGTCGAAGCACGTCCCGCTTGGCGAAGGTGTGGCACAGCGTTCAGAGCAGAACTCATTCGGCTGCGAACAGGGCTGCCCCGGTCCGCAGGACTCCGTGGTGCACTCCATCGCTGTCGTGCTGAAGCACACGCCTGCCACCTCGCCCTGGCAGCCGGCGAGACATCCTTGAAATGCCGCAAGAGAAGTAGCGGCACTGCTGCCCAACCCCACGGCGCACTGTTTCAGGCACCCATCGAGCCCGGAGCCGCCGCTGGCTTTGCAGTTCTGCACGCATGTCTGGAGCGCCGCGACGGCGTCGGCGTAGTTGGCCTTCGCCGTGGCGCTGCAGCCTGCGGCACACGTGCCTGTGCTTGACGATCGGGGCGGACACGTTGTCTTGCAATCGTCACGGGTCGCCTGACATGTGGCGCGGGCCGTGCGCGATGTGGTTCGGCACGTGCCGGCGCACTGCGGATCCCCCGCGGCGCAACTCTGCAAACACGCCACGTAAGCGGTGCGCGCCTGCATGACGCACACACTGCGGCCGCGGGCGCACGTGTTCGCACACGGCTCGGCAGATGCCGGCTGCTGCAACACGAGGAAGCTGACGGTGGCAAGTGCAGGGAGCAGAGTTCTATGAAGCGACGCGAGGGTCATCTGGTAATCTTTCTCCATCAATCAACGCTACCATAACCCGAGAGTCTCCCGAACGGGATTTTCAAGCTAGCTGGCTCACTCACGTGGCACTTGCCAACACACTTGCTTGGCCGGAACCAAGCCGCCGTGCGCGGCGGGCAGATACTGGTCAATCGCTGTGCGAGCGCTTGGATGTATCCGCCTTCCGCAATCCGAAATGCCCAATCACTTGGGCCGCGGCAGCCCGAGTACCCGCTCGGCGATGATGTTGCGCTGGATCTCGGAGCTGCCGGCAGCGATGGTGCGGCCGCGGGAGTACAGCATGAGATGCGGCCACTGGCCCTTGTCGGGCACGTGCGGTGATCCCTTCACCAACTGCGCATACGGTCCCTCGATGGCCAGCGCGGTCTCGAGCATGCGCTGGTACATCTCGCTCCAGAAGAGTTTCTCCATTGATCCTTCGGGTCCGGGTACGCCGCCGCGCAGCGTCTTCGTCAGGCTGCGGTAGGCGGTGTACCTGATTGCGGCGCTGTCGATCAGTGCCTGCGCCAGCTGTTGGCGGATGATCGGGTCGGCGGTGGCGCGGCGTCCGTTGTGCTGCCAGGTCCGGGCGAAAGCGAGCATGTCCGCCAGCGCCGTGCGCGACTGCAGCTGTCGGCTGAAGGTCAGCGTGGCGCGCTCGTGCATCAGCGTGGTGATGGCGATCTCCCAGCCGCCGTTGACGTGGCCAATGACGTTCCGGCGCGGCACCCGCACGTCTTCGAAAAACACTTCATTGAAGTCCTCGTCGCCGCTGATCTGCTTCAGCGGCCGCACGGTCACGCCGGGGCTGTGCATATCGACCAGCAGGAAGGTGATCCCCTTGTGCTTCGGCGCATCCGGATCGGTGCGCACCAGCAGCATGCTCCAGTCGGCGTAACGCGCGAAGCTGGTCCACACCTTCTGGCCGGTGACGATGAAGTCGTCACCGTCGAGGACGGCGCGCGTCTTCAAGGCAGCCAGGTCCGAGCCCGCGTTGGGCTCCGAGAATCCCTGACACCAGATTTCCTCGGCCGTGAGGATGGCCTTCAGATAGCGGCGCTTCTGCTCGTCGGTGCCGTGCGCAATCAGGACTGGACCCCCCATCGTCAAGCCGGCGAGGTTGATGAGCAGCGGTGTCTTGGCACGCGCCATTTCTTCCTGAAAGATGATCTGCTCGATGAGGGTGGCGCCGCGCCCGCCGTACTCCTTCGGCCACGCCACGCCGCACCAGCCGGCGTCGTACAGCATGCGCTGCCAGCGTTTGCCGTAGGCGACCCATTCGTCCATCTGTTCGGGCTCGGGGCCCGGAGGATTCTGCTGCAGCCATGTGCGCAGCTCGGTGCGAAAGCGTTCCTCTTCTGGGGAATACGCGAGGTCCATGCGCGGCTCTTAGCCGCACCGCCGGCAAAAGAAAAGACGGCCCGGCGTTCGAAACTGCTGTACTTGAATGAGCGCTGGGCGAGCGATATGCGTGTGGGACATGTCGGAGTAGACGAGCTGACGACCAAGGAGGAATGAACCGTGGCTGATGTTCAGCAAGTGAGCGATGAGTCGTTCGATAAAGAGGTGTTGCAGGCGGACCTGCCTGTCCTGATCGATTTCTGGGCGCCGTGGTGCGGTCCCTGCAAAGCCATCGCTCCGGTCGTTGCGGAGTTGGCGAAGGAGTACGACGGCAAGCTGAAAGTCGTGAAGATGAACGTCGACGACAACCCGCAGACGCCTTCCAAGTACGGCGTGCGCGGCATCCCCAACCTCATCCTCTTCAAGGGCGGCCAGGTGAAGGACCAGATCGTCGGCGCCGTGCCGAAAGCGCAGCTGGTCAAGGCGGTCAGCCAGGTCGTCTAGGAATGGCGAATCGCGAATTGCGAATTGGAAGGATCGAGTTCCGGAAATTCGCAATCCGAGATTCGCAATTCGAAATTCTGGCGAAGCTGCCATGGCGCGCGAGCTGATCGTCGGCCCGACCTCCCACTACTTCTACTCGCAGCGGCTGAAGCTGCATTACGTCGACTGGGGCAACGCCGACAAGCCGCCGCTGCTGCTCATCCACGGCGGCCGCGACCATGCCCGGAATTGGGACTGGGTAGCTGCCGAGATGCGCCACGACTACCACATCATCGCCCCGGACTTGCGCGGCCACGGTGACTCGCAGTGGGCGATCGGCGGCTCCTACGCGATGGTCGACTACGTGCTCGACGTGACGCAGTTGCTCAACGCACTCCAGCTCTTTCCGATCACCATCATCGGCCACTCGCTGGGTGGCTCGATCGCCTTGCAGTACTGCGGCGTCTATCCGGACCGCGTGCGCAAGGTGGTCGCCATCGAGGGCCTCGGCCCGCCGCCGTCGATGCTGCGTGACACCCCGCCGCACCAGCGCATGAGCGTGTGGATCGGCGAGATGCAAGGCTTGGCGCAGCGGCATCCACATCGGTACAAGAGCCTCGACGAGGCGGTGGCGCGCATGCGCGACGCCAATCCACACCTCACCCCCGAGCAGGCCCGTCACCTGACGATCCATGGCTCCTATCGTGACGAAGACGCGACCTATCTGTGGAAGTTCGACAACTACGTGCGGGCGGCATCGCCCTACCTCTTCAACATGAAGGAGGCCCGCGAGATCTGGGGGCAGATCACCTGCCCGGTGCTGCTCGTGCGTGGCACCGAGTCGTGGGCTTCTGATCCCGAGATCGACGGCCGGGCGACGGCGTTCCGGGACTACAAGGCGATCAATATCGAGAAGGCTGGGCACTGGGTGCACCACGACCAACTCGATGCGTTCCTGACGGTGGTGAGAGAGTTTCTCAGGAACTGATTCAATCTGCGGCGTCCACGCTGCGCCACAGATACCAGGCCGCGATGCTGCGATAGGGACGCCATGGTGCGGCAATGCGCTCCATCTGCTCCCGCTGCGGTAGATCGCGCAGCCGGTAGAGACGCTGGACACCCTTGCGCACGCCGTAGTCACCCACCGGCAGAACGTCCGGCCGCCCCAGTGAGAAGATGAGCAGCATGTGCGCGGTCCACTCGCCGACGCCGTGGACGGCAGTCACCGCACCGATGAGGTCGCCGTCGCCCAGGCGCGCCAAGCGGCGCGCATTCAACCTGCCGTCTGCAAAGTGCGCCGCCAGGTCGCGCAAGTACGCCAGCTTCTGACGCGACAAACCGGCCGCACGTAACGCGTCCGTGCTGGCAGCCAGGAATTCAAGCGGCGGTGGAGTCTCACCGCCGAAGCACGCCTTGACGCGGCGTTCGATCGCCGCGGCGGCGTTGCCGGCCAGCTGCTGGTAGAGCACGGAGCGGAACAGCGACTCGTAGATCTGCCCGCGCGGCCGCAGCGTGCACGCCCCGACACGCTCGATGATCGCGGCGAGGCGCCGGTCGGTCTGACGCAGGTGGCTGACGCCGATGGCGATGACTTGCGGTGAGAGGCGCACGCCGCGTGCCGTCACTTGAACTGCTGCTTGACCACCTGGAAGGCTTCGTCCGTAACCTCGAGCGTGCGCCGGATGTCGGCTTCGCTGTGTGCCGCCGACAGAAACCAGTTGTGATGTGGGTGGACGTACACTCCGCGCGCCGCGCACGCCGCGCCGAACGCCTGGTTGCGCTCGAAGCCGCCGGCGTCGTCCTTGAAGCTCATGAATGGGATCGCCGGTGGGCCGGTAAGGTTCACCGGTAGCCCGTGGCTGCGGCCTTGCTCTTCGAGTCCGCGACAGAGCAGGGTACCGACATGCCACATATGATCGATGCCACCGGCGCTCTGCAGTTCCTGCAAGCAGGCCAGCGCCGCCGCCATCGGTACCGCACTGGTGAAGTACGAGCCGGTGAAGAAGACGTTCTCCGCCGCTGGTCGCAACCCGTCGCGTCCGACAGCTGCCGACAGCGGATAGCCGTTGGCGATGGCCTTGCAGTAGCAGGAGAGATCGGGCCGCACGCCGAAGTACTCGAGGGACCCGCCGAGGTGCATGCGGAAGCCGGCGCGCACGTCGTCGAGGATGAAGACGATGCCCTTCTCGTCGCAGAGCTGTCGCACGCCGTGATGGAACCCTTCCACCGGCATCTCCTGGTCGTGGAACGCATCGTGGCGGAACGGCGTGATGATGACGCCGGCGACCTGCCCGTCATGGTCCTCGACCACCCGCCGCAGATCAGCCAGGTCGTTGTAGTTGAACGTGAGGATGTCGGCACGATCGCTCGGCGTTGTGCCCGCCGGCATCGGTGTACACCATGCATGCGTGCCGTGGTAGGCGCCCTTCGCCATGATGATTTTCGGCCGGCCCGTGTGCTCGCGGGCCACTTCGATGGCCCAGGTGCAGACGTCGGAGCCGTTCTTCGCGAACACCACCCACTCGGCAAACGGCGTGATGGTGACGAGGTGCTCGGCGAGAGCGGCCCAGAGCTCGGTGGGTCCGTTGAAGCAGTTGCCCTTGCGCATCTGCGCGAGCGCCGCTTCCTCCACTTTGGGGTGACGGTGGCCGAGGACGATCGGCCCATACGAGCAAATGTAGTCGATGTACTCGTTGCCGTCGACGTCCCACACATGCGAGCCCTGCCCGTGGTCGTAGAAGTATGGATACGCCCCCGGCACGAGCATGACCGGGCTCTGGTGGCCGTAGATGCCGTTGGGGACGTACTTGGCGGCTCGGACGAACAGCTCCTGACTCTTGGTGAATTGATAAGGTGGCATGGCGACCTCCGAAACCCGCATGATTCTACATGATTCTATTTGACTCTGCGGTCCACAGTCAAAGTCGACGGCCCGTTGGCGGCACGACAGGAAAATGTCGTGGCCGGTGCCGGGCGCTGAAGCACCCGGCTGAGACAACAAAGCCGGCTCAAAGCCGGCTGGAAAAAACTCCACTCCACCGACGGTGCACGGAGCCTGGTTTGGCCGGGCTTGACTGTTTGAGCCGGGCGGCTTCAGCCGCCGGCGCACCGCTGTTGACTGTCTCCTCCAGGGCCGCCTATAGGCAGCGTGGGCATGAGCACCATCGGAACGTTCATCGACGAGATGGCGCGGCAGCATGCGGAGCGGCCGGCGCTGATTTCGGTGGAGCGCTGCGTCAGTTTCCATGACCTGAGCCGTGAAGCCAACCGCGTTGCCAAGGCGCTGGGCCGCATCGGGGTGTCGAAGGGCACGCGTGTCGGCATTCTGATGCCCAACCGGGCCGAGTGGCTGGCGTGCGCGTTCGGCGCCCTCAAGCTGGGAGCGGTCGTCGTGCCGCTCAATACTTTGCATCGCCGGCCGGAGCTCGAGTACGCGCTGCGTCACGCCGACGTGACGGTCCTCATTACGGTGGCGCACTTCCTGAAACATGCCTACGTCGACATCCTCCGCGAGATCTGCCCAGGGATCGAGCGGGCGCAGCGCCCGCTCGCGCTCCCACAGCTCCCGGCACTGCGCGAGGTCGTCGTGAGCGGTGATGCAGGGTTGCCCGCAGCGCACCGGCTCGACGCGCTGTGTGCTGCTGCCGATGCGGTCGGTGACGATTGGGTGGAGGCGGCGCAGGCGCAGGTCGTGCCCTGCGATCCCGCTACGATCTTCTTCACTTCCGGGACGACCGCCGCGCCCAAGGGTGTGGTGCACTCGCATGGCACGATGTTGCAGGCCGCGCACAACGTGGCCGACCGGCTCGGCCTGACCGCGGACGACCGCACCTGGGGCTACTTGCCGTTCTTCTTCACCGGCGGCCTGGTCGCAGTGGCGTTGGCGACGTTGTCGCGTGGCGGCGCCGTATTGCTACAGGAAGTGTTCGACGCGGGTGCGGCCTTGCAGCTGATGGCACAGCACGCATGCACGACGTTCTTCGCCTGGCCGCATCAGGCCGAAGCCTTGGTGGCGCATCCCGACTTTGCGCGCACCAAGCTGCAACTGCGCAAAGGGCCCGGGGCGCAAACGGGCTGGGCGGCGCATCTTTTTCAGCCGGATCATCAGGCCGTCGGCACCTGGGGCATGACGGAGACCGGTCCCATGGCAGCGTCATCGCGCTGGGACGATCCGCTGCCTGTCCGTGCCGGTTCACACGGCCGTCCCATGCCCGGCCTGGAGTTCCGCATCGCCGATCCGGAAACCGGCCAGCCGTTGGCCGTGGATCAGGAAGGCGAGTTGCTCGTGCGTGGTACTAGTCTGATGCTGCACTACTACAAGATGCTGCCGACCGAATGCTTCGATGCCTCCGGCTATTTCCACACGGGTGACCTTGCGAGGCTCGATGCCAGCGGACATCTCCATTTCCTCGGTCGCATCAAGGACGTCATCAAGACCGCGGGCGTCAACGTGGCCGCTGCGGAGGTGGAAGCGACCCTGCAGCAGCATCCGGCGGTGACCGTCGCCTATGTCGTCGGCGTACCCCACCCGGGGCGCGGCGAGAACGTCGCGGCCTTCGTCGTCCTGCGGGACGCAGGCTGCACGGAAGCGGCGCTGCTCGACTATTGCCGTGAACGGCTGGCGAGCTACAAAGTGCCGCGCCACATCTTCCTGTGCCGTGAAGGGGATTTCCCCGTTCTCGGTAGTGGCAAGGTCGACAAGCAAGCGTTGCGGGCACGCGCAGCGGCGCAGGTCGTTGCCGGCGGCATCTCCTGACGGGGCACAAGCGTTCTGCGCTCTGCGAATTCGTGCTAAAGCGTCGCCGCACGCGAAGCTTGCGGATGGCGCGTTGGATGGAGGTGCAATGGCCAGGCTCAAGTTGATCGAGGGTCGGGGACGTAAGCGGGTGCTGGTCTACGGCATGCGGCTCTTCGAGCCCGGCATGGTGGCCAAAGTGGGTCGCAGCGAGATCTTGATGGCAGACGGGCGCAAGAACCGCATCACCTTGCACATCATCGAGGGGTCGATTGCCCAGATCAAGAAGCAACTCGCGGCGAGCATCGACGCCTTCTTTGATCTACAGGGCGAGATGAAGTGAGGAGGAAGTTGAGCGTCGAGAGTCGAGACTCGAGAGTTGAAGGTAACAAGAAACCCTCTCGACTCTCGACTGTTGACGGACGACTCGGACTCCGGAGGCATCCAAATGATTGAACGTACGATCCAGTTCCCCCCGGATTTCGTATTCGGCAGTGCCACGGCCGCGCATCAGGTGGAAGGTGACAACGTGCACAGCGATTGGTGGGCGCACGAACACGCGGCCGACACCAATGCCATCGAGCCGTCGGGCATGGCTTGCGATCACTATCACCGCTTCGCGGACGACTTTCGGCTCCTGCAGCTGCTCGGGCACCGTGCGCACCGCTTGTCCATCGAGTGGGCCCGTATTGAGCCGGAGGACGGACAGATCGAGGCGAAGGAACTGGATCACTATCGGCGGGTGCTCGAAACGCTGCGCGAATTGGAAATCGAGCCTTGGGTGACGCTGCACCATTTCACTCTGCCGCTGTGGTTCGCGCGGCGCGGCGGCTTCTCGCGCACGGAGAACCTACCGGCGTTCGGCCGTTTCGTGGAACTCGTCGCACGGCGGTACGGTGATCTCATCGAGCAGTGGTGTACGATCAACGAGCCGACCGTGCACGCGGAGATGGGGCATCGGTTCGCGTACTTCCCGCCGCGGCTCGCGGACGCGGGTGTCGCCGCCGACGTGCTGACCAATCTGTTTCGCGCCCACACGGCGGCCGCGCAAGCCGTGCGCGCGCATGCGCGCCGCAAACCGCGCCTCGGCATCACCTTGGCCGTTACCGCACACGAGCCGCTGCGCCACGACTCTGCCGGCGACCGTGAAATGTCGACGCTTCGTGACGCCGAGACCAACGGCGTCTCCTTCGATGCGCTGCGGACGGGCGTGTTCAGCTACCCGGGCCGCCCACCGCAGGTGATCCCGGGGCTGAAAGAGTCGTCGGATTTCGTCGGCATCCAGTATTACTCGCGGATGCGCTACGACGCGGCGAGCGGCGGGCCCGCGCCGGCGGACTTGCAGCGCACGCTCAGCCAGATGGGGTGGGAGGTGTACCCGGAGGGGTTCGCGCCGCTGCTGCAACGCGCCGCTGCGACGGGACTGCCGGTGTACGTCACCGAGAACGGCGTGGCCTGCGACGACGATCGCCTCCGCGTCGAGTACATTGCGGACCATCTTGCCGCGGTCGACCGGGCGCGGCGTGCCGGCGCCGACGTCCGCGGCTACTTCTACTGGTCGGCGATGGACAACTTCGAATGGAATTTTGGCTATGGCCCGAAGTTTGGCTTGATTGCGGTCGATCGGACCACGTGCACCCGCGCTCCACGGCCGAGTGCATACTTCTTTCGTGATATCATTCAGGAGAGCAAGCTGACGCCGGAGCTGGTGCGGCAATACACGACCTGAAGAGGCGCTCGCTCGTGGCTCGTCGCGTTCGTCTCAGAGGCAAGCTACTATCGCACGGAGGCAAAGGGGAGGTCTTCCATGCTCGTGCGCAATCGCGATGAAGCTGAGACTGTTACGTACAGCGGCGACGCCGAGGGCGTCGAGATGCGGCCGTTGATTACCCAGCGCGACGGCGCGTCCCGCTTCGCCATGCGGGTCTTTACGCTGGCCCCCGACGGCCACACCCCCTATCACTCCCACGAGTGGGAGCACGAGGTGTACATTCTTGAAGGCACCGGGACGGTCCGCGGCAAGGATGGGGAACGCAGCTTGCGTTCAGGCGACTCGGTCTTTCTCGCACCGCACGAGGCGCATCAGTTCCGCGCCGGCTCCAGCGGTTTGCAATTCATCTGCTGCGTGCCGCATCATTGAGTGTCGCGACGAGCCCGCGTGCCCAGGCACTTCCTCGGTTCATCAGAAAATGGCATGTTGAGCGCTCGTCCTTCCACGCGAGCCGTTAGCTCAGGAGGTAGAGCATCTGCCTTTTAAGCAGAGGGTCGCTGGTTCGAATCCAGCACGGCTCACTTAATCCTTGGGGCGCAAGCACTTCAGAGCTGTTTCGCGGTTCTCGTCCGAGGTTTCATCTCGGCTCGGCGCGCGCCTGTGCAACTGCGTCCGTGATCCGCCGATACAGGGTGCCACGCAATATCGTCTAACTTTACACGCTAAGAACTCGGCTTTGGACCGACGAATCAGCCGCTGCACCCGCTGAGTGCGTGGTCCACCGCCCGGATGATCAGGGACACGTCGACACTGGTTCCGGTGGGAATGCCATGCGGGCACGCCGAAGCTTGTGCGGTACCGAGGACAATGTTCACCAGAACGATGATGTCGTCAATTGCTACTGTGCCCACGCCGCTGCAATCGCCGACGCACGGCACGGGTGCGGGAGTTGGAGTGGCGGTCGGCGAGACGCCGACGGTGCTGCTGACCGTTGCAGTGGCGGTGAGCGTCGTCGTAGCCGTAGCGGTCTGTGCCAATGAGGAAGTCGCCGTTGCGCTTGGACTCGCAGTCTGAGTCGGCGTGTCCGTTGGCGTTGCTGTGGGCACGCTGGTGGTGGTTGGTGTCTCGGTGTGCGACGCGGTCGGCGTGTTGGTCGGGGTGTGTGTCGGCGAGGCCGTATTCGTACGTGTTTGGCTCTGGGTGGCGGTTGCCGTTGCTGTTGCCGTAGCTGTGTGTGTCGGCGTTGCGGTCGGAGTCGAGGTCGCCGTCGACGTGCTGGTCGCGGTGTTCGGCGGTGTCTGAGTCCGCGTTGCCGTGCTGCTTGGGGCGGTCGTTGGGGTGGTGGTCGGCGTATGCGTATGCGTCGGCGTCGACACGGAGACGGGCGCGGAGAACTCCGAGGTATTGTTGCTCATATCCGTGTTGGTGGCAGTCACGTTTGGTCCACTCACCGGCTGGTCGAATGTCCAGGTGCCGTCGTTGGTAACGACGGAGCCTTCGTAGAGGCGACCTTGGTTCCCCGCGTCCGAGAAGATCTCCACGGTGCAGGGGGCACACGACGTACCATGCAACGGAGCGAGACCTTTGATGACCGGCGACGGCAGGTTGTTGTTGCCGTTGTTGATGAGTGCGATTCCAAAGTCGTTCGAGTAGATCGAGTTCCCGGCGATCGCATTGCTTTGAACCTGAGGGATGCCACCGTCGACGCGAACACCGTTGAGGCCGTTGAAGGCGATGGTGTTGCCTGCACCGGGTGCCGGACTGCCGATACTGTTGTGAGACGATTGGTCGAAGATGTAGATGCCGTCGGATTGGTTCGGGAGGGGCGTGACACCGTCGGCTGCAGTGCCGATCAGGTTGCCGAGAATCTGCGTGTTGGTGGATCGGCGAATCAGCGCTCCGAAGCTACCTCCGGAAATGACGTTGCCGGCGCCGGTGGCCGTCCCACCGATCGTCACGCCATTCGCCTGGTCCACGGTTACCCCAGGACCGCTGGAGGGCACCGCGGCGCTGCCCGCGGAGTTGATGCCGAGGTAGTTGCCTTGTACGGTCGTCGAAGCTCCGCGAACGTAGACGCCGCCGCCGACGTTGCCGGACACCACGTTGCGTGCCGCCGGGATGGTCCCACCGATCGTGGCACCGGTCGCCTCAATGTCGATGCCTTCGGAGCCGCTCAGCCCGCTCCCATTGCCGATCGCGTTCTTGCCGGTGAGATCGGTGCCGATGAAGTTGCCGCGCACGATCGAGCCGGTGGCTGCCGGGTCAAGCGCGACGCCGATGAGGTTACCGGAAATCAAATTGCACTCGCCTGTGCAGCGCCCGCCGGGCGCGGTGTTGTTCACCCCACCGATCCGGTTGTTGCCACCCTTGTCGATGATCCCGGGGGAGTTGCCCGCCGTGAGGGCGGCGGTGCCGGTGACGTCGGTGCCGATGAAATTGCCGCGCACCATGGCGCCGGTGGCGTTGAGATCAAGCAGCACGTTGGCCTTGAAAGGAATCGCCCCGGAGAGCAGGTTGCAATCATAGGCACAGGCCTCGGGGAAGTATCCGGCGAAGGCTGCCGAACCGATGCGCACGCCGTTGCCGGAGACTTGGATGCCGAAACCCAGATTGGGCACCGCCATCGTGCCCGACGCGTCGGTGCCGATGAAGCAACCGAGGACCGTCACTTCGTCGGCGTTGATGAAGATGCCGTCATCGCCAAAGTTGTTGATCACCAGGTTGCGAATGGTGGTACCGAAGCCATCGTGGGCGATCGTCAGGCCGTGATGTCCGCTGACCGCTGCACCGCCGGGGCCATGTATCACGATGCGGTCCGCGCCGCCCGAATTGCCATTTATGGTCACCCACTCCGTGATGGCTGGCAGCGGCGTGGCGCCGACGTTGATGTGCTGGTTGGCGATCTCGAAAGTGATCAGGTCGTTGACGCCCGCTCCGCGCGCGTCGCAGCCGTGATAGCTGGTGTTGGTGTTCGCGGCGATGATCGCCTCGCGCAGCGAGCAGGTGAAGTTGTCGTTGACGTCTTCATCCGCAGGGGTGTTGACGACGATGGTGGCCGCGCCGTGAGTCGGGCAAGGCGAGGCAATGGCGACCAGGCTTGCGATGGCCGTGACAGCGGCGAATCGCAGATTCTGGAACCCAACGTTCAGCGTCTCGCTATACGACCGGGCAGACATTTGAGGGCGTTGTTGATCGCGGTCAGAACCTCATGGCATAGCCGTGACTTCGCGATGCCCGCTGCGGCCTGCACGAACACCGTCTGTCCCATCCCCTCGACCACCCGTTCCCAGGCATCCGCAAGCACCCCAGCCCGCTCTGCCGGCCGACGAAGGGGGTGTGATGGCCCGCCGACAGGTCGAGCCGACTGCGCACGCCGCTCGGATGCACGACACGCGATAGAGCACCACCGGCTGCGGCACGCCTTTGAGTTGCTGCGCGCCGCGTCTCACGAATGGAGGGACGACTCGGAGTGGTCATACGACGTGCTCGTCTAGCTGCTGCGCTGCGTCGGCGCAACAACACGCAACACAACACGCGACTCGGCACTTCCGCGCCACCGGCCACCCGATCGATGACCGTGGCTTCGAGGAACACGAGGCTAGACGCCGGGGCGTGGAATGCCTGGATCTCGTCGAGCGACAGGTTCAAAGTGTCTCCGGGACGAGCCGCGAGATAGCGCTGCGATTCGGCGGCGCCGTTTGGCTGCCGCACGAGCCGCGCGAAATCGTCCGGGGCACCATGGAGCGCAACCGCGTCTACGAGCTGACGATCAGCCCGCATGTCCAGCGCCGAGCGGAAGCCCTCCAACACGTTGGCAATCGGCTGCTGGATGAGCAAGGTGAGCCCGACCGCCAGCTCGTGGTCCGACGACTCGGTTGGGTCGGACTCAACCATCTCGCCGTTACGGATGCGCGCCGTCGCAGCCGTCGAAGGGCCGAAATCACCTGAGCGACGTCCACGCCATCGGCTGCATCCGCGGTCCACGGAGCGAGCAGCACCATCATTCCCACCGCCACTCGGAGACAGGTTGCGCCCCGCATTACGGCGTTCCTTTCAGCAACCGCCGGTGGGGTAGACCTCCCCGCGATCGAGCCCGGGCTACGCGGGCTTGTCCCGCACCAGGCCGTGCCGCTCGAGATCGGCGCAGATCTCCGGATGGTGCAACCGTAGAGTCTCCCACGCCATCGCCCACAGTGCCAGACTGACGCTGCGGGCCGGGTTGCCGAGATTCTGCCAGGGTTTGCGTCCGATCGTCCAGTGTACGCATCTTGGAACTCCACCTGCAGGCGGGTGCGCCGTATCGCCGAGATTGAGCGGAGAGCTCGATCAAGAGGAGCCGGGACAATGGCACTTGGCACAACGACCTCGTGGCCGATTGCCAGGATTACATCCGTTCTACGAAGCTCGACTTGTGCCAATGCATGTCTGGCCAGCGCACTCCGGCTGGCATATACAGAGTTTGATGCGGATCACGCATTCAGGTCTCCCGAGGTTTCGGGAATTCCCGAGATCTCGGGAGAGAGTAGGAACGTGCCAAGAGGGGCGAAGGGAGCGGACCACGTCCGGCGTTTCACCGGCACGTTCGCTCGTGCTGCTGGCACAGGCATTGCCACGTGAGGAAAGCTCAAGAAAGGGGAAGCTCAATGGCGAAGGGACGAAACAACAACAGTGGCGTTGTCGGGACGCTACACCGTCAGCAGGCTAACGCGTTAGTCGCGTACCTCAATTACAAGAAATACCATTGGCTCACCTACGGGCCGCTGTTCCGCGACGTGCACCTCTTGCTCGACGAGCAGGCGACGCAGACCTATGAGACCATCGACGAGTTTGCGGAGCGCGCCATCATGATCGGCGGCATGCCGATCGGGGACCCAACTGACTATCTCGGCGCGGCCACAGTGAAACCATCGCACGGCAAGCTATCGATGCGCGAGATGATCGAAGAGGCGCGCGACGCTCTCGATGTCATCATCCGCGAGATGCATGCCGATACCGAGATCGCGAGTGCGGCGGGCGACATTGGCACCGCGGATCTCTACACCCGTCTCGTGCAAGTGCACCAGAAGAACCGCTGGTTCCTGAACGAGCTGCTGCAGAAGCGGGACGGATTGGTCAGTTAGCCCCTGCAGCGAAGCGGTGGCGGCATTTGTAAGTGATTCGCGCGGTCGTACCCGCGCGTTTTGCGAGCGCTTGGGTTTGCAGGTTCCGATTCTCCTCGCGCCGATGGCCGGCGCGTGTCCTCCTTCGTTATCGATCGCGGTGATGCGAGCGGGCGGCATGGGAGCCTGTGGCGCGCTACCGATGCAGCCCAACGAAATGGAACAATGGAGTGCAGAGGTTCGCGCAAATTCGGACGGACCATTTCAAATCAACCTGCGGGTCCCCGATCTGCCGCCGCTCCGCGATTACCAGCACGAGGCGCGCGTGCGCGATTTCTTGTCGAGCTGGGGTCCCGCCGTGACCGAGAAATCCGGCGATGCAAGGCCGCCGAACTTTGCTCCAGATTGGGTCGAAGCACACATGCCAATCTAGATCTGCCGCTTGCCGGCCATCTGACAGACACACCAAGAGCACCCGGAACGAAGCAACCAGGATCAGCCTCTACCTCTCTCGATCGCGTCAGAAGCCTGTCGGTCGGGGGCTGACGGTCTGTGACGCGAGCCACGAAATCGGTGGTGACGTCGGCAGGTACGCGCTTCGCTTCGGGCTGTAGCCGCATGAGGTCGAAGGTCACCGTGTACACCACGATTCGAGTCAACGGGCAGGCGTACGCCAGCGCAGACGCCATGCCTCCTGACATACGCGAGGTCTACGACCGTGCGCGCGCCGTGATTGACGGCGGGACGTACAGGGGGCCGTTGAGCGTCCTCACGAGGGTCTCGAACCGACCTTCAGAGGCGGAAGCGGTGCCCAACACCAGGATCGTAGTCCATGGCGAGGAGTCCGGCAGCGTAAACCAGATGCCCGGCGAGACTCGGGTAGTAGCGACGGTCGCTGGTGACCGAAAGACGTCCGCGCCAACCAATCAGGCCCTGCCGCTGGACGACGCAGCCATTCGTTCGATTCTCGCGGTTGACACTGCTCGTCCGGAGTCCACGACCTGGCGGGTCGTTATTGCGGGCATGGTGGTCAGCGCGATGCTGCTGGCGGCCTACGTATTTGGTTGGTGAGCATGTCGAGCAGCGACGCCTCGACCGGAAAATTCCCGACGGAAGCGGACGCTCTGCTCCACGAGATCATCGCCGTCGGTACAATCGGCGGGGGCGAGTCCCGGATCAGTGACTATACCGGCACCAAAGCTTTGATGCTTGCCGTGTTGGAAGATGGCATCCGGAGCTACTGCGGTCGCGCCGGGCCGCTGCGCGCAGAGGCGGAGGCGTGGGTGCGCAGCAACCAACGTGCGCCGTTTTCCTTCATCATGATCTGCGAGGCGCTCAGTCTCGATCCCGAAGCCGTGCGCCAGGCGATGGCAGGGTTACAGAAGCACTCGGTGCCGCGCCGCATCCGCCCCAATGCACGCAGAGCAGGGAGATCAGGTCTCGCGTGATGGGCGCGCAGCGTCTTGCTGTCGCGTCAGAACGGGGAGCCTTCAACCATTACACGCCAACCGGCTCGGTTGAATCAAGTGCCGGATGCTTGAAGAACTGCGCCAGGGTGGCCTGTTCGAACATCCTTTTGAGCACGATGCCGATGCTGACCAGCCAGAACACGATCACCAACTGCCAAAGGTCGGCGAAGGCCGAAAAGAACACGAGCACGAGGAGGTCGGTCTTGGTGCTCTTGATGACCCATCGTAGCTCGCGCAGCTCGGGAATCGCAAAGTCCGGATCTTCGACGAAGCGTTCGGCAAAGCGGATGTTGCGCCAACAGCGCCAGAGCAAGATCAAGAAAGCCGCCAAGCAGAAGACGCCGCCTTCGCACAGGGCCAGGAAATACGAACTGTGCGGCGCTCCGATCGACTGAGTGGGATCCTTCAGGAAGCGCGCCAAATCCCAGTTGCCGATGCCGACACCGAGGACCGGATTCTCCCTGAAAATGTCAGCGGCAATCTCCCAGGTGTAGGCACGGCGCGACAAGGAACCGGCCCCGACACCTTCCTCCCCGCCTTGCGTGAACGGCAGGTTCGTGATGCGCTCGAAGGACTTCTCCGGCGTGAACTCGACGACGAGCAAGCCGACAATTGCTCCGAGCAGCGCGGCAACCAACAGGGTCTTCAGCGTAAACCTCTCCTCAATGACGATGGCGATGACACACACCGTCAGCCCGAGGAGCCCGCTGCGCGACGCCGTCAAGAACACGCAGAGGCACATCAAGGCAATGGTCGGTACGACGATGAGCCAGATGGCGCGAAAGGGGATCCACGTGGTGACGTAGTACAGCTCTGCGATCGCCAGAATGGAGAACATTGCCTCGCGGTTCGGGTTCGCCGCTGCGGCAATGACGCTGGAAGATGCCGCCCGGTAGCCGGCGAATCCACCCCCTTGCAGCACGTCGTGAATGGAGAGGAGGGAGCTGGTCACCATGAAGGCCACGGCCAGCAGATAAATCATCAGAATGTGCCGTGGGGTGCGGATGAAGTTGATGAAGAACACCGTGAATGCACAGCGCGTCACAAACGTGCGCATGTTTTCGGAGCCGTGCTCGACCACACCGAGCAGCTCGCGCAATTGTGGGTCCGGCCCATTGAGCCTGTCCGAAAGGAAGAACATCAGCGTAATGAACGCGAGGAGCTGGACCTCCGGAGAATACAGAAACCACCAGTCGTTCTCCTGGTAGACCTTGTAAACCATGTGCAGGAGAAAGATCACACCCAGCACGTTGTTGATCGTCAGGAACCCCGACCCTTGCAATGATTCCGGATAGGTCATGAGGAACGTGGACAGGAAAAGCGCAATTCCGTACTCGGGGTGCGCCAGTACCAACGCGACGAAGAGCAGACCCACAACCGGGAGGAAGGCAAACGGGCCGAAAAATCCCACGGTCAGCCCGATGAGCGGGCCGAAGACCGCCAGCGCGAGCGCCGGGCCGAAGCCGCGTGCTGGTTGTGCGGCGGTCGCGGTCACGCGTCCTCCACGGCTGTGCTCGTGGCGGCAGCGGGTTTGCCGACCTTTGAGGGTGGTGCCACGTTACGCTGCTGCGACGTGGGCTCGGCTCCAGCGGGTCGGGCCGTGCAGCACGGTGATTGTATAGTGACTTTCCAACACAGAAAGTGATGTGGCCAGCGCGGCTTCCCCGCCTTGCACGCCCTCCTACTATGCGGCTGGGGCCGAGGTCGCCTTCCTGTCGCGCATCGCCGCGTCTGGTCGTTTGGCTCGGCGCGAGTGACCTGTTCTGCTCGCCCGAATCGGATGAATGTGGTGCCGCAGCGAATCCACCACGTCCGCTGGACGAAGCTCGCTCTGGACGACGGACATGCTTCCCATCCCTTTCGAAGCTCAAATCAGGAGGGTCAGCACCAACCGTGCCCGTGTCTGTGGCGACGTCCCGGCGAGGACTGCGACGGAGATCGCAGGGTCTTTCAGGCTGTTCCCTGTGGCCTTCCTGCGGCCTTCCTGAGGCGTTTGGTCTCAGCTGGCGTTGGGTAGTACGGAGCTATCGGATAGCGGCCGGTTCTATGAGGTCAGCCATGCAGAGAAGAACCGGCGCTGCGGTGCGGGCGAGTGCGCAGCGCGACTACCAGTGTCGGGCCACGCGCTGTAAGGACCAGCGGCCCGTCACCGCGTCATGCAAGGGACTGATGTAAATCAGTCAGGAAACCGCCGAATGCCCGGCGAGCGCAGCGCTCGGAATGGCTACGCTTGGTCCATGGAACCGATGGTCCAATTGATTGTCGTGATGCCGTTCGTCGTTGTGTTTGGGCTGATCGTCGTGGCTCTGTGGCGACAAGAGAACCAACGATTTCATTCCCTCGAAGCCGCCTATCGGCGACGACACGCGGTGCGCCGGACACGGGCATACTCTCCGGTTGTCCGGCCCGGACGCGTCGAGGACCCAGCCCAATCACACGACGCAGCGTCTGCCGTGCGTCACGCTGCGTAGGACACGGCTGTCGCGGCCAAGAGGCCGGCCGCCCGGCCCTTACTCCGAATCGCCAGAATCCCCGTCGTCGTCTCCGTCATCGCCGCCTGAGTCATCAGCGGGCATGCCAGGTACCAGGCTGCGGGCCGCTTGGATCACTGCCGGACCAGCCGCTTGCGGCGGGATGGCAGCAAATCGATGGTGCAGCGTAACCATGCCAAGAGCCAGCAACATCAATCCAGGCGATCGCTTCATCATTGGTCATCCTCCAATCGAGTTGTGGCAAGCACATATGCCCTGAGATACGGAACCGTCAAGGTACCTGCTGGTCGCCGCTGCATGGCGTCACCGGCGTCGGCGGCCCGCGACTACCAGCACGATCCCGGCGACGGTCACCGCGAGCAACGCGAAGGCAACCGGGTCTACCAGAAAGATGTCAAAGATGTTGATGCCGTAGGCAAGCGCCGCGAGGAAGAGACCGACTGCGATCGCGACGGTGATGCCAACGATCCCCATGAATCACCGTCTGCTCTTGCGAGTAGAGTGCATCGGCACCACCTGTGCACACGCATCTCTGGTTGGGGTCGCTGGGCCTTGGTTTCCGGTCTCTGGTCGCCCGTTTTTGCGTCCTTCGTTTGAGAGAGTATTTGACCGTGTCGACAAGGGCAAGCCGGCCTCAACATCGACCGCCGCTGCCAGCGGCCTGAGATCGGCCGTGGCGAACGGGGTGCCGAAAGCCAGGGGCGCGGCCCAACCTACGCTGCCGCCGCCTTCGTTGTGCGCTATGAGCGCCTTCAGCCCTTGCCCAGCGCCTTCAAGACCCGGAGCGACGGTGCAAAGAAGTGCGCCCCGGTCACCGCTTGCGTGAAATCCATCAGGTGATCGTGCAGGCCATCGCCCTCGACGCCCATCATGCGCCGCAGCATGCGCTCTGGAATGTCCAGCGTCTTGCTGTACGCGATGAAGAAGAGGCCGGCTTCGTTGACAGTGCCATACGGGAAACTGTGGCGCACGATTTCCAATTCCTCGCCGTTCTCCTCGATGACCACGCGGCTGATGTGTGCGCTCGGCGGCTTCACCTTGTCGGATAGTTCTTTGCTGTCACGCTTGCGGCGGCCGATTGCGCCTTCCTGCTCCCCGAGCGGGATGCTGCCCCACTTCTTGAGGTCGTGCACGTAGCGTTGGGTGAAGACGTAGCTTCCTCCGGCGAAATCCGGATCTTCCTTGCCGATCAGGGCTACCTTGGCGCGTTCCTTCCCCTTGGGATTCTCGGTGCCGTCGATGAACCCGGTCAGGTCGCGGCCGTCGAGATAGCGAAAGCCGACAACGTCCTGGTCGACCTTCACCGTATCGCCCAGCTGGTTGACGATGCGCGCGGCAATCTCGAAATTCAGGTCAACGCGCTGGGACAAGATGTGCAGCAGGACGTCACCCCCGGTGCTCGGCGCACGGTGCCCGCCAGCCTCGATGGGTGTGAACTGGCGCAATCCCTTGGGCCGACGCTGCGGCGAGATGACATCCCAAAACTCTGGTCCCACACTCACCGTGCATGCCAGGCGTGATCGCCGGTCCAGCGCCGCAATCTTCGCCACCAGCCCGGGCACACCCGCCAGAACACGGGCCACTGGGGCGGCGTTGCGCACGGCGTCATTGACCCGGAGGATGACAAAACGCGCATGCTGGCTCGGTTCGGGAACGATTCCAGCTTGGGATTCCGACATAGCTTCTCCTCTTTCGGCTGGTGGCAAATTGGCGAAGCCAGAACCTCCAGTCAACCCGAGAACCCCGTCTGTGCCCTGCGAGACTGCGCTTCTGCGACGCAGAGTCGGGCCCGCGACCACGATTCGCGTCGGTGAGAAGGCGGCGCGGCTATCTGGAACTCGAGGCGGGCACAGCCCGGCGCCGTGTCACCGGCATGGCCCTTGCTGGCCGGAAACCGCATGCGCCAGCTCAATCCCCGCGCCATTCCCCCTGCACACATCGCGGCCGTCGAGATCAGTCGGCGTCAATTGCTCCGCTTGTTGGTTGCGGGTGCAGGCGCCACCGCTCTGCGACTGCGTCACGGGGCGCCCGCACTGGCAGACGCTCCCCGGGCAACCCCGGTCGGCGGCTTCTTGAGCACGGACGAACTCGTCATTCTCGACGCGGCGACCGCGCACATCATTCCTACAGACAGTACCAGCGTCGGCGCACGCGAGTGTGGTGCCGTCGACTACATCCAGAGCATGCTGAGCTTTCTCCCCGGCAGCGACGCCAACTGTGACCGCCACGTCACCGCGGCGGACCTGAGCGCGACCGTGCTCGGCGTGCAGGGGCCGCGTCGTGGCTGCCGTGATGCCGGCGACGTGGACGGCAACGGGGCGGTCGATGCTGGCGACATCGCCCTCGCCGAGTCGGCGGTGTTCGACGCACGTCCGGTGTATGCAGGCGGTCCCTTCAGCGGCCGACAGCCGCAGCCCCACTTTCTGGAACCTTCGCGAAATTGCCGGGCGTGCCATGTCGCCCCCGTACAAGACGCATCCGGCGGAGCGGCTGTCGTCCTACCCACGCTCGACTACTATCCCCCCAACTTCTTTGCCGAGCATTTGCCGCTGCCGCGCTTGCAGGCGCTCAGCTGGAAGATCCGCATCCTCGGCGCAGACGCGGTTCCCGAGGTCGCCGACAATCCACTCGCCTCCAGCCTCTTGGAAACTGACCTGCGTCGCAAATATCGTGAGGGCCTCGCGTCACTGGAAATGATCAGCCAACAACAGTTCGGCAAGTCCTTTGTGCAGCTCACCGCCTCGCAGCAGAGCGCCGTCTTCAACAAGGCGGATCCTGATTTCATAACTCTGCTCACCTACAACACCGTCGAAGGTCTGCTGTGCGCACCGGAGTACGGCGGCAACCGCAACGGCCTGGGCTGGCAGCTCGTCGGCTTCGACGGCGACAGCCAGCCGCTGGGCTATACGATCTACGACGAGTCGGTCCCCGGCAACTACCGCGAGCGGCCAGACCACCCGAATGCCGGACCCAACCCGCATGAGGATTGCAGTGGCTTCAGCCGCAAGGTCGCCAATTTTCTCACCATCATCGCCCAAGCCGACCTGACCCAGCCCGGCCGCCGCTTCACCGCGCCGTATTGCTTCGATGTGGAGTCATGAGCTTTCCCTCGAACACGCCCGGCATGCTGGGCAACACGGATCTCCAGCGTTTTGACGCGCTGATCATCGGCAGCGGCGCCGGCGGATCGGCCGCGGCGCATGTGTTGGCCGCAGCGGGGCAGAAGGTGCTGGTGCTCGAGGCCGGCGATAACCACTTCCCGGGCCTTGACCGCACGACGATCGCGGGGACCCCACCGTGGCCACTGTACAGCAACGACGAGATCAAGATGTCGATCCGGAATTTCGATTTTCAGGATCCGCTCGTCGAGCCGCGGACCTTCCGGCAGACGGAAAGTGAAGTGGCGCAGGCGCACCCCGACGTGAACAATCTCACGCGCAACGTCGGCGGTGCGGCGGTGATTTCGAGCGTGAGCTATCCGCGGTTCACGGCGATCGATTTTCGGATGGCAAAGGCTCTGCAAGAAGCCGGGCGCGAGTACTCGGGCACGAGCTTCGCCGACTGGCCGCTGAGCTATGACGAGTTGGAACCTTTCTACACCGAGACGGACGTGCTCTCGGGCATTGCGGGGGTCACCGCGGGCGAGGGAGCCGACCCCTTCCAGTCGTGGCGCAGTCAGCCGTTCCCGCTGCCGCCGCAGCCGGAAATGTACGTCGGACGGGTGCTGGCCAACGGCGCCAAGCGGCTCAACTATGAGCCGTTCAACTACCCGTCGGCCGTCAACACGCGCCCGTACGACGGCCGCTCACCATGCGTCGGTTGCGGCCTGTGTACGAATTACGGTTGCGCGCGCAACGCCAAGGGCTCGCCGGCGGTCACCACTTTGCGCAAGGCGCTGCTGACCGGCAACTGCCAACTGCGCTACAACGCCCACGTCAGCCGCCTCGTCATGGACGCGGCACGCCAGCACGTCGTGGGCGTCGAGTACATTGACGACGATGGGCAGAAGCAGGTGAGCACGGCGGACTACGTGATCCTGGCCGCCAGCCCGATCGAGAGTGTGCGGCTGTGCTTCCTGTCCGATCCCTACGGGCCGGGCATCGGCAACACCTACGGGCACCTCGGGCGTCATATGATGTTCCATTTCCAAACGATCGCTGTGGGCATCTTCAAGCAGCGCCTGCACGGCGAGCGCGGGCGCTCGATCACCAACGGCATGGGCGAGTTCCGCGGCATCGAAAAAGGCGGCGCGGTGTTGCGATCGGACTCGCCGCTGGGCGGCGTCATCGAGTTCGGCACGTCGTCGGAGCCGATCACTGCGGCGCGTGAGAGCTTACAGCCGGCGGCAATCACCTTTGCCCAGCTCTCCGGCGTGTCGTTCAAGCAGCTATTGGTGGAGAGTCCGTTTCAGGCGCACATCGCCGTGATGATCATGCACGGCGAGGATGCGCCGCAGCCGTCGAACCGCGTCGATCTGGATCCGAACGTGCACGACGTCTTCGGGTTGCGGGTGCCGCGCTTGACGTACAAGAACCACGCCTTCGAGCTGGATGCAGCCACCTTCTACAAGCCGAAGATGCTCGCGGTGCTGGAGGCGGCGGGCGCAGCCTATGGATTCTTTCAGCCGTTCGATCCCAGCGTGCCGCCCACCTCGCGTCACATCATGGGCGGCTTGCGCATGGGGGATGACCCGCACGAGTCGGTCTGCGACCGCTGGGGGAAGTTTCACGACGTCGACAACTTGTACTGCGTCGACGGCAGCGTGTTCGTCACTGGCTCCGGCTACAATCCGACGCCGACGATCATCGCCCTGGGGTTGCGCACCGCTGGAGCAATCGTCTCCCCCGGCAGCCCGGAGCGCGTCTTGGGGCGCGGTCACGGCGGGCGCTGAAAACCATTTCACCAGGGACCGGAGACCGGGGAGCCGACAGCAGACCTCAAGCGTCAACCGTGACCGCGAACGCCCCTTCCGGCCCCATCCCAAACCACGACCCCAACCACGCTGCCCAATACTTCTCGGAGAGCAGCGCCTTCACATGCTCCAGCCGTTTCGTATCGAGGATCTGTTTGGCGTGTCCCTTGAAGAGTTTGCCGGCAATCTGGAGGTCGGCCCGGCCATTCTTCTTGAGGTTGCGCGGCCAGTCGCGTCGCAATCGGAGCGTCACGAGATATACCGTTTCCCCCTCGACGAGGAACCACGTCGTTACAGTATGCCGCTTGCCGGTCTTGCGCCCGATGGTGGTGAGTTCGAGGGTACTTAGATCCTGCAACGCAGCGAGGCGCTGCTTCAGCGGTTCCTGGGTCATGCAACGCCAAGTATCGGACGGAGAACCGTCGCCCTCCCGAGCTACTTGCGTCGCCGCCCGGCCGCCTTCGCTGCCATCGTCAATCCCTCGTTGAGCAGCGCGACGATGACCTCCGTCTTCGACACGTCGAGTTGCCGGGAAAGCCGGTCAACCGCTTCGGCGACGTGTGTCGGCACGCGAACGTTCATCAACCGGCTCGGCCCCTTGGTGCCCCGCTTCAAATCCGCAATGCGCAACTGTGATCTCATCTGAAGCTCCTCCCATCACCCACGGACTAAAGAGAATGCTCTTCCTTGCTCAGATTGCAAGGGGTGGTGGCGGGGTGTGGTAGGAGTGACGCCACGCGGGTAACATGCGGCCTCTGCAGGTCACCCACGGCCCAGACCAGAGGGTATCTTGACGCTTCGGCGCCGTGGATCTACTTGCGGCGAGGCTGCTGAGATCCCATGGCGCCCGATAGGCTGCCGGAAGGCGAAAAGGCGTCGCCGAGTCGTCAACCCCCGGTTGCCGAACGCGAACCACTGACCATTGTCGTCATCGACGCGCCGCCCGCCGAGCAAGTCGTCACCACGCCGGCAACGGCTCCGGCGCAGGTTCGGGCGCGCACCGATTTCGACGTCCCCGCCGCAGCCCCGCGCCGCCGCTGGCCATTCGCGTTGCTCATTGGCATCGCTGCTGTCCTTTTGTTCAGTACGTACCGGAACGTCTTCAAGCCGGTGGCGCTGCGATTCATGCACGGCATCGAACGCCGCGTCGTCGGCGAACGCAGCTATGACCTTCCTCACCCGCCCAAGAGCAAGTTTCCGCAATCCTGAGCGAGCGATCCTGCCCAGGACGTCTGCTGACACCTGCCATCGGCGTCAGATCCAGTTCAATAGACCAGCGAACGTGACCAGACACATGATGTCGAAGGCGAAGATGGCGCCGACCGTAATGGCCTTCTGCCGGATGGTCGGCATGTCGTAGACCCAGGCCGAGACGATGAAGAACGTGAGGTACCCAAAGAGGAAGATGAGCCACGGCATGCGCACGTTCCACCACCAGTAGTCCCACGTCAGCGCGCCGGCCGCGTTCAAGAACAACTCGACGACCACGCAGAATGCCGAGCCGCACACGGCGATGAACCAGCGGTTGGGAATGCCGAGGATCTTCAGGCGCGGATCGGCAGGGAAGGTCTTCGCGACGACGATACCGGCGCAGGCGAACATGAAACAGATCTCGATGTTCAACCCGATCAAAATCAAATAGGCCGTCCGCCCCGGCGCACCCCAGACCGGTGCGAACCGCGTGAAGTGAAAGACGAGGCCGTTCCAGATCTCGTTGAACCAGTCCATGCCCCAGAAGGCCAGGCCGGCAAACACGACATTCCAATTTCTGCGCTCCACCTCGACTGCGTAGATGTACAAGACGAGCATCAAAAACGGGATCACGTACCATTGGAACTGGCTGCCATCGCGCAAGATCGTCAACGCCCGCTGAGCTGCGTCAGTTGGCATGCGTCACCTCCTGGACCGCATCCCACCGGCAACAAGCGTGCCTCGCCCTTGTTTCAGCGATGCGCTTGACTCGGTACCATCCTTTCGCGGCCCTGGGAAGGCTGTCGACTTGCCTGTTCCGAGCGCTGCGTACTCGTGGTACACTAACACTCGAAACGGTCCGAAGGCGGGGACCGCCAAGCTGGACATCTGAGGGGGCGAACGGAGGAGACCACGATGCACTACGTGCTCTTCAAAATCCTCGGACCGTCGACTGTCATTGCCGGCGCGTTGCTGCTCCTGACATCCAGCGGTCGCGCGGCCACCCCGACTGATGTGGCCGTCAAAGTCACGGGCACCTCATTCAAGGTCGGTGCGTTGGGCAGGTACACCCTCACCGTCGCCAATCGTGGCAACCAGCCCACCGACGATCCCGTGCACGTCATGGTCACGCTCCCGGCTGGGTTGACGTTCATGTCGCAGCAAGGGAGCGCTTGGACGTGTGCCGCCAGCGGACAGGCGGTGGACTGCGTCACGGATCGCTCACTCGCCGCCGGAAGAACCAGCACATTTCGCTTGTGGGTGAGAGCCTGCGACGCGGCGTTTCCCCTGGTCTTCACGTCGTTTCAGGTGGTGTACGCTGCGGATACCAAAAGCGGCAACAATGTCGCGAGCAGAAGCACGGTGATCCGAGCCGGGCACTGTGTGCAGGGCACCGTGACGCCGACGCGCGGCTCCGGCACGCCCCCCGCTACCAAAACGCCAGTGCCGGCCGGCACGCGGACACCGACGCCCATCCCCAGCGGCGACGATGCCCCCGTGGTGACCAGCTTCACGTGCAACGGCGGCGCCGCGTGCAGCGTCGCCACCGATCAATCATTCCAGCTCCTGTTCAGCTTCACCGATGCCGACGCAAACGCCATTAGCTGGAGCATCATGGGACGACGCGACGACGGCTTCACCAAGCAACTTGGCCGCGGCAATCTTGGTGCGGGCACGGCGAGCGCCACGATCCCGATCCAGTTCCCCGCGTTCACCTGCTCCTTCTCGCACTGCCGGCAGGAGGTCTGGACCTTTACCCTGACGGTGAGTGACACCAGCGGCCTCACGAGCGCACCGGTGAGTGTGACCATTACTGTGCTCGCCAGCTAGGAAGTGAGGAAATGAAAAACAGGAAACTGGAAACAGGAAACCGACAACGCGCAAACGCGGCGGGCATTGATCGGTTTTGAATCTCCGGTTTCGTGTTTCCGGTTTCCATTTTCTTCCCGAGTGCAAGTCCGAGAGACTGCTAGGGCCTGCGGCCAGGGCGCTTTCTATGGTCCCGGAGCCCCGCGGAAGACGTGACGCGAGCGCCTCGATGATGCTATAAGCGCACGCACCGAGGAGGGGATGTCATGGCGAAGGTGAAGAAGCGCGCGGCCAAGAAGACGGGGGCAACGCGCGGCAAAGCAAAACAAAGCAAGAAGCTGCGTGCAGTCGCGCCGGCGGCGGAGCCGGCACGCCGCCAGCCGGCCACGGCCAAGGCCGCACGGCCGACACGTGCGCCCGCGGCCCCACCGCGTAACTCCGCACGTGCACTGGCGCAGCGCATCGTCGACCTCACTGTCACGCACGACGATGAGGGCTGCTTCGCACTCTACGCACCCAACGTCGAGTCGATCGAGCCCGGCCAGGCCCCGATGGTGGGCATCGAGGCAATCAAGCAGAAGTTCGCCGGCTGGCGCGCTATGGCCCCACAGTCCACGTGGCGAGCGCGCACCATCTGCGTCGAGGGTAACACCATCGTCATCGAATGGACCGGCGACGTCACGTTCGCAACCGGCAAGCAGGCGACATTGAATGAGGTCGCGGTTCACGAGGTCGAGGGCGGCAAGATCGTGCGCGAGCGCTTCTACTACGACCGCATGGCCATCCAACCGTGACGGAGACGACACGTGGCTGACGAGGACATACAGAAGGAGTTGGAGCGGCTGCGCGCCGAGAACGAAGCGCTGAAGGCCAGCCGCCGCACCGGCGCGCTGACGTTCAAGGTTTCCGAGAAAGGAGCAGTGTCGGTCTACGGGCTCGGACGCTTCCCGGTCACGCTCTATCAAGAGCAATGGGAGAAGCTGCTCGGCATGACTGAGGAGCTGCGCGCCTTCATCGCCGCCAATCGCGACCAGCTGAAGCGGAAGGAGTAGGCACCGTGCGCGTGCCGACACTGCTGATGCTGCTCCTGGGCTTGGTGCCCTGCGTTGCGTCCGCCGGTGAAGCCGGGTTAATCGCCCGTGTGAACGGCGCGCCCACCCTGGAGCGCGCCGGCAAGACCGAAGCGCTCAAGCGGGGGAACAACGTATTCACGGGCGACGTCATCGAGACCGACGCCAACTCCAAGGTCAAGATTCTGCTCAACGACGACTCGGTGTTGGCCATCGGGCCGAAGAGCCGGGTCACCGTGAGCGACTTTGTGCTCGCCGCCAGCGGGCGTGACGTGCGCTTGCAGGTGTTGGCCGGCCGCTTCAAGATCGCCATCAGCAAGTTCTTCGGCGCGCACACCGACTACGAAATCCGCACACCCACCGCTGTCGCCGGCGTGCGCGGCACGGTGCTCTGGGGCGACACCGGCCTCGATGCCATCTGCGCGCTCGAAGGCACCATCGAGGTGCGCCCGCGAACGGGGGCCGGGGCGCCGGCGCAGCTCAGCAGCGGCGAGTGCGTGAGCCAGATGGCGGCCGGCAAGACCGCTCCGCTCAAGCCAACGGCCGAGGAGCTGGCGGCGTATCTTAAGGAAGTGACCCTCGACTGAGAGAGGGGGCGGGCGTCGCTCAGCTCGCGTGATACACGCGCGAATGCACGATCAGCCCGTCGGCGTTGATCTCGAGCAGCTCGACCGTCGGTTCCTCTTCATCAACACCTGAACGGCGGTACTCGATCACCACCGTATGTGGACCGGTGGAGACCGTTATCGGCTCGAAGTGCAGGGCGGGGTAGCGCTGCAGCCCACGGCGGAAATAGTCGCCAATCGCCGCAAGGCCGTGGAGGGTCTCTTCGCTGCCGCCCAGCAAACGGACGCGCTTGCTCGTGTGCCGTGCGTCGCGGGCGTACAGCGCCAGGATGGAGTCGATGTTGTGGGCATTCCACGCCCCCAGCCAGCGTTCCGCCAGCGGTGCGGTGGCGATCGCTTCGTGCGGTGCTAGCGGCCGGCGATGCACCATCGCCGGTGCCGCTTGATCGGTCGGCATCAACAGCACCTCTTCGACGTTCACCGACGGCGGCCGGCTGGCGCACCAGACGATGGTGTCGGCGACGTCCGCGGCGGAGAGCGGTCGCGTGTTCTCGTACACCGTCGCGGCGCGCGCACGGTCACCGTGGAACCGCACCTCGCTGAATTCGGTGGGGACCAGTCCCGGGTCGACACTGCTGACACGGATCCCGGTGCCCAGCAGATCGAGCCGCATGCCTTTGTTGAGCGCACGCACGGCGGCCTTGCTGGCGCAGTACACATTGCCGCGCAGGTAGGTCTCGTGTCCGGCGACCGACCCAACATTGATGACATGGCCGCGGCCGCGGGCCACCATGCCGGGCAGCACGGCGCGCGTGACGTAGAGCAGCCCCTTGACGTTGGTGTCGATCATTTCGTCCCAGTCGTCCTCCGATCCCTCGTGCAGGGGCTCGAAGCCACGCGACAGGCCGGCATTGTTGACGAGCACGTCGATCGCCGCGAATGCGGCTGGAATGGCGCTGACGGCGGCGTGCACTGCACCGCGATCGCGGACATCCAGGCGCATGAGGTGCGTCGGTACGGTCAGCTCCGCCGCCAGGGCGCGCAGCCGCTCGACCCGGCGCGCCGCCAGCACCAGATGCGCGCCGCCGAGCGCGAAGGCACGCGCCGTCGCCGCGCCGATCCCGCTCGATGCCCCGGTGATGAAGACGACCATCAACTTTATCCTGGCAGCGAAAAATCTCCACCCGGGATTGGCTATCGGCCCTATGCGGCCTCTGAGTCGGACGGCTCGCGGCGGCTGGCGACGATTCCCAGTCCCAAGAGCGTCGTGCCGTTGATGCCGAGCAAGACGCCGGCGATCGCGCCGCCCACTTGAAAGCCGCGGCGCACACGGGCGGCGCCGAACTCGGCTTCGTACATGACGTTGCCGGGATTGCGCGCCGATGCCATCGCTGCCTTGGCGTAGGCATCGTCGCGTTGGATGGCGACCAGGAAGCTGAGCGCAACCGCCACCCCGAGGACGACCAGGATGCCGCCGATCACCGTACATGCTCGTGCCATTTTCCTCCTCACTCCTGCAAGCTACGCGCGGCGCCGATTGCCGTCGCAAACTCGGCGTGCGGCGGGATGATGAAGTTGCGCTCGAAGAGCAGCCGCGTCGCCTTGATGCGGTCGACGAACGGTTTGACCCGCACCAGCTTGCCGGTCAGCACGATGTCGCTGAGACCGCTGGCGCGCGCCGCGGTGACGCTCAACACGACGATCACCTCGGCGATCATGTTCACCAAGGCGCGTGCCTTGTCTTCCGGCGTGACATCCGACGACAGCTTCCCGAAGTTGCTGGCGGTGGCGTCGGCGGGCAAGGTGCCGACCGGGCCGCCGGCAAGGTCGCCGACCGTGAGATCGATGCGCGACAGATTGCCGCGCTCCGCCAGCTGCTCGAGCGTCTCCAGGCGCGCGACGTTGAGCAAGTGCTTCGACAACCCGAGCAACGTGCCGCCGCCGACACCGGTGCCGCTAACGTGGCGAATGTCGTCGCCCTTCACCGAAACGATTGCCGTCCCGGTGCCCATGGAGACGACCAGCGCTTCGCGTTTGCCGGCGAGCGTGGACCCGCCGATGCCGATGGCGGTGATTTCCGGCACGGTGTGCACCGGTATGCCGAGCAGGTCAGCGCCCAGCCGGCGCGCGCCGCCGCCGGTCGCCGCGATGGCGGTGACGTCGCTGAGGCGGTGCCGCAGGTCGCTCACCAGCTTGCCCAACGCGCCGGCGGCGGCGGCGACCGGGTCATTGGCCTCGACCGTCACCACGCGCACGGGCTCCTCGAGCCGCACGGCGTCGGTGGTCGACCCGCCGATGTCGATGCCGATGATCATGGCTGCAGATCAAACCGGAACGCGGCGACGGCCGCCTTGCGCTGCGGATCGTAGGCGGTCCACTTGGACGACGGAACCTCGTCGTGGTTGACGCGCCGGAAGCCTTGGCGTTCGAAGAATCCCTGCGCCCGTGCTTCGGTGGTGCAGGCGAAGACGTAGGCGAGGCCGGCGTCGCGGGCCTCACTGAGCACCCGCGCCACAAGCCGCGCGCCGACGCCTTCACCTTTGAAGCGCGTGATCGTGTACAGACCGACCAGCTCGCCGGCGTGCTCGGTCACGTAGGCCTCGGTGATGAGCGCACAGATGCCGGCGAGATGATGCGCGCCGATCGTCGCCCCGTACCCGTGCACCAGCATGTCGGCAACCGCTTCCGGGGTGCGCAGCTTCAGCAGCCCTTCGCGCTGGCCGCGTTCGATGAGCCGCTCGACTTCTTCATAGTCGTCGACGCCGAGCCGTTGCACGGTGCAGTAGTCCTGCAGCGTGAACAGGGTACCCGAGCCCTCGTAGGTGAACAGCTCGCGGGCCACGCCGGCGAGCGAGCAGAGATTCACCGAGGTGACGCCGCCCAGGAGCGCGCCGCGGATGGCATCGAAGGTTGCGCGCCGCGCGCCGAGGCCCGCCCACTCAGCTTGCCCCGTTGTGAGGAGCGTTTCGAGCATGGTCTCGTCCATGAAGGAGAGTGGCTTGCCGTCGCTCCCCGTCACGCCGCCCTCGGGCTCAGCCAGGATGAGCTTGTGCACGCGCAGTCGGCTACCCAGCTGCTCCGCAAAGGCGGTGGCCGCGGCATGGGTCACGCCCGCGAGGATGCCGACGCACAGGGGACCGCGCCGCAGCGCTGCCCAGATGCTGGTCAGCACGGCGGTGGCGCTCGCCGGCGTTGCGAACGCGTCCGGGTTGAGCTGGCTGAAGGCGCTGGCACGTGCTCCGCGTTGCCGGAACAGCGGCACTATTTCATCGCGGAAGATGAGCGGTGCGAGCCGGCGCTGCAGCTTGCGCAGCAGCGGCTCGCCCCCGCTGCCGTCGGGACAGCTGACCACGATCAATACACGCGTGTCGTTGGCGAGCAGCGCGCGGCTCACGGCGGCCAGCCCCTCGTAGTCCGCTTCGCGCGCGAGCTCGTCGGCGGGGACCGCGAACAGCAACGTGCGCCCGCGAAACTCGTCGAGGTAGAACTGCTTCTCGTCGAACGCTTCGACGACCGGCAGGGGCCGCTGCGCCGCACTGGCCATTGGGCGCACCCTACCACAATCGGTTCGCAGCGTCATTTGTCGGGGTTCAAACCCAGCGCGGCAGAGCCGCGAGCCAAGGCAAGAACCGAACATTGAACTGAGCCACAAAAGCCGCAAAGAACGCAGAGAGACAGGACGTCATTTTTCTTCTTGAGTC
>DATKMS010000011.1:0-6031 GCA_035541735.1 Candidatus Margulisiibacteriota bacterium
ATGCCGGATCGCCGCCGCAGTAATCGCATTTGAGGATCTTGTGCGTCAGTTCGTCCCAGACCGAGTTGCCGAACGGGCAAGCCTGGACGCACATCTTGCAGCCGATGCACGTCTTTTCGTTGAGTTCGACCCAGCCCGTGATCGGATCGCGAGTCAAGGCATGCGGCGAGCACACCGAGATGCAGGGGGCGTCCCGACAATGCTGGCACATCATTGGTACCGAGAAGCCTTCGCGCTCCCATGTGTAGACGTGCACCCGGGTTGCATCGAGTCGGAACATGCCTTCGTGGGTCATCGAACAGGCGAGCTCACAATTGCGGCAACCGGTGCACTTGTCGGAGTTGATCATCAGCATCTTGGCCATTCGCCGTCTCCCGCTCTCAATAGCGTTGCTCAGGGGTTGTCAGCCATTGCATTCACTGCCCGACGCTCCCGCAGCCAGTCGTACCACTCCTCGAGGTTGTCGCCGCGTGTGGCGGAGACGCGAATCACGCGTGCATCGGGGTTGACCTGATGCGCGATCTGCTCGAAACGGTCCGCATCGAACGCGACGTAGGGAAGGAGATCGAGCTTGTTGAGGACGACCAGGCTCGCAGCCTGGAACATGTACGGATACTTCTCCGGCTTGTCGTCGCCCTCGGCAACGCTGGCGACGACCACCTTGGCAGACTCACCCAGGTCGAACAAAGCCGGGCAGACGAGGTTCCCGACGTTCTCGATCAACATCACCGTGCCGGTAGGCGACGCGAGTGTCCGGCAGGCGTCTCGAACCATCTGCGCGTCCAGATGACACATCGCGCCGGTGTTGATCTCGACGACGGGGACTCCGCAGGCTGCGATGCGGCGCGCATCGTTGTCCGTCTGCTGATCCCCTTCGATGACCGCCCAGGAACACTCCGCCGCCAGATCGCGCAGGGTGCGTTCGATCAGGGTGGTCTTGCCCGCTCCCGGCGAGCTGACGAGGTTCAGGGCCAGCATGCTGTGGCCTTCGAACCAGCCTCTGTTGTGCGCGGCGATCCGGTCGTTCTTGGCGGTGAGATCGGCTTCCACCCGCACCGAACGCAGTCCGCGAGGCTGCGTCACGCTGTGCGCGCCGGCGTGAGCGTGGTCTCCGTCGGGGTGGAAATGCTCGGATGAGCAACCGCAGACATCACACATCGGTGCACCCGTTGTGAAGAACGTCAATGCTGGGCGGTCGCTCGCGACTATCCCGCACTTGCGGTATCCTGTCAAGCAACCCGACGAACATGTCGCTCAGGCTCAGTGTACAAACGCGGGCACTCCTGCCCAGTGCGCGGCACTCGTGTCAAACTCGCCACGCGGATTGCGCCGGCACTCGCCAGCCCGTTTCATCCCTGGCGACCGCCTTGGCCGCCATCGGCCGGCCCGCGCCCTGCCGCCCCGAGGTGCCTCATCGGTCCACTCCGCGATCAATAGGTCATGGCGAAGCCGACGCTACCGATGGGCGTGAAGCCACCGCGGTCGTCAATCGTCTGGAGGTTGCTGTTGAGCGCCAGGAACTGCACACCAGCCCTGAAAGACCACTGACCGACGTCCCTCGGAATGAAACTTAACGGAATGGTCAAGAGGGGGCCGCCCTGGAAGTACCCGAACACCTGGTCTCCACCGTTGGGCGTGTTGTAGTAGTTCCGCAGGCTGAAGCCAAAAGTGAGCGGCGCGCTGACGTTGAGGGGGAATCTCGAGTCCTTCAGGAACGTGTAGCCCGGCGCCAGACCCAGGGCCATGTAGACGCCATTGGTCTGGGCCGACTGGACGAATTTGCCCTCGGTCTGGAAGGCGAAGGCGGCGCTCGGGTTCAGCGCGAACTCGCCGAGCCACTTCGAATCGGCCAGGGCGAGGCTGATGGTCACGTCGGCGTCCTTGTTGAACGAGTCGTTCGGGGTGTCGTAGTGTATGTAGGTGGCGCTTGTCGAGAACACGTCCCACCACGTGGCGCTCAGCCGCGCATAGAGATTGGCCTCGAACCACCACGTGGGACGACCGTTCGGCGTCGACCCGTGGCCCCCGGAGCGGAAGTCGTTCCAGTTGCCGCCCGCAAGGGTCAGCGAGGTCAGGGGGTCGAGATCCTCCAGGAGTCGGATCCGCATCTCGAGGTACTGTTGCGCGTTGTCGCCCGGCTGGAACAGGATGCCGCGGTAGTAGTAGTCCGACACCCAATCGGTGCCGAACGCCAGCGAGATCCGTCCGGTGTTCGGGTTCGCCTCCTCGGGCGCGGGGAGGGACGCCGGGGGATTATCCGCCCCCTCCACCGGCATGTGATGCGCCACTGCCATCGGTGCCGCGGCCACAGTCGCACCGAGCATTAGCACGCCTGCGAGCAGGAAACGGGATCGCGTCGTCACAACATTCGGATTCGGCTGCATGGCTGACTCCTTCCTCCGGCGGTCCGCCCAGGTGCCGAAGCGCCGCTGGCGCCTCGAAGAGCCGCGTAAGGTCGAGCTTCACTGATGCAAACCCTGATCCACGCATTTTCCTTCCGACTCCTTTTGTGCTCCGCACCACGCAATTCCCATTCGTGAAAAGCTGCTCGCGCACTTGCGAACAACACACGACGTGATGCGCTTCGGATGTGCTCTCGCGCGACGGGGACGGTACGCGTTCCGGATCACCCGCGTTCCTGCATGCCATGAACGGGTGCACCGGGCATCGGTCGCCGCGCAGCATCGTTGGCTCCGTCACCTCCGCCGTCCGTCACTTGCGGCGGAATCGCCGCGCGCGATCCAGGGTAAGGTTGGGTAGGTGCGGCGTCGCTGCGTCCGCCCCAGTGCAGGACTTTAGCAACGAGAAAACACGCTGGATAGACTGGATTTCTACTTGCGTAATTCTACGTCCTCCGTTCGATTGCGAGTACGAGGGGACGCGCATTAGGGACGCTCGTCGATGACCTCAGGAATTTGCTCCATGGTTCATCGCGGCAATCATGGCCTCATCCAGTCAGCTCACGGTACACATCCTCCGTCTGCGCGGCAACGGCATCCCAACTGAAGCCGTAGGCCGCCTTGACGCGACCACGTCCGCCCATCCAGCGCGCGTGCTCGAAATTGCCGAAGATGGTGTTCACGCCCCAACACACGGACTGCGGGTTGTCGTAGACCAGGAAGCCGTCGACGCCGTGCTCCACGAAGTAGTGGGGACCGCCGTTGTGCGTCGCGACGACCGGCTTGCCCGCCGCCCAGGCCTCCAGAACGACGATGCCGAAGGGTTCGTTTCGACTCGGAACGCAGACGACGTCCGTGCTCTTGAACAGGTTGACCAGGTCTCCGTTGGCGTCCATCGCACCCACGAATCGCACCGCGTGGCCGATGCCGAGGTGTCGCGCGCGGTGCTCGAGGTGACGTCGCATGTGACCGTCTCCAACGAACACCATCTTGGCGTCCGGGCGATGTTCCAGAATACCTGGGCCCGCCTCGAGCAGGATGTCGGGCCCCTTCTGGACGCACATGCGGCCGACGTACAACACCATCGGATCCAAGGGGCCGATGCCGAACCGCCTGCGGTATGTCCCGGGATCGACGTACCCGTCGAACCGACTGCAGTGAATCCCGTTGTAGATGACCCGAATCTTGTAGCCGGGGACGTGGTACAACCACTTGACCTCATCGGCCAGGGCTGGCGACACGGCCACCACCCGATCGGCAACGTAGGCGCCCTCGGCCTCGATGCCGTGGATACGCTCTGCCCGGCCGTTGTAGCGGCTGTTGCCGTTGCGGCCGAACTCGGTCGAATGAAACGTCAAGACAATGCGGCGCCCCCGATCATTCTTGGCTTGAACGAGTCCTTTCGCAGCGAGCCAGTCGTGACCGTGAACGACGTCGAAGGGGGCGCCCTGGAAGGTTTCCGTTTGTGCGAGGAAGTAGACGAACGCGTTCCCCATGTTGTTCATTTCCGTGACGAAGTCGGGGGCGAGCTGGATCGGGCAGCGGTGGTAGTGGACGCCGTCGATGATCTCGTAGGTAGACTGCCCTCCGCCAAGGCGTGCGAAGACGTGGACCTCGTGGCCGCGGCGCTCGAGTGCGGCGGCGAGCTCGGTGACATGGACCGCTCCACCGCCGACCGGCACGGTGTGGAGGCTCTCCCACGCGAAGAACGCAATCCTCACGGCTCCGTCTTCCTTTGCCCGGACCCTGCGTTGCTTTCAGCCGGGGGAACTCGTCCTTGCCAGCCCGAGAGGGCTGCGTCTGTCAGAAGCGAGACGGGCGCCGGAGATCCTCTTCACATTGGTCCTGTTCATGACACCGAATCAGCTGTGCTCTGCTTGCGCCATGCGATCGGGTTCGCGGCGGCCGCCTCTGCCACGACCACAGCGCGCTCGTACTCGCTGCGCATCAACGGCGACGAGATCATGAAATCTGCTGACGCCCGGTTGCAGGCAATGGGGATGTTATAGACGACCGCGATCCGCAAAAGCGCCTTCACGTCCACGTCGTGTGGGTGCGGTTCCAAAGGGTCCCAGAAGAAGATCACGAAGTCGATCTCCCCTTCGGCGATCTTGGCGCCGACCTGCTGATCGCCACCGAGCGGGCCGCTGCGGAACCGCGTCACGGGAAGGTCGAGTGCCGAGGCGAGCAGCGCTCCGGTGGTCCCAGTGGCGAAGAGATCATGTTGGGCCAGCGTCTCGCGGTTGAACCGCGCCCACTCCAAGAGATCGTCCTTCCGGTTGTCGTGCGCAATGAGCGCGAGCCGCTTGCGCGGACTCATGGGCACGGCCGTCCGGCTCGGGAATGGTGATTCCATGCCAACGCTCTCTGCTGGGATCAGGACAGGACTACGGGCGCACTTTGGCCAGCCGCATCGGCCTTACGCTCTGGCCGCCGTCCGTAGAGAACCTCCGACCCCGTTCGCGTTGTGCCGGCCGACTTCCCGGCCTTGCTCCCATGGAATCTCCGTCGCGTTGGTTACTTCTAGCGAACGACGCACACTGGTCAAGGCGACGTCGCGTGACAGTTGCGTGACCTTCTCGCGTCGCGTCGCGCAGTATCTCGAATTCGCGGCCCGCTTGGCTATGAAATCGTGTCTCCGATCGCATTATCATGGCGCGCCGTGTCCGTGCGCACTTAGCGGGCATCATCGACCCGTGGCGGAGAAAGTTCGTGTGCTCTCAACGGTTCTTGGTGTGCAGATTATAGGCAGAGGCTGAAGCTGGCCGGCACGACCATACTAGGCGCACTTCGCAACAAGAAGTTGATTTGACTCGACGATGCATACCGCTAACGTGCGACTTGCGGGGTGGAGCAGTATTGCGCCCGGCAAGGAGGTGTCGATGTTCATTCAAGCGACCTTTACAAGCTCTGTGGCAGATGGGACGATGGTCACGCCACAATTGCTCATCGACCTTGGTGACGCCTGGGTACTTCTTGTGACCCTGTTGGCGGCATGTTGCGCCATACTGTGGTTCCTCTCAGAGCCTAGCGGCGTTTCTACACCTATGCGTCCCCCGGTACGGTCATCTGGTACGAAGACGAAGAGAAGCGGTCGATTCAAGCCGAGACCAAGAGGCAGGGGAGATCTCGGTACACTTCCTGATCCTATCCCGTTTCGGCGCTGAGATGTGCGGTCACCCGCCGCGCCTCTCCCGTTCGGCAGCTTCGATGGCAAGCTACTCCGCTACAACGAACGCAAGCGCAAAGATGGTGACTCGGGGACGCTTTTCGGACATTCTCAGTGGCATTACCGGCAAACGGCTGATGTATAAGCAACTGACCGGGAAGGTGGAGAGCGCACCCACCGCCGGGACGGTTTGAAGCTGAACCGCCAGCGGCGCGGACAACGGAAAGGAGCAGAACGAAATGGCTTGTATTAGGATTGGGGTTGATGAGGTGCGAATACGCTACGAGATGCAGGACGCTGGCAAATTGGCTGAGCGGGTGTTCGGTCGGGAACTTCTCCGGCAAACGGACCTGTTTGCCCAGGTTCGTGAAGGGACGGTGGCGTTGCGGATAGTTGAGCCAGAGTCCCAAGAGGAAGAGAAACAGGAACTCTTGACGCTCCTCACCCCGGAGGACGCCCAAGC
>DATKMS010000012.1:0-7582 GCA_035541735.1 Candidatus Margulisiibacteriota bacterium
CGCCGAGGTGTTGGTGCAAGTCTCCGACCGCTTGCAGCGCGGTCACATCTCGTTGCCGAACGGGCTCGGGCTCGATTTTCCGGGAGTGGACGGTCAGAGAGTTATGGCCGGCGTTGGTCCGAACGAGCTTACGCGCAGCGAAGATCGGGACTGGCTCGCAGGCACGCCGTGGCATAAGAGCACGCCCGCGCGCATCGAGCGCCTGTCATGACCTGGATCGTCACGCGGCTGCGCCGCGATTGCATGGACACCGCCTACGTATCGGTATGCCCCGTCAATTGCATCTACCGTTAGGGCAACGACATCGAGCAGTTTCCCAACCAGCGTTGTGCAGATGGTGACGGCTTGGAAAGGATCGAAGTGACTGAAGAAGACGTTGGGGGGAACGAACATGACTCAATCAGACGCACGCGAGACTGAACCGTCACAAGACATTGCACTGATCGTTGGGGGCGGGCCCGGCATCAGCGCGAGTTGCGCCAGGCTGTTCGCGGAAAGCGGCATGCGTGTCGGCATCGCAGCCAGGGACCGTGACAAATCGGTCCTGCAGAATCTGGAGAAGACGCACAGCGTGCGCCGATACGAGTGCGACGCAAGCGAACCAGCGGCCGTGGAGCTGCTGTTCCAGAATGTCGTGCGAGATCTCGGGGTTCCTACGCTTGTGGTGCACAACATCGACGGCCGGATGGCCGGCATTTTTCGCAAAGGGATTGCCGAAGCCGACCCAAGGCTCGTGTTCGAGACACTTCGGAACTCGGCGTTCAGCGCGTTTTTGGTAGGTCAGCAGGCAGCTCGGCTCATGCGCGGGAATAAACTCAATGCCAACGGCACGAAAGGAACGATCATCTTCACCAACGCGAGCGCCGCCCTGAAGGGCTTTCCATCGAGCGGTGCCTTTGCAATGGCATGTCAGGCCAAGTCGGGACTCGCACAGAGCATGGCGAGGGAACTGATGCCGGAGGGTATCCACATCGCGCATGTGCCGATCGATGCCGCGATTGGCTGGACGCAGGAAGACGGCACGCGCGCGCACCGACTGGCGGGGACGACCGTCAACGACAACATGGCCGACCCGGACTACATCGCGGAAACCTATCTACAGCTGCATCGCCAGCATCGGTCGACGTGGGCGTTCGAAGTCGTGCTGCGACCGTGGGTCGAGAGATGGTGACCAGCGCTCGCGGCCGAGCAGATCTTCGACGCCGACGTCCGTACTGGCTCGATGCGGCCGGGCCAGACAACGCGCGCTGAAAATAGGTTGCGCCGGTGCGACCCGACTTGTGCCCGCTGCTATACGCGACGCCGCGTTCAGCCTGAAAGCGCTACTGCCGACTCCGCCGAACCCTTCGGATCGTGTCCTCCGACGCGCCGGGCCCCGGAACCACGCGAAGGTCACGTGGTGACAGTGGACGACCATCGCTCGCAAGCACGCGCATCTTCGGCACTCTCCTGCCGGTGCGCTGGTCCTGGATGATGATCGGCTCGTGCCCGCGCCCGAACACCCACTCGTCGGACCATTCGCGCAGTGCGATCAGCACCGGCAGCAGGGCCTCACCCTTGTCCGTCAGCTGGTACTCGAAATGGGTCCCCGTGCTGCCCACGTCCACCTTCTCGAAGATGCCGTGTGCGACCAAGTGATCGAGCCGAGTCGTCAGGATGTTCTTCGCGACGCCGAGGCTCTGCGCGAAGTCACTGAAGCGGCGGATACCGAAAACGGCGTCGCGCACGATCATCAGCGACCACCAGTCACCCACCGCCTCCAAGGCCTGGCCGACCCCGCAGTTGATGTTCGCGAAGCGCTTCCTTCCCATGGGCTGCAGCGTAGCAGAGAAATGACGGCAAGGAAATCTAGTTGCGTAACGCAACCAAATATGGTAGGCATTCAGTGTCGGTGGCACGCCAGGCCCCGCCGCAAGAGGAGGAGACATGGCACAGAATAAGAAGACCAGGTGTGTCCTGTGCGGAAACCTCTGTGGGCTCGAAGTGCAGGTGGAAGACAACCGAATCGTCAAGGTCCGTCCGGATAAGGAACACCCGCGCAGCCAGGGTTACATCTGTCGTAAAGGCAGATCCGTCGGCCATTATCAGCACCACGCGGACCGACTCCTGTACCCGATGAAGAAGGTTGGCGACGCCTTCGAACGAATCTCGTGGGAGCAAGCCTTGGACGAGATCGCGGAGAAACTGAAGGCGATCGTCGGTGCTCACGGGCCTCGCTCCTTGGCTCTGGTGGGCGGGGGGAACCTGGCCAGTACGATGCAGTTTGGGTTCGCGGTCTCTCTCCTGCATGGGCTCGGTTCGCAGTACCTGTACATCGCCATCGCGCAGGAGCTGACCGGCCGTTACTGGGTGGACGGGAGAACCTTTGGCCGCCAATCGATCCATCCAACCGTGGACGAAGAGGAAACAGACATGCTGCTCATCGTGGGAAAGAACCCCATGATGAGCCACCACTTTCGGCGGGCCCGAATCGTCTTGAAGGAGATGGCCAAGGATCCTAACAGGCTCCTGGTGGTCGTCGATCCGCGCCGCACGGAGACCGCGAGGATCGCCGATATCCACCTCGCCATCAGACCCGGGACCGACGCGCTCTTCTATCGCGCCATGATCTCGATCATCCTGCAGGAGGGCTGGCACGATCAGGACTACATCAACCGGCATGTCGCCGGATTCGAGGGGATTCGCTCCTGGTTCACCGATTTCGATGCCAAGGCTGCGTTGGAGCTCTGCGAACTGGACTTCGGACAGGTGAGAGAGGTCTGCCGGCTCTTCGCCACCAGAAGATCCAGCCACGATAGCGACCTGGGTGTACTCATGAATCGCCACAGTACCCTGGTGTCCTATCTCGAAACCGTTCTCCGGGCGGTGTGTGGTCGAATCGGGGTGCCCGGCGGGAACGTGTTCGCGAGCAGTGTGGTCGGACTCGACGTTCACTCCGACGAGAGAGATCCGGATACCTGGCGCACACTGGCCACCGACTTTCCGGCCATCAACGGACTGTTTCCACCCAACGTCATGCCAGAAGAGATCATGTCCGACCATCCCGAGCGGTTGAGGGCCGTGATCGTCAGCGGCGCCAACCCGCTTCGCTCCTTTGCCGATACAACGGCCTACGAGAAAGCCTTCGCAGAGTTGGATCTATTGGTCACCGTTGACGTCGCCTTGACCGAGACGGCGGCCGCATCCCACTACGTGCTGCCGGACCTTTCTGGATTCGAGTCGTGGAACACAGGATTTGTATTGGGCAGCTATCCGAAGGTGTTCCTCCAGATCAACCAGCCAGCAGTCCAGCCGGAAGGAGAGCAGCTGGAGGCGGCGGAGATATTCACGCGGCTCGCGGATCGTCTCGGTCTGATCCCAGACATCCCCGATTCGCTATTCGTGGCTGCTGAAGGCGGCGATCGACTGAAATTCGGTCTTGCCTTGATGGAGTTCCTGGGAAGCAATCCCGATGTCGCGCCTCGGATTCCCTTCGTCCTGGCCAAGACCCTGGGCAAGAGCATGGGTTCGGTCAACCTGGCCGCCATCTGGGCCGCTCTGCAAACCCTGCCTCCGGAAGCTCACGCAAATGCCGAACGGGCAGGCTTCACCCCCGGACCACTGCTGGGTGAAGAGATCTTCAAGGCGAGTCTGGAGCATCCACAGGGGCTCTGGGTCGGGGAAGTGGACAGGGACAACAACCTCCAGGCATTGGCCACCGAAGATGGCCGCATCAACCTGGATATTCCCGAGCTGAGGGCGTGGATGGAAGAGATCGATCCGGCGAAGGAAGCCGAAGCGCTCAAGCTGAATCCGGCTTTCCCCTTCATCATGTCTTCCGGCAATCACATGGATACAAACGCCAATGCGGTCATGCGCGATCCCGTTTGGAACGAAGGCAAACGGGCCTGCACCTTGTACATGAATCCGCGCGACGCGGAGGCGAACGGCCTTAAGGACGGGCAGACGGTACGTGTAACGACCGAAGCCGGTCAGGAATCCATCGAGATCGAGGTGACGGAGGCGACCCGGCCCGGATATCTCGTGATGCCACAGGGATTCGGCATGATCCACCAGGGCAAGACGTTCGGGGCCAATGCCAACCGCTTGGCCAAGAACACCCATCGGGATCGTTTGGCGGCTACTCCCTACCACCGCCACATCCCCTGCCGCGTCGAAGCGATGAGCGGATAGGCGGGGGTGTCTGGGCGACAGAAAAGCGGCTAGAATTCCGACGGTGAGAGAGGAGAGGTATCCATGCCCTGTTGCGCGTTCGCCGCCTTCCTCTTCAGCCAGTTGGTGCTTGGCCTCGCTGCGATCAAGCGGATCGTACTCCCGTCCCGCGCCGAGTCGCGCGCGCAAACAAACGCGGTCGTCGAGTGGCGGCTCGCTGAGCCCGGCCGCACCGCGTCGTCATCAGCGATCAGGCGTCCACGCCGCCTCTCGATGCCGATCTTCGCGCTGGCGGCATTGCTCGAGCTGGCGCTGCTCTGCGGCACGATTTACAGCGTGCGAGTGCATCTCGGGCACCTACACCACGACGCGGTCGGCACCGCCAACAGTCAGTGATCGGGAGGTGGCGATGGCCACACTGTCGCACGATATCGCACGCCCATACGACATCGCGTCTCCTCTGATTCGCAAGGACCGTAGCTCGGGACCGATCACGGCGGCGCGCCAGCGCAGGACTGCCTTCATCTATGCGATGATATGCGTCCTCGGGCTGTTGCCGTGGTTCGCCGGGATGTCCGCGAGTGCGCGGGCCGTCGGGCTCGGTTTGTGGTTCCCCGGCGCTGGGTTCCTGGCCGCCGGTGGCTGGGCGACTCTGCTGATGCCGGTGACCGTGGTGCTGTTCGCCGTGGCGCTTTTCGCGTGGTTCGGCTCCGGAATGGTGGTGGCACCGGTCATCGTCTGGATTGGTGCCGCATTTGCCGCGGGAGCGGTGACGGGTGGAGAGATCGCGACGGCCTCGCCCTACGCGGTGATCGCGCTCGTGGCGGTGGCGTTCGTCTCCGTGCGTCGGAAGATACAGAGTGTCAAAGCAGCAGGTCTCGCCAAGCTCGAAGAGCGCAACCGCTACCTGCCCGCCGCCGTGACCGAAGTCATCCAGCGCGCCGCACCGGCGACACCAGCGGACGAGCGCGAGCTGACGGCCGAAGATCTCGCGGCGCTCCGCTACGCGTTGGACCGCGCACTACAGCCCATCGGCGAGCTGGGCGGATTCGACAAGATCGACCAGTTCCAGACCTCGTCACTGCGCTACCAGCTCAACCATCTCGGCTATGCCCTGGCGTTGGCACAATGTCACTATACACCGAGCTTTCACGGATATTTGTCACAAGCGCAGCGGAACCTCATCCAGCAGTATCTGCAAAAGCCGATCTGGAGGTACTGGCTGTACGAATCGGCGTGGGGGCATCTGAACCTCACGAACCCGGACCCGGCCAGCAAGGACAACATCATGCTGACGGGATGGTTCGGTCTGCATGTCGGCATGTACACCGCAGCCAGTGGGGATCGACGCTACGCGGAGCCGGGTAGTCTCACCTTCCGACGAAGTCCCCGCCGGGCGTTCCATCACGACCTGCACAGCCTCGAGCGGTCGGTGCTGCAGAACTTCCAGGACTCCGAGTTTTGTCTCTATCCCTGCGAACCCAACTGGGTCTACCCGATCTGTAATCACTACGGAATGACGTCGCTGGTTCTCTACGACCGCCTGTTCGACACCTCGTATTCGCGCTTCACCCTCAACCGGTGGATCGAGAGCCTGGATCGAGAGTTCACCGACGACAGCGGCAGCGTCATCGGATTGCGCTCGGCTCTCACTGGAGTTCGATTTCCGTTCCCGGCGAGCGAAGTCGGGTTCGCGGACTTCACCAACTGCTTCGCGCGCGAACGCGCGCGCCGAATGTGGGCGATCGCCCGGCACGATCTTCAGCCGTTGCTCACCACGGACGACGAGGGGAAGGCGAGGATCTCGCTTCCCGGCAACGGGTTCGATTTCGGCAACTACCGGCAGGGATGGGCTGGGGTGTATGCGACAATCTTGAACGCAGCCCACGAGTTCGGTGATGAGGAGATCGCCGAGGCCGCACAGCACAGTCTGGACGTTGACTGTGGCCGGTGCGACGACGGCGGCATCTTGCGGTATTCGCAGGCATCGAACCTGTCGAACGCGGCGGCCGTCCGAGCGCGCATCGTTCGGCGCGATGACTTCCGCAACGCGGTCACGCAGGGGCCGCCCGCCGCCGTGTTCACCGGACCGATCCTCGCCGAGGCCAAGTATCCTGACGTGCTGGTGGCGCGGGCTCGGAGCCACGGTGACGACCTCGATCTGGTGCTCCATCCGGGAGAGCAATTCGGTGTGCAGAAGATACGAATCGAGCGGCTGCGGCGCAGCGGGCAGTACACGGTGACCGGTGCATGCGAGGGAGTATGTCGCGCCGACGAGAGCGGCGCAGCATCGATCGAGGTTGACCTGCGCGGTCGTACGTCCGTCCAGATCACGCTGCAGAGCTAGACGAGTCCTTGCGGCGGATAGGCCGCATACACGGCCTACTGGTGAAGGCCTCGTAAACCGGATAGCCCGATTGGCCATGACGACATGCCCGGATATCAGACGGTTCCCCAACCCCCGCCCCTCCTTGAACATCTCAGACGCTACCGTCATACAGTCGGCCGCATGTCGGAAATGCTGGCGGCGTTGGAGCAGGAGAAACAACCGTAGCCGGAAACCCGGAAGCCGGCTCTGCTCGGCGGTGTAACACAAGAGCCGCGCAAGGGTCGGGGGCGGCTTTGGCAGAAAGGAGAATGACGATGGCCCAACGCCTGGCATTCATCGGGCTCGGCCGGATGGGAGCAGCAATCGCGCGCAACCTGCTCAAAGCGGGGTTCCCTCTATCCGTGTACAATCGGACCGCTGCGAAGATGCAGCCGCTCATCGATGGCGGCGCCACCGGTGCGCGCTCGCCGCGCGAGGCGGTGGCCGGCGCCGACGTCGTGGTCACCAGCTTGATGGATGATCAGTCGGCACTCGACGTCGTAACCGACGATGACGGCATTCTGGCGGGGCTCAAACGCGGCGCCATTCACATCGGCACGTCGACGGTCTCACCGGACTGTGCCACGCGCCTGTCGGAACTGCACGCGACGCACGGCAGCACGTACATCGCCGGCCCCGTGGTCGGCCGCCCTGATGCCGCCGCGGCCGGGCAACTGCAGACCTTCGTCGCCGGCGATGCACAGGCCATCGCCCGCTGCGAGCGTATCTTCGCCGCCTACGCCGGCGCCACTTTCAATCTCGGCACCGAGCCACGACTGGCCAACAGCATGAAACTGGTGGTGAACTATGTGCTCATGTCTCTCGTCGAGTTGATGGGACAGGTGTACGCCTTCGGCGAGCGCAGCGGCATCGATCTGCAGCTCATCAACATGATGCTGGCATCGATCGTCGCGCCGCCGGCGCTGAAGGAATACGCCACCCGCGTGCGGACGAGAGACTTCGAGCCCCCCGGGTTCGAACTCATTGCGGGGCTGAAGGACGTGCAGCTCATCCTGCAAGCGTCGACCGAGACGCGTGTGGCGCTGCCCTACGCGAGCACCG
>DATKMS010000013.1:0-7035 GCA_035541735.1 Candidatus Margulisiibacteriota bacterium
CCGAGCCCGCTCCAGTGAGCCATCACTTCTTCGGTCGGCGCCGCGGCGAGCGAGGCGAGGTCGGGGAACGCCTGCAGGAAGCGCTGGTAATAGGGCACGACGGTCGCGACCTGCGTCTGCTGCAGCATGATCTCGGAAAGCCAGACGCGATAAGGGTCTCTTGTCTGCTGCCACGGCAGGTCGTTGCGTCCGTGACGCTTCTGCCAGTGGATCAGGCGTCGGGCGAAGGAGGGGGCATCGGTCGGCATGGGTCGGCTAGGATGTCATAATCGGCGCGATTGTTGAACAACCTGGAGGCTGGACATGAAGTCCCTTGTCGTTGCGGTTCTTCTCGCAGGAGTGGCCGGCGCTGCCACGGCACAGATGAAAGTCGGCGTGATCGCCTCCTCGACCGGGCCGACGGCGTTCGTCGGCATCTCGCAGAAGAACACGGTGCCGCTGTTGCCGACGAAGATTGGCGACATCACTGTCGAGTACATTGCCTACGACGACGCCTCCGATGCCACGCAGACGGTGCAACTGGCGAAGAAGCTGCTGATCGAGCAGAAGGTGGACGCGATCATCGGCCCGACGGGCTCGCCCAACGCGATGGCGATGCTGCCTTTCATGGCCGAGAGCGGCACGCCGATGCTGGCGCCGGTCGGCACACCCGCTGTCGTGCTGCCCATGGACGACAAGAAGCGCTGGGCCTTCAAGACGACGCAGAACGACGGCCTGATCGCCGAGGCGATCATCGCCCACATGGTGAAGAGCGGCGTCAAGACCGTCGGCTTCATCGGCTACAACGACCCCTACGGTGAAAGCTGGCTCAGGGAGTTTTCGGCGCAGGCGCAAAAGGCCGGATTGCAGCTCGCGGACGTCGAGCGCTATCTGCGCACCGACCAGTCGGTAAGCGGCCAGGCGATCAAGCTGATTGCGGCCAAGCCGGATGCGGTCCTCATCGCCGGCACCGGCGGCCCGGCCGTGCTGCCGCATGCGACGCTGGTCGACCTCGGCTACAAGGGCAAGCTCTACCAGACGCATGGCGCGGCGACACCGGACTTCATCCGCCTGGGCGGCAAGAAGCTCGAAGGCGCATTCATGGCCGCCAGTGCCATGGTGGTGCTCGACCAGATGCCCGACCGCAATCCTTCGAAGAAGGTGGCGCAGAACTACATTGCCGCCTACGAAAAGATCTATGGAACCAAACCGGCCACGTTCGGTGCCAACGTGTACGACGCGGGCATGCTCCTGCAGAAGGCCGTGCCCGAGGCGGCGAAGAAGGCCAGGCCGGGCACGCCGGAATTCCGTGCCGCGCTGCGCGACGCGCTGGAAACCATCAAGGAGCTGGTCGCGACGCAAGGCGTGTACAACATGAGCGCCCAGGACCACTCCGGCTTCGACCAGCGTGGCCGGGTCATGATGACGCTCAAGGACGGCGCCTGGCAACTCGTGCCGGACTGATCGCCGTTTCCATGGAGGGCTGGCCATGAACGCACGCGAACTGGTTCAGGAAGTCGGCACGCTGTTCTCGCTGCCCGACGTGGTCGTGCGGCTCAATGACCTCATCGAATCCGGCCAGGCGTCCACGGCCGAACTCGGCGAGGTGGTCGAACTGGACCCGGGGCTTACCGCGGCGGTCCTGAAGCTGGCCAACAGCGCCTGGTACGGCCTGCCGTCGCATGTCGATACCTTATCGACCGCTGTCATGCTCGTCGGCCAGAAGGCCCTGCGCAGCCTTGCCCTGTCGGCCTCCGTCGTGAGGACCTTCCGCGGCATTCCGGAGCAGCTGCTCGACATGCGTGCTTTCTGGAACCGCAGCATCGCCTGCGGCGTGATTGCGCGCAACCTGTGCCGCGGCTGCCGGCTGCCGGAAGAGGAGCGCCTGTTCATCTCAGGATTGCTCCTGGGCGTCGGCAAACTCGTCTTTCTCGCGCGCCGGCCCACGCAATATCGCGACGTGCTGGCGAAGGCCGCCGAGGGCGAGACCGCCATGGTGGCGGCGGAGCGACGCCTGTTCGGTTTCGATCACGCGGAACTCGGCGCCGAGCTTCTGCGCGCCTGGAAGCTGCCGGAAATACTGTCGTTCCTCGTCGGTTCACAGCTGTCGCCGCTGGCGGCCAAGGCCTGGCCGCGCGAGGCGGCTGTCGTGTTCGCGGCCCGAGCGATCGCCGGCAGGATCGCCTCCGCCATTCATGGCAGTACGCCGCTCGCGGGGTTCGAACTCGAGTTCGAACCCGAGATCTGGACTCGACTTGGTCTCCAGCCGGCCGTGATTCCCGAGATCATCACTGCGTCCGTAGCCCAGACGCGGGAGATCGCAGGGATCGTCAACCCGTAGCGTCGACTGCCGGCGTCAGCCGAAGATCGCGCGCATTTCCTTTTCGCGCTTGTCGACCTCGCCGGCGAGATCAACGTACTCGATCGGCAGTTCTATCCGCTCGGCGGACGGTGCGTCGGCATCGCGGGTCAGCCATTCGTACTTGCCACCTGCCATCAGGTTGGCGACATAGACGAGGTCGGTCAGGTTCTTCGGTGGCCTTGGTACGGGCCGCGGCCGGTCGTGGTCGCGCACAGCGTCGGAGATCGAATGTGGCAGGGCGAGCGCGACCAGGAGCGAGTGGCCGATGCTTTCGTGCCATTCGGTCACCAGGTATTTCACGGTACCGGGTCGTGCGCGCAGCTCGGAATACTGGCTCGCGCGATAGAGCATGTAGAAGGCGCCAAGATCGTGCACCAGGCCCGCGAGCAGCGCTTCGTCCGGGCTGATGCGCGTCATCCGGTGTGCCACGATTTCCGCGGCCGCGGCTGAACGCAGCGAGTGGCGCCACAGGTCGTCAGCGAACGTGCTGAACGGCAACAGGTCCTTGGCACGCAGCAACTGGCTCATGGCGATGGCCATGGCGGTGCTGCGCACGAGGTTGAGGCCGAGCCGCGTGACGGCGATCTTCACGCTCGTCACTTCCAGCCCGCTGCGGCGGTGGGCCACCGAGTTGGCCAGGGCGATCAGGCGTCCGGAAATGAGCGGCTCCAGCTCGATGACTTCCGCGAGCCGAGCCATCGTCAGATTGGGATCCTGCAACACCTTGCGCAGGCGCGAGACGACATCGAACGCCGTCGGGAATATCACATCGCCCGACAACTCCGAGGCGATGTCTTCGAGCATCTGGAAGCGCTGCGCGGCGAGCGCGTCACCCTTCTTGTCGTCGTTCGGCGGCGTATCCACTGGCTGTGCGCGGTGCTCCGTCCTGGAGCGGGCGATGGGAGTCGAACCCACGTCTTTGGCTTGGGAAGCCAAGGTAATAGCCGTTATACGACGCCCGCGTCGGGTTGAATTCTAGCAGCCCGCCATTGAACCCGTGCCGAGCCACCGGCTCCGGGGCGCCGTCATGCCGCATTGTGAAATGGTGCTTTGCGCCACAAAAGCGAGCACGTAAGCTGTTGTTTGTAATTAGTAAAAAATACTGGGCTCAACTATTGCTGCGCTGCGCAAGTCTCCATATAGTTCGCTCATGCAATGTTGACTGAAATAGTACGGTATACCCCCAACCCCAAGGAGGATTACATCATGACCAGCAGAGAGACCGAAGCCGCAACCCTGACCCGGGACTGGACCGGCAGTGCGCGCTGGCAAGGCATTACCCGAGGCTACACCGCCGCCGACGTGATTCGCCTGCGCGGATCCTTCCCGATCGAGCACACACTCGCCCGCCGGGCCGCGGAGAAACTCTGGCAACTCGTCAATGAGGAAGACTACGTCAACTGCCTCGGTGCGCTGACGGGTGGCCAGGCCATGCAGCAGGTGAAAGCCGGCGTCAAGGCCATCTACCTCTCGGGCTGGCAGGTGGCGGCCGACAACAACGGCTACATGTCGATGTATCCGGACCAGTCCCTGTATCCGGTCGATTCCGTGCCGACTGTCGTCGAGCGCATCAACAATACATTCAAGCGCGCCGACGAGATCCAGTGGTCACGCGGCATCGGTCCCGGCGACGCGGGCTACGTTGATTACTTTGCTCCCATCGTCGCCGATGCGGAAGCGGGTTTCGGCGGCGTGCTCAACGCCTATGAACTGATGAAGGCGATGATCCGCGCGGGCGCGGGCGGCGTGCACTTCGAGGACCAGTTGGCCTCCGTGAAGAAGTGCGGACACATGGGCGGCAAGGTCCTGGTTCCGACCCAGGAGGCCGTGCAAAAGCTGATCGCAGCGCGGCTTGCAGCCGACGTCATGGGCGTGCCAACCCTGATCCTTGCGCGCACCGACGCCGAGGCTGCGGACCTCATCACGTCGGACGTCGACGAAAACGACAAGCCGTTCATCACCGGCGAACGCACCGCCGAAGGCTTCTTCCGCACCCGCAACGGTCTCGAGCAGTCGATCTCGCGTGGACTTGCCTACGCGCCCTATGCCGACATGGTCTGGTGCGAGACGGGCAAGCCCGACCTCGAGTTCGCGCGCAAGTTCGCCGAGGCGATCCGCGCCAAGTATCCCGGCAAGCTGCTCGCGTACAACTGCTCGCCTTCCTTCAACTGGAAGAAGAACCTCGATGACGCGACGATCGCCAAGTTCCAGCGCGAACTCGGTGCCATGGGCTACAAGTACCAGTTCATCACGCTGGCCGGCATCCACTCGATGTGGTTCAACATGTTCGACCTTGCGCACGACTACGCACAGCGCGGCATGTCGGCCTATGTCGAGAAAGTCCAGGAACCGGAGTTTGCAGCGCGCGCGCGTGGCTACACGTTCGTCTCCCACCAGCAGGAAGTCGGCACCGGTTACTTCGACGACGTCACGACCGTCATCCAGGGCGGTGCGTCATCGGTGACCGCGCTTACCGGCTCGACCGAGGAAGAACAGTTCGCCGAGCGCCCGACTACGGCCCGCCCGCGCCTTGCCGCCTGAGTCTCCCAACCGCCAACAGAGAGGAACATGCCATGACCATCACTACCTACTACGCAACCTGCCGGCCGAACCGCCGCAATTCCGAAGCCGACGCCATCGTTCACCTCATCAACGACCAGTGCGCGGTCAGCGGTGACAACCGATCCTGGGATTCGACGTGGGCCCAGGTCGACGCGGTCGCCGATGCGGCGACCCAGCGGCGCCTCGGCCTCGTGGTCGAAGCCGAGCAGCACGAGCATCACGCCGAAGACGAGTAGTTCCTTCGCCCCGCGGCGATTGCGGTCGCCGCGGCCGCGCAGGAAGCGGCCCGGGGGCGCACCAACATCTCGCAACAATTTTCCAGTCGCTCGGCGGCCGTCTCGGCCAACATCCGCTAAACTTGCCATCCCTCGGGCTCAGGGAAGCACCGCGTCAGAAGCGTGCCCCGGATCGCCTCGCGCATCGTCAGGTGCGAAATCTGGAAAGGCAATGTCATGAAGCGGCTCTTAAGCGTACTGGTCTTCCTGTTCTCGGTCGCAACCTTGTCCGGCTGCGGCTCCAACGGCAGTTCGGCAGCCCCGCCGCCCGACCTGACCGCGACGGCCGGGGACGGTCGGGTAACCCTGACCTGGACGATGGAGCCCGGCGTTCAGTACTGGGTCTACTACGCGCCGGCCGCTTCGATCTCGGTTGACAACTGGACGCTCATACCGGGCTCGCACGCGCTGGTCGACGTTTCCTCGCCGCTGACGATCGGCGGTCTGGTGAATGGAACCACGTATGCCTTCACCATGGACGCCCGCCGCAATCAGGGCCCGCGAGGCGCCGGCGCTCCGTCGGTTGCCGCGGTGCCCCGCCTAGCCGGCGGCGTCTGGACCGCAGGCAGCGGCGGCGGCACGGCAGACCTCGCGGGCGTGACCTTCGGCACAGTCGGAACGACGATCGAATTTGCCGCCGTTGGCGCCGGCGGCACCATCCTCACCAGCACGGACGGCTTGACCTGGAATTCCGTGACCCAAAGCGCAACCACAGCGAACCTCAACGCGGTCTGCTACGGCGGCTCGGCGTTCGTTGCCGCAGGAGCAGGCGGCGTGGTTCTCTATAGCACCGATCTCGCAACCTGGACTGCGGAGACCAGCGCCACCGCAAGCGCCGTCAACGGCGTTGCCACCGCGGGCTCCAATCACTTCGTCGCCATCGGGGCGGGCGGTGCGGCAACCTACAGCACGGACGGCGTGACCTGGACCGCAGCCACATCCGGCACCGCCAACGACCTGCTGGGCGTCACGTTCGGCAACGCCCTGTACGTCGCCGTCGGTGCCGGCGGCACCATCCTGACCAGCCCGGACGGTGTCACCTGGACAGCGCAGACTTCCAACACCACGGCGAACCTGACGAGCGTGGCGTGGGGCATCGATTCGTCCACCACCACTTACCGGTTCGTGGCGGTCGGCGCGGGGGGCACCCTGCTCACCAGCACCGACGGCGTGACCTGGACAGCGCTCACTGCGCTGCCCATCGGCAACATCAACAGCGTGACCTACGGCACCCAGTTCATTCTCGTCGGCGATGGCGGCGTCATCTATTCGAGCACCACGGGAACGTCATGGCAGGCTGAATCGTCGGGCACGACCAGCAACCTTGCCGCAATCGCGCGCACGGGATACAGCTACGTCGCGGTCGGAGCGGGCGGCACGCACCTGCTCTCCCAGTAGCGCTGCAACGTGATGGCGGCCGGGGCGGTAAAATCCCGGCCGTGATCAACGTTTCCATCAATGGCGAACCGACCGGCCTGGAGCCCGCGATGACCGTCGCCGCGCTGCTCGAGGCGCGCGGCCTCGGCGGCAAGCGCGTCGCCGTGGAGCGGAACGGCGCCATCGTACCGAAGAGCCGGCACGCCATGACGACGCTGGCGGACGGTGACCGCATCGAAATCGTCGTCGCCGTCGGCGGCGGATAAGGAAGACCATGAACGATCCTCTCGTCATCGCCGGCAAGGCGTATTCGTCCCGATTGCTTGTCGGCACCGGCAAATACAAGGATTTCGCGGAAACGCGCGCGGCCGTGCAGGCGAGCGGCGCCCGGATCGTCACGGTCGCGATCCGCCGCACCAACCTCGGCCAGGACCCGAACCAGCCGTCCCTGCTCGACGCGCTGCCGCCCGCCGAGTTCAC
>DATKMS010000014.1:0-6128 GCA_035541735.1 Candidatus Margulisiibacteriota bacterium
CCGGTGTGTGCGCGCGGTGACTTCATCGACGACCCGCAGGTCGCGCATCTGGCGATGCGACACGTGGTAGACGATCCGCACCTCGGCCGCAGCATCCAGATGGGCGTGCCGGTCACGTTGCATGGCAATCCCGGCGCGATCAGATGTCCGGCGCCCGAGCTGAGCCATGAGCCATCAGCCATCAGCTTTGAGCGAATTCGAGAGGAATTCGCTCCGGCGACCAGCGACAAGCGCCGTGTGACGAGTGCCGGTCCGTTGGCCGGCATGCTCGTGCTCGACTTCACCAACTACATCGCTGGCCCGTTCGCCGGGATGGCGTTGGCGCTGGCAGGAGCGGATGTCATCAAAGTGGAAACCCCGCAAGGCGATCCGTTCCGCGTTTTCGGGTTCGGTTTCTATGGATGGAATCAGAGCAAGCGTGGGCTGGTGCTCGACCTGTCGAAGCCCGCAGCGCGCGACGTCGTCTACGATCTGGTGTGTAAGGCAGATGCGTTGGTGGAGAACTTGCGCCCCGGCGCCACGCGGCGGCTGGGCATCGATTACGAAACGCTCGCACGGCTGAACCCGCGCCTGGTGTACGGCAGCCTGACCGGGTTCGGATCGAGCGGGCCGCGCGGACACGAGCCGGGGTTCGATCCGCTGCTGCAGGCGCGCTCGGGTTTGATGGCGGCGCAGGGCGGGCATGGTCACGATCCCGTCTTCCTGGCCTGCGCGGTGTGCGACTACGGCGGAGGCTTGCTGTGCGCCTATGGCGTGATGGCAGCCTTGTTCGCGCGCCAACGCACCGGCCGCGGGCAACTCGTTGAGACGTCTTTGGCGCAGGCTGCGATGGCTGTCCAGTCGGGCGAGATGATCTTCTACAACGGCCGTCCTGATATGGAGAACGGCGGCCCGGATTTGATCGGGTATCACCCCTTGCGGCGCCTGTACCGCTGCGCGGATGGCTGGATCTTTGTGTCGAACGAGAGCGAGAATGGTGGTCGGGAGTCGCGCTCGGTGTTCGGGTCGGCAATCACCATCGCCAAAGCCGTTCGCGAAGCCTTCGACGGACCGACTGCAGCCGCCCTCGCGGAAGCCTTCGCGCCGCGCGAGCGCCGCGAGGTGCTCGCCGAACTCGGCGCCGCTGGCATCGCGGCCGCCCCAGCGCTGACGATCGCCGAGCTGTTTGGAGACCCGCTGGTGAGCGCCAACGACCTCATCTACGCAACGAGCGTTCCGCAGTGGGGTGAGTTCCGTCAGACTGGTGCATTGGTGAAGTACGCCGCGACTCCCGTTGCCATCCGGCCGGCACCACGGTTGGGCCAACACACGATGGAGATCTTGCGCGATGTTCTCGGCTACCCGCCCCAGCGAATCGACGCTTTGCGGCGCGCAGGCGCCGTGACGACGAAAGGAGGATGAACGATGCCTGCAGTGCTCGTACATGGTGTACCCGATACTCACCGTCTCTGGGATCCCCTGCGTGCCCATCTGAAGCGCCGCGACGTCATCGCGGTGTCGTTGCCGGGATTCGGCGTTCCCGTTCCGCCCGGCTTCGCAGCCACGAAGGAAGCATACGTCGATTGGTTGATCCGCGAGCTCGAGCGGCTGCGCGAGCCAGTCGATCTCGTCGGGCATGATTGGGGCGCTTTACTCGTTCAGCGCGTGGTGTCGCTGCGACCCGATCTGATTCGCACCTGGGCATGCGGTGACGGGCCGATCGACGTTGAGTACGTATGGCACGATCTCGCCCAGCAGTGGCAGACGCCGAAGCTTGGCGAGGAGGTGATGGCGATGATGACGCCGGAGGCGCTTGGCGCTGGCCTTGCCGCGGTCGGCGTTCCGGCGGAGAGCGCGGCGGAGACCGCAAGCCACGTTGATGCAGCAATGAAGGACTGTATCCTCAAGCTCTATCGCTCTGCAGTGCACGTCGGCGTCGAGTGGCAGGCGGACGTCGAGAAGATCACACGCCCGGCCCTGATTCTGTGGGGAAAGGACGATCCATACGTCGAGCCGCGTTTCGCCGCGCGCCTCGCGCAACGCGTCCACGGTGAGTTGATCCTGTTCGAGGGGTGCGGGCACTGGTGGCCGCTCGAGCGCGCCGCCGAATCAGCAGCGGCGCTGGAACGCTTCTGGGCGACTGTCACCGCGGGATGAGGATGACCTATATGACTCGGATCAGGATCGGCATCGGCTTCGGCATCTGGCGGCAGGGGATGCCGACGCCGGCAACCATCTGCGCGTACGCCGAGCGCGCCGAGGATCTGGGGATCGACTCAATCTGGCTCTCCGATCACATCGTCTCGCGCGAGCCCTCGCTCGACACCGCGTGTGTGATGGCGCTGTTCGCGGCGCGCACGAAGCGGATCAAGATGGGTCCGAGCGTCCTGACGCTGCCGGCGCGTGACCCGGTCCAGGTGGCGAAGACGTACGCCACGCTCGACTATCTCAGCGGGAGCTGCGGGCGGGTAATCATGGCGGTCGGCCTGGGTAGCGATCCGCGCGACTGCGAAGTCTCGGGCATCGCACCAGAGGAGCGCGCCGGTCGTTTGGAGGAAGGCGTTGAGGTGATGCGCAAGCTGTGGGCGGGCCCGCACGTCACGCACCAGGGCAAATACTACAAGTTCTCCGACATCACCTTGAACCCGCGGCCGGCCAACGGTGCCCTCGACGTGTGGATTGGCGGCCGCACCACCGCGGCGTTGCGCCGCGTCGCCAAGTACGGCGACGGCTGGTTCCCGTCGTTTGTCACCGCCGATGAGTTCAAGGCTGGCATGCAACAACTCGTCGCCTACGGAGCGAAGTATGGACGCACAATCGAGCCGGGAGAAGCCGGCGTGCTGCTCCTGACCTACGCCAGCCGCGACCGGGCGCGCGCCGAGGCCATCGCACAGAGACTCGGCGAAGCGTTTCCGGTACCCGCTGAAGCACTGGTAGCGCGCAGCGCCGTCGGCACACCGGAGGACGTCATCGAGAAGGTGCAGGCCTACGTTGACGCGGGCTGCAGCAAGTTCGTCCTCTGGCCGCTATCACCGCCGGAGGAGCTGGTCGCCCAGATCGAGCTGTACGGCCGCGAGATCCTGCCGCAGTTCGCATCTTGACGCGAAGCCGGCGGCGTCAAGCGCCGTCGGATCGGCGTTGGGGCAGCACGAGCCAGCGCGGAACGATAGCCTTGTATCGGCGATAGGTCTCCCCAAAGCGCGCCTCCAGAGCGCCCTCCTCGCGCGGCACCAGGAATGCGATCCCCGCGCCCAACGCCAACAGCCCCGCGAGTACGGCGAGGCTGCCGTAGAAGAGCGTCCAACCCAACCAGAGCACCAGCTCCGCGACATACATCGGGTTGCGCGAGAAAGCGTACGGGCCCCCCACCAGAAGAACCTTTGGATCCCAATTCAGTTCTACCTTCTCGGGCATCTCGCCGGCGTGTGCAAAGCCGGTGAGCATGATCCAGATGAGGCCTGCGCTTGCGGCCACGATGGGAATCAGCCCGAGCAAGTTCCACGTCCCTGGGACGCCATCAGTCCAACCGCAGCGACGCGTGAGCAACGACACGGCCCACGGAACCACGCCGTGCGCCACGGGTACCCCTACGAGCCAGGCGAAGAGGCCTAACATGAGCGCCCGCGAGCGGGAAACCTTGAGGCTGTTGGACGGTCTGGCGTCGGAACTGTCGGACGTACTCATTGGCTTGAGCTGCTCTCGTAACACACTTTCTACGCTCTCGCCTTGCCGGGCCCCGCCGTTACCTGGCGCGCATCTTGAAGAATGGGGCGAAGATGAGGCAGGAAGTGCTGAACATGAAGACGCAGGCCCCGCCGCCGCTCGCCGGCGTGCGCATCGTCGACCTGACGCGCCTCGGCTACGGCGCGCAGGCGACGGCACTCTGCGGCGCCCTCGGCGCCGAGGTCATCCGCATCGAGTCACGCACGCGCCCGGATCCGGTGCGCATCATGCCACCGTTCGTTCCGCGGGCCGGCGAGGCAGGGCAGACGGAGGCGGGCTTGGCCGCGACGTGGAAACCCGAGATGGGTTTCAACCGCGGCGGCATCTTCTTCAAGTACAACGGCGGCGGCAAACGCAGCGTCGCGCTGAACCTGAAGGAACCCCGCGGACTGGAGTTGCTGCGCCGCCTGATTGCCAAGGCCGACGTGTTGACCGAGAGCTTCTCCGCGGCGGCGCTGGCGCGCATGGGACTTTCGTGGGAGGAGCTCCAGCGGCTGAAGCCGGACCTGGTGTACGTCAGCATGTCCGGCTTCGGACATAGCGGCCGCGACCGCGCGCACGTCACGCTCGGGCCAACGGCCCAAGCGTTGACCGGCCTTACCTACATGCTCGGGCTGCCGGGACGGCGTCCGGCTGGCTGGGCGTTCTCCTACCTCGACCACATGGGCGGCTACCTCGGCGCGTATGCAGTGCTGCTCGGACTGCGGCACCGCAACCGCACCGGCGCCGGCCAGCACATCGACGTCTCACAGGTCGAGCCCGGCATCCCGCTGACGGGTGCGATTGCGCTCGACCGCCAAGCCAATGGCCGGTCCTACCGCCGAGGGGATACACCGCCGGGGAACCGCAGTCCTGCGCCGCCGATGGCGCCACATGGCGCCTACCGTTGCGCCGGCAATGATGAGTGGATTGCGATTGCCTGCCGCGATGACCTCGATTGGAAGAGTCTGCGCGATGCAATGGGGGACCCGGTGTGGGCGCGTGACGTGCGCTTTGACACGGTCGCCGGCCGCATTGCGCACGAGGACGAGATCGACCGCAACGTCGAAGCCTTCACTCGCGTTGAGGATCGCTACGCGCTCGCCGAGCGTCTCACGGCGGCGGGCGTGCCGGCAGCGCCGGTGCAGAATGCCCGCGACCGTGTCGACGGCGACCCCCAGCTGCGGGTCCGTGGGTATTTCATCGAGCTGCCCCACAGCGAGACCGGCACGTGGCCCAGCGAGCGCCCGCCCTTCCGGCTGTCCGCGAGCGAGGTGCACGCGGGAGGAACGATCCGGCGCGGCCCGCCCTGCCTCGGTGAAGACACGCACAGCGTGCTGCGCGACGTTCTTGGCCTCTCGGACGCCGAGATGTGCTCGCTTGAAGATGCGGGAGTGCTTCGATGACCGGCGTGCTTGATGACCTGCGCGTCCTCGAGGTCGGCGACGCAAGCGGCGAGTATGCCGGGCGGTTGCTTGCCGGCTTCGGCGCGGACGTGGTGAAGATCGAGCCACCGGGCGGTGCGCCGTCGCGCCGCATCGGTCCTTTCTACGGTGACGAGCCGCACCCGGATCGTAGCCTGCACTTCTGGCACTACAACGTCGGCAAGCGCGCGGCCAGTGTGGATCTCACGCACGCCGACGGTCGCGCGCTGCTCGACCGGCTCGTGCGGGGCTTCGACGTCGTCATCGTGTCGGGCAGCGCGACGGACATCGCGGCGCTGGGTCTGCTTGATGGCCAGAGGCTGCGGCGCGTGAACCCGCGGCTGATTGTGGTGACGATCACGCCGTTCGGTCTCGACGGTCCGTGGCGGGACCGGCCGGCGACCGATCTGACACTCATGGCCCTGGGCGGATCGATGGCTGCCTGCGGCTACGGGTCTGAGGATCCGCCGCTGACGTGCGCGGGATGGCAGGCCTACCAGACGGCGTGTGTCTACGCCGTGCACGGTCTGATGGGCGCCGTGCTGGCGCGCGACGTGAGCGGCTGCGGGCAGGACGTTGAAGTCTCGATCCACGAGGCGGCCGTGAGTTTGACCGAGTGGCATGTGCCGCAGTACGTCTTTACTGGGATGGTGAGTCCACGCGCCGTGCTCGGCCTGCAGTTTCTGTCGCGCGACGGCATCGTGGTCTCGACCATCGTTGCCGAGTTCATCGGGTCGAACATGCTCGACCGCCTGTGTCGCCTACTCGCACGCGACGGTCTCGACGGTAGGCTGCGTGATGTTGCGCTGCGTACCGATCGGAAGCGCTTCTACGCCGCGATGGTCGAGGTCCTCGAGGGTTACTGCGCGCGGCACACGGCCACCGAGATCTACCGCGCCGGCCAGGCGGCGGGATTTCCGTGGGCGCCGTGCCGCACGCCCGATGAGAATCTGGATGACCGGCACTTACACGACCGCGGCTTCTGGGTGCCGGTGTATCACCCGGAACTCGGCCGCCAGTTTC
>DATKMS010000015.1:0-15636 GCA_035541735.1 Candidatus Margulisiibacteriota bacterium
TCAACGCAAGAGTGACGAGAATGATCGAAGCAAATCTGTGGATCATGCTCTGCCGCATTTCACTTTGGAAAGAGAAGCGGTGGAAGCTAGCACGCCGGCTCGTCGACCGGCAAATCGACGTGTTGCCTCAGACGGTGTGGGTGCTGTGCGAATCCTAGCAATCGGACAGTCTCGAACGTGCGGCCAGCGCGCGCCCAGCGCTACTGCGATTGGCAGAACCCGTAGTCGTGGGGTTCCATCCGCAGCCGTTCAACGCGTTGTTTACCGCCGTGACGATCTTGTCCACGGTGATCACACCGTCCTGATTCCTGTCGCCGGCCTCACATGCGGAGACCAGCGTCTCCTCCAAGGCGATGTTGATCATCACCACCAGGTTGTTGACCGTGACCATCCCGTCATCGCCGCAGTCACCGTCGCACACAACAGGCGTCAGCGAGGGTATGCCGATCGCGGTCGGTGTAGGCGTGACGGATGGCAGCTGTGACGCGGTAGGCGTCGATGGGGTTGCGCGTCAACTCGTAGGTGCCGCCGGTTTGCGCCGCCGCAGCGTGGGCGATCACTAGGGCCACTCGCAGTCGCACCGGGTTCATCGTGTTGCTGGCGGCGGGCCTGCTGGCTGGGCCGGCTGGTGGCGCGTGGACAAACGACCGGCTTTACCTATCAAGGCCAATTGCGAGCGACCAAACTGAGACACTACCGATGCGGCTTGCACTATGATTGAAGAGCACGCCGAACGGAGCACGTGGCGGCGGTCGTTGCCCTCTTGGCCTGTGAGGGCATCGCTTTGGTACCGCGCGCAGCACCGGACTGAGCGGCGGCTGCCTACTGCAGCTGCGCCTGAGCGACCGCCTGCTTGGCGCGATCGACCGACAAGGAGGCCGGCATCCCCGCCTCTACAGGATAGAGGTATCTCCCACGCTCTTCAGTCGGCTTGTCCAGTTCCACCACAAGGGGATGGGCGTTGGCGAACGCATCCTTGCGGATGCCGGTCACTTGCCAGGAGACCTTCAGTCCGGGCACGCCGCCGGCGATGCGAAAGTGGTGGTCGCTCACCTCCTCCGCAATGTAGACGGACGCAACACCACCAATGCAGGTCAGCTGGTAGCGGAAGTCGCGGTTGAGCGCTTCGAACCACACTGGGAGTTCGATGACGGCCGTGCCCGCATCGTCGAGGACGGCGATGCCGTCGTAGATGTTCTTCATGTCGGAGCTTTCGACGGCGGCATGCATGAGGTACTGATTCGTTGGATTCAACGGGTGATCGATCTTGAAGGGCTTGACGCCGGCGGTCAGCGTGCCGGTGACGTTCACCTTACCGCTGAAGTACCCCGCGTAGCCCGTGGTGCTCTCACCATTGACTGCCCAGGCATTTGAGCCCGTGTTGGCCACGCCGCGCACGCCGATGCCGTTGTTGCCGGCTGCTTCGCCAACCACGCCGGCTATCGTCAATGTGCTGAGTGCTTGACTCCTCCCATACACGCCAATGAACTTGGCGCTGGTGCCGAACACACCGGAGGCCCCTGTGCTCTCACCACGTACGCCGACGTTTGATGTACTCTCACCGCTCATACCGATGCCTGATGTGCTCATGGCGCTGACGCCGACGCCCATTATGCTCTCACCACGCACGCCAACGCCTTTCGTGGCTGCGCCATACAAAGCATAGGCGTCGTCAGCATCGTCCCCCTCAAGTTTGGTGACTCCGAAGACGCCGGTGCCGTGGGTTGTGGCTGCGATGCCAAACATGCCAATTGAGCCACGCCCTGCCACACCATAAGCGTCGGTGCTTTCACCATAGACGCCAACACCACTTGCACTCTCGCCAAAGACGCCGTGCGCAGCGACGCCAGTGTTGGCGATACCATGCACGCCGGTGCCATTCTCTTTGCCCGACGCGCCGAAGACCCCATCGTCACCGTTGTCGCTCGTACCGCTGACCCCAGGGCCGTTGTCGCTTTCTCCGCGCACGCCAGGTCCGTTGGTACTGTCGCCCTCGACACCCGTTGCCCCCGCGCCGGTGCCAGCCCGGCCGCGCACGCCGATACCTCCGTCCCCTGTCGTTTCTCCAAGGACTCCGACCTGGTTGCTGGTGCCTTCGACTCCGGCGTCGTCAACGCCCTGACCAAGCACGCCGACACCGTTGTTGCTCGAGCCCTGCACGCCCACACCGCTTGCGCTCTGACCGACGGCGCCGGTACCGGTGGTACTCGAGCCGACCACGCCGTAGCCGGCTGTGGCGAGCCCATACAGTCCGTAGGCATTCGGTCCATTGTTGGCCGTGCCGCTCACACCAACACTGTTCAAGCCGGTCGAGGTGCCGTCGAAGGCGCCGACGAAGCTATGCCCCGCAGTGGTGGTGAGACTGAGCGGCGCGACGAGCTTGGCTGCGGTGACCTGGCCATCGCCGATCTTCGTCGTGCTCACGGCACCATTGGCGAGGTCGTTCATGGTGATGGTTCCGTCGGCGATCTGCGCCGAGGTGACCGCGTTGGTCGCCAGCTGCGATGTCGTGACGGCACCCGGCGCGAGCTTCGTGGTACTCACGGATCCCTCAGCGACAGTACTGGCGAAGAGCGCGAACGGCGCCGGCGTCAACGGCTGTCGCGGCGCCAGGGTCTGGTACGACCCGCCGCCTGCCGGACAGCGCACCGCGATTTGTAGCCAGCGATCGCTGCCCGTGCTGAAGGCGTCGGCGCCGAAGTCCAGCGGTAGCGTGAACAGGCCGTCGGTCACACCGGCGCCGCTCAGCGTTTGCACGCCGCCGACCTGGTTGCCACCCGCCGGAGGCGCGCCGCTCCCGCCGGCATCCCACAGGCTGATCTGAAAGTCGCACGGGCCCGTGGCAGCGCTGCCGCTCTGCTGCAGCTGCCCTTGATACGTGAACGCAGTGCCGAGCGCGTGTGCGGGCAGTCGCGCACCGGCGACCGACACTGCGAGAACGACTACACACGCGGCCAGGTTTCGTTTGTTCATCATGTCCTCCTGAGCTGGGGTTCGGCTCCGCGCCTCTGCCCCGTTCGGCAAGCACCCACCAGCAGCTGTTGGGAAGGCGCCTTTCCCTACCACAGCAACTGTCTACTGTGCCAATGCGCAGTTCTCTGTGCGCTGTCGCGAGTTGTGCTATGAGGCCGCGCAGGATGCCTGCGTCAACGAAGCTGTCGGATGGTGTGCTGAGCGCGCTGCGCACCATCGCCGGAGACGACGCAGTCATCGCGCGCCCCACCGAGCTGCGCGTCTACGAATGCGACGGCTACACATTGGAGAAGAGCGCGCCGGAAGTCGTTGTATTGCCGCGCTCGACCGAGCAGGTGGCGGCGGTCGTCGCCCTCTTGCACCGTGAAGGGATCGCTTTCGTTCCCCGAGGAGCGGGGACCGGATTGAGCGGTGGCTGTCTGCCGGTGAACGCGCCGGTGATGATCGGCACCAGCCGCATGACGCGCATCGTCGAGATCGACCTCGCCAACCGCCGCGCCGTGGTCGAAGCCGGTGTCGTCAATCTCTCCGTCACCAACGCAGTGAAGCAGCACGGGCTCCTGTATGCACCCGATCCGTCGAGTCAGATGGCGTGCACCATCGGCGGCAACGTCGCCGAGAATTCCGGTGGCCCGCACACGCTGAAGTATGGTGTGACCACCAATCACGTCCTCGGCGTCGAGCTGGTGCTACCCAACGGCGACGTTGTCGAGCTGGGCGGTGCCGCCGAAGACATACCGGGATACGATCTCACCGGCCTCGTTGTCGGCGCCGAGGGGACGTTCGGCATAGTGACCAAGGCGACGCTGCGGCTGGTGCGCCAGCCGGAAGCCTGGAAGACGTTGCTCGGCATCTTCGAGTCGGTCGACGATGCCACTGCGAGTGTCTCCGGCATCATCGCCGCCGGCATCATTCCCGCCGCGCTGGAGATGATGGACCAGTTGATCGTCGGTGCGGTGGAGGCGGCGTTTCATTTCGGCTTCCCGACCGACGCCGGCGCGGTGCTCATCATCGAGCTGGACGGTCTGGCGGCCGGACTCGACCAGCAGGCGCAACGTGTCGCCGAGATCTGCCGCGCCAACCGCGCGCGCGACGTGCAGGTCGCCAAGGACCAGACCGAGCGCACCGCGTTGTGGAAGAGCCGCAAGCGTGCCTTCGGCGCCGTCGGACGTCTGGCACCCAACTACTGCACGCAAGATGGTGTCGTGCCGCGCACCAAGGTGCCGGACATCCTGCGGCGCATCACCGCCATCGGCCGGCGCTACCAGCTCAGCATCGGCAACGTCTTCCACGCCGGCGACGGCAACATTCATCCGATCATCCTGTTCGACGAGCGCGACGCCGATCAAGTGCGTCGCGTGCTCGACGCCGGCCGCGAGATCCTCGAAGCCTGTGTGGCGCTCGGCGGCAGCGTCACCGGCGAGCACGGTATCGGCGTCGAGAAGATCGGGCAGATGCCGCTGATCTTCACGCCCGAGGACTTGCTGGTGATGAGCCAGCTGCGCCGGGTGTTCGATCCGGAGGTGCGCTGCAACCCCGGCAAGATCTTTCCGACACCGGGCTCGTGCGTGGAGACCACGCGCCCGCACCGCCAGGCGGCGATGTGAGAGATCGAGTGGAACAGTGATGTGTCCTGACACCACAGGCGCGTACGCCATCGCGGGACGCACACCGCGGCAGGTCGAGTATCCCGCAACCATCGACGAACTCGGGCGCAGCGTTGCGGCGGCGCATGCTGCGAATCTTGCCGTCGTCCCGGTTGGCAACGGTACGCAACTGCACATTGGCCGTGCACCGACACGCTACGATCTGGCGCTTTCCACACAACGACTCAACCGCGTCCTGGCGCACGCGGCTGCGGACATGACGGTCACTGTCGAAGCCGGCATCACGCTCGCGGACCTCAACGCCACGCTGGCCGCGGCCCGACAACGCTTGCCGCTCGACCCCCCACATCCGGAGCGCACCACCATCGGTGCGTTGATTGCCACCGACGCATCCGGCCCGCTGCGTTTGTTGCACGGCAAGGTACGTGACCTGCTGATCGGCATCACCGTGGTGCTGGCTGACGGCACGCTGGCCCACGGCGGCGGCCGCGTCGTCAAGAATGTTGCCGGGTACGACTTGATGAAGCTGTTCACCGGCTCGTTCGGCACGCTCGGTATCGTTGTCGAGGCGACCTTCAAGCTGCGGCCGCTTCCCGAGCAGGAAATGGTCTGCGTGCTGCCGGCAGAAACCACAGACGGTGCGTTTGGGCTGGCCGTTGAACTGCTGCGCACGCCCGTCGCGCCGCAATACGTTGAAGCGCTGAGCCGGGCCGGAGCAACGTGCGTAGGCCTCGATGGTCCGGCCATCGTGATCGGCTGCGGCGGCATCGCTGAAGAGATCGCGGTGCAGCGCCACCGCCTGGCGGAATCGAGTGGCCGACGCCTGCGTGTCTGCAGCGCAAGCGAGGCGGAGCGACTGTACGCTGCGTTGCGCGACTTTCCCACCGACGCGCGCCGGCCCGGCACGCGTGACGCCGACAGCGGATGCGGTTGCATCCTCAGCGTGCGGCCGTCGCAGCTCGCGTCGCTCGTCAGATCCATTGAAGAAGCAGCAACGCGGCGGCGCGTCGAAGCAGCTATCCTGTCCCATGTCGGCAACGGGGTGGCCGTCATCCGCTGCGTTGATGTTGCAGACAGCGCCGCGCTGCCGTCGTTCGCAGACTGGCTACGGAGAACGGTCCGTGCCGCCGGTGGCTGGACGTTCTTCGACCATCTGCCGGGGTCCCTGGTGCGGGACATCGACCCGTGGGATGCCGATCCGCCTGGGCTGGCACTGATGCGGGGGATCAAGCAGACGCTGGACCCAAGCGGGTGCCTGAGCCCGGGACGGTTCGTGGGAGGGATTTAGGTGCGTGACGGCTCTGCTTCGGTGACAGGTTCCGCTGCCGCGCGCTTCGTCGCCTACGACAAGTTCCTCGATTGTGTGCACTGCGGCCTCTGCCTGCAGGCTTGCCCGACGTACGTCGAGCTGGGTACGGAAATGGATTCACCGCGCGGGCGCATCTATCTGATGAAGGGGCTGGAGGAGGGCACGCTGCCGATGACGGCCGACGTGGCGCGGCACCTCGATCTGTGTCTCGGCTGCCGCGCCTGCGAGACGGCGTGCCCGTCGGGGGTGCACTACGGCGAGCTGATCGAGGCAGCGCGCTCGTACGTCGAAGCGCAGCATCGCCGGCCGTTGCTCGACCGCCTGCGGCGGCGCATGGTCACGCTCGTCTTTCCACGCCCACAGCTGCTGCGTGTACTGCTGCTGCCGCTGCGGTTGCTCGACCTGATGGGCATCCTCGGTGCCATCCGCCGCGTCAGCAGCGTGGCAGCGATCCTGCCGCAACTCGCATCGTGGGAGCCGCTGCCCCCCGTTGTGCCGGCGCACGGCGCGGAACACCAACGAGTCGGTCTGCTGGCCGGTTGCGTCGCGCAGGTGTTGTTTGCGGAAACCAATCGCGCCGCGGCGCGCGTCCTGGCACGCAACGGTTGCAGTGTGATCACCCCGGTACGCCAGAGCTGCTGTGGCGCGCTCTATCTGCACGCCGGTGCGCGCCGCCAGGCGCTGGAGTGTGCCCGGCGGAACATCGACGCGTTCCCGTCCGACCTCTCGGCCATTCTCGTCACTGCTGCCGGTTGCGGCGCGATCCTGAAGGAATACGGCACCCTCCTCGCCGACGACCCCGCGTACGCGGCGCGTGCCCGCGCCTTCAGCGCCAAGGTGCGCGACATCACCGAGTTCCTCGCCGCGTTGCCGATCGCACCACCGCGCGGCGCGTTGCGCAGGCGCGTCACCTATCACGACGCCTGTCACCTGGCGCACGGCCAAGGCGTACGTGACGCCCCACGACAGCTGCTCCGTCAGATTCCGGCGCTCGAGCTGATCGAGCTGCCGGAGTCGGATACGTGCTGTGGGAGCGCCGGGAGCTACAGCCTGACGGAGCCGGAGATGGCGCGCCGGCTCGGTACGCGCAAGGCCGCCAACATCGCCGCCACCGGTGCGACCTGGGTCGCCGCTGCAAATCCCGGCTGTGTGATGCAGATCCAAGCCAGCTTACGGCGCGCCGGCGTCGACGTCGCTGTCGTGCACCCGGTGGAGCTACTGGACCGAGCCTACCGTGAAGAAGCGGGGCTGCCGCACGTCACAGCCCTTTGATCTCCGGCGCGGGAATTACCCGGCTGTGGATTTCCTTGGTGAGCTCGGCGATGCGTTGACTGAGCTCTTGTGTCGTCTGCGTCAGGCGGGTGTTCTGTTCGAGCAGATCGAGAATCTGCTCCGACATTGTGCGTGCCAGTTCGTGGCGGTCGATGCTGGCCTGTGCCAGATCTTCGCGATGGCGCGCGTCGGCCTCGGCGTGCACCTTGTCGCGGTCGGCCTGTCGGGTCTGTGCCAGCAGGATGAGCGGTGCGGCGTAGGCGGCCTGCAGGCTGAAGGCGAGGTTCAGAAGAATGAAGGGATACAGGTCGAACTGTGTCCACCCGCCGACGTTCACGGCAATCCAGCCGGCCACGATGATGGTCTGGGCGACCAAGAAGGTCGGGGTTCCGAAGAAGCGGGCGAACGCCTCTGCTTTCGCGCCAAACCAGTTGTCACCAAAGACCGATGCCAGATGCGCGTGCGGCGCGTGGAAACGGAAATGGTGGCCTCTGACCGATACCGTGTGGCTGCCTGTGGGCGCTTCCATGGATCAACCTCCGTTGCCGCGATCTCGCTCCGTGTCGGTGCTGCGAAAATCCGGGTCTCAAAGCAATCTTTGCCTATCGGCGTCAGTGCGGTCAACGATGGCGCCGGCAGTGTCCTTGACTGCACCCGCCCGCGTAGGGACATACTCGCGGCTCCATGAAAGCCGGTTGGTCTACACTGTTTGCCTGGGCGTTGTTGACGATGTCATTGGCGGTCGCGTTGGCGAAGAATGAGCGCGAGAATGTGCATAAACCCGAGGTCGATTGTGCGCGCTGTCACACGGTGGGGCGTCCCGTGCTAGAGGAGAACCCGGCGGCGGCGGTGCACCAGGTTGCGCCGGACATTGAGCAACGCTGCACCGTCTGCCATGACGAGGGTCCGTCGCACCGCACGGGCCTCCCGCCGGTGAAGCCCGTGCCCGACGCCCTGCCGCTGTCCGACACCGGACTGATCACCTGTTCGACGTGTCATTTCATGCACGGCGAACGCGACCCGTACGGTGACTTCGTGCGTATCGACAACTCGCGCGGCGCCCTGTGTCTCACGTGTCACAAGCTGGAAGAGCTGCAATGAACACGCAGCAAGGAGGATGAGTGATGCGACTGTTCGGCTTGATGCACCATCATCCCAGACATCGGGCGCGCCAGCTGCGGTGGGTGGTGCCGACGGCGGCGCTGCTGTTGGTAGCCACGCTCGCGGTGCTCACTGTACAGTACCGCGTCAGTGACCAGGTAGTGGCCACCGAGTTCTTTCGCGCTCACAAAACCATCAGCCACACGGGAGAGCTGCTGCAACGCGGCATGTTCATCGGTGCAGCGGTGCTCGTCCTCCTCGTCGTGGCCATCGCCATCTGGGGACTGCGCTTCACGCACCGCATCGTTCGGCCGGTGCATACGATGCATCAGGCCCTCGATGCCCTGGCAGGGGGCGATCTTGGCGTGCGCATCGAGCTGCACGAGGGGGATGAGTTTCACGAAGTGGGGAATTCCCTCAACCGGCTCGTCGATGAGTTCGCGGCTACCTTGGCGACCGTCCATACGCTGGTCGACCGGATGGCTGCGCTGACACAGGTGGAGGCGCCGGCGCGCGACCCGGCGACGGCGTCGCAGTTGAAGGACATCGTCGCGGAGCTCGATCGCACCATGGAGTTCTTCCGTCTGACGCCGCGCCGGACGATTCGCGAGAGCGACGGGTAGCTTGCGCCGCGCCATCCTTCTTGCAACGCTGCTGCCGATGGCGGCGCAGGCGGCGCCAACTGGCCTCAACCAGATCCCCACTACGGACGTGGTGCCGGTAAATCAGCTGAGCCTGCAGCTGCAGAATGGCAACAGCGACGTCAACGGCAGCGACTCGGTGTTCCACCGGCCGCAGCCCGTGCCGCAAAGCGAGTATGGGCTGCCGTGGAACATCGAGACCGGTCTCGACGTCGCACCCGCCGACCCGCCCCAAGACAACTATCGCCCGGTAATGAACGTCAAGTGGAGCCCGGTGCACGAGGACTATTACATCCCTGCGGCCGGGATCGGGGCATCACAGCTCGGCGTTGGATTCACCCCGAACTACTTCTTCGTGCTGAGCAAGACCCTCAACTACTCGGCAATTCAGTACCAGAAGTTCCGTGCCCATCATCGGAACCGCAAGCTCCACGGCATTCGCGTGCACACCGGCATCTTGCGCACCAGCAATGCCTGGGAAGCCCTCGTCGGTACCGATGTTGAATTGAACGACCACTTCGTCCTGTATTCCGATTGGATCTCCGGAGCGTCGAACTCGGTGTCTCTTGGCGGAGTGCTCGTGATCAATCAGCACTTGAGCTTTCAGGCATCGTTGCTGCGCGCCAACGACGAAGACCGTCTGACCGGCGCCCTCGCGAACATCACCTACACCTTCGACCCGGGGAGCCTGCTGAGCGGCAACAGCGCGGAGAGCCCGACACACTAAGACCTGCGGTCAGCATCATTCTCTGGGGCCGCTCCCGCCCGCTCATCCCGCGGAGCGTATCAGGATCGTGCGCTCGTCCTGGTTGGCGAGGCCGTGGAGGGAGCACAGGACCCCCGGAGACTCTTGCGGGCCGAGCGCGAAATGCAGAGTCCCGTACATGAACGCGTTCGGCCACACGTCCTTGCGGTACGTGACCAGGCGAACCGGTTTCGCTTCTCCCGTGACGCACCAGATCGACGCGGCGTTGATCGCCTGGCTCGGACATCCCTCCGCGGTCGTGCCGAAGAAGTGCGCGTTGCCTCTGCGGATGGCGTAGTAGACGGGCCCGTCGACCGGGCCGAGGCAGGTACGGGCACCCGTGCTCATATCGAGGCAGTAGAGGTTATTGGGCTCGAACTCCGCATCCGTGCCATACAGCAATTCAGTCGGACCGAACGACAGCCCGACACAGCGCCACGACTCGTCGCCGGCGCCGACCTCGGTCAATGTTCGGAACCCGTCGTCGGTGACGCAGATGCGGTTCTCTCGACCGCGGTCCCCGCTCGTGCACCAGAGCCGTTCGCGCCGGGCTTCCCAGAAGACTCCGTGTACGTGGCGCACGTGCCCTGCGGGAAACGTATGCGCGACCTCCGCTTTGGACGTCCCTGCGGGCAAGCAGTAGATCCGCACTTCCTCCCGCTCCTCGTTCGAGTGATACTCCCCGAAGTACACGTTGCCTTCTCTGTCCACCGCGGCGCCGCCGCGCAGCACGCGGAACGGCCGCCGCAGACCCGACACGGGCATCAGAGTGCCGCGGCGGTACAGGGCGATCTGCTTTGCGAACGTCAGGAACAGGTCGCCGCTCGGCAGGCGAACCACGTTGTAGAAGAGGCTGCGCAGCAGCCGCTGGCCGAGGCGGTACTGCCCGAGCAGCCGCGCCGGCAGCGCCCTCGGGAATATCAGCACGCGCTCATCTTGCCGCGGCGGCCTCAGCGCAGCTGTGTGGAACAGCTGCGCTCGGCGCGAGACGAGGTAGCCGTCGCCGTCCGCCCACTCGACGGTAAAGCCGCGCAGCGCTGCAACCTCCTCGACCGACCACGCCGGAGGGTGCACCATTTGCGGGTGCTCACTTCGTGCAGAGGAAGCTGCCGATCGTCAGGACATCCATCTTCGTGCGCAGATAGCAATCCACAGCCTCGCGTGGTTGCTCGACGACCGGTTCGTTCTCGTTGAAGCTGGTGTTCAGGATGACCGGAATACCCGTCCGGCACTCGAACGCGCTCACCAGGTCGTAGGCCAGCGGATTGTCCTCTCGTGCCAGCGTCTGCAGGCGGCCGGTATTGTCGACGTGGTTCACGGCGGAGAGACGCGCACGCCACTCCGGACGTATCTCGTAGACGTGGAGCATGAACGGGGACGGGTCGGCGCGTTCGAAAATCTCGGACTGCCGCTCTGCCTTGACGACGGGCGCGAACGGCCGGAAGGCTTCGCGTCGCTTGATCCTGGCGTTGAGGATGTCCTTCATGCCAGGGTAGCCCGGATGGCACAGGATCGAGCGATTGCACAGCGCCCTCGGCCCCCACTCGCTGCGTCCCTGGAACCAGCCGACGACCTTGCCGTCCGCAATCTCGTGTGCGGTGCGCTCCAGCAGGTCGTCACGGTTCAGGCGTTGGTAGCGAATTCCGCTCTCGTCCAGGACCGCCTTGATCTCCTCGTCTCCGTACTCGCCGCCGAGATAGGCGTTTGCCAGCGGCCGGTTGACGCGCTCCTTCAAGACACTGTGGACAACGTACAGCGCAGCTCCCAGCGCCAGCCCTTCGTCTCCCGCTGCAGGTTGAATCCACGTGTTGCGGAAGGGGGTGTGGTCGAAGAGCTTGCCGTTGGCAACGCTGTTCAGCGCGCAGCCCCCTGCCATGACGACGTGCGGTAGCGGCACGAGACCATGCAGGTGGTTGAGCAGTGCGAAGTAGATTTCTTCGAAGCGCTGTTGCAGGCCGAAGGCGAGGTCCTGGTCCCGCTCGGTGATGTCGCCGTATGGCTCGCGGGCGGCGCCGAACATCTCGACCATCTTTTCCGAGTACTGGCGCCGCAGGATCGTCTCTCCGCTTTCGGAGATCGACATGCCCTGATCGCTGCCGAACGGCAGGAAGTACAGGGGACTCAGCCGGATTTGTCCCTCCTCGAAGCGGATCATTTCCTGGAACGCCGCGCGGAACGTATCCCGCCCGAGAGGCGCCAATCCCATCACCTTTCCTTCGTCGCCGTACTTCCTGTAGCCGATGAACTGGCAAATCATCGTGTACAGCGAGCCGAGGGATTCCGGAACGTAGATGCGGTGCAGTGGCCGGATTTCATCACCCTTGCACGCGCTCATCATGCAGGTGACGAAATCACCCGAGCCATCGATGGTGATGCCGGCTGCTTCGTCGTATCCCGAGAGAAAGAAAGCTGAGGCCGTATGAGCGAGATGGTGCTCGATATTGACCTGCCTGAAGCGGAGATCGTCGACGCGCGCGCCGAGCGCGCTGGCGATCTCGCTGCGCAGATCACCGAGCCTGGAACGCGACCGCCGGATGGTCAACAGGTTGCCGAGCAGGAGCGGGTGCGTGGCGACGTACGCGAGCTTTTTGCCGAGGTTGGCGCCGGAGTCCCTGCCCACCGCGACGAAATCGATCTCGGCCGGCGTGATGCCAGCGGCTTCCAGGCACCTGCGCATCGCGAGGATGGGGAATCCGCCGTAGTATTTCCTTCGGTTCAGCCGCTCCTCGGCAATCGCGAAGCGGATTTCTCCGTCGACAATGATCGCCGCCGACGCGCCCGCGTGGTAGGCGTTCAGTCCCAACACAACACTCATGTGGTTCGCTTTCTGGCAGGGCAGCCATGCACCCCGCCCGCATCGTCGTGGCCGTACGGGTAACCGCCGTCGTTGAGGAGCACCCCGAGGAAGGTTCGCTGCGGATCCTCTGTGCGATGGGCCACACCGTCCGATAGTGCGACGTCGGCGCTGCGGTTCGAAAACGGCAGGTTCAGGTGGTCGGCGGCGATTGCAGGGCAATGCGCATAGTCCGCATTCTCGGCCGATGTGACATAACCGCCCACTCTCAGACGTGCCCCGACTGCAAACGCAGCGGGTATACGGCGGGAACACACCGCCGTCAAGTCAATAGTGGCCGGCGCAGGCTAAAGGAGGCTGTGTCAGAACTGGCCGACAACAGACTCGGGGACGACAGACAACAGACGCAGTCCCTTGCCAACATGAGGCTCGGGTCTGTTGTCTCACCCTGCTGTCTGTTGTCAGCAGGTCTTGAGACAGCCTCTGAAGACCGGCGCAGGTCAGCGGGCACTCGCAGTTCAGCGACGCGCTCGCCGCCTCTCGGTTGTGACCGTTGCCTGGCCCGTCGCTTCGCCGTCAAGCTCATCACTGATCTCCTCCAACGTCTTACCACGCGTCTCCGGCGCGTAACGCAAGACAATCAGCCCGCCGAGGACCGGGCCGATGGCCATGACGCCGACGGCCCACGGGATGCCGATGCGGTCGGCGAGCCAACCGATGGCCAACGGGGTAAAGATTTCGGTGAACCGGCCGAAGAGGTTGGTGGTCCAGCTGTAACCCGTGGCGCGAATTTCGGTGGGAAACAGCTCGGTGGCGAACGTGCTGGTCGCGGCGTTGGCACCGAGGAAGCAAACGATGGTGACGGACATCAGCGCCATTTGCAGGAGCAGGTCGCCCGAGTCCACCTGGAAGAGCGTGAAGATGCTGGCCGCAGCGCCGAAGTAGTACAGCGAGCACGTCAGCCGGCGGCCGATGCGGTTCATGCAGAAACCCGCCGCCGGCGCGCCCACCAGGAAGCCGATCAGATACCCTGCGGCAACGACCACGGTGTACTGCTGCGGGCCGTAGCGGAGGTCGCGCACTGCGTGGATGGTCCAGAAGGTGACCGCCGGGCTGGTGACCAGATGGTTGCAGTTCCAGATCAGCGTCACCAGCAGCGAGCGCTTGCGGTAGCGGCGTTGGAACGGCAGGCGCATGCTGGCGAGCTGCTCGCTGAATGAGGTGTGTGTGCCGCCGCTGTCGCGCAGGGCCGCGAAGCGACGTGTCTCGCGCATGCCGAGGCGGAAGAAGAACACCAGGGCCACCGGGATGAGCCCGAGCAGATACATCGTGCGCCAGTCGTAGTGCGTGAGCACCACGTGCGCGGTGAGGAACGCGATGATCGTCCCCAGCGCCCCGATGCCGCCGAGGAGCGCAATGCCGAAGCTGCGCCAGTGCGTCGGGTACTCCTCGCCGATAATGATCAGCGCCAGCGCAAATTCTGCTGCCAGGAAGATGCGCGCGCAGAACTGCCAGAGCGTGAAGGTCGTGATGCTGTGCGACCACCCGGTCAAGCCAGTGAACAGGGCGTAGCCGAGGATCGTCATCGTGATCACGGCGCGTCGCCCAAAGCGGTCGGCCAGCAGGAGGACGAAGAACGAGATCACCGCGCCGATGCGGATGATGAGATTCACCAGGCCCCATTGCGTATTGGTGAGCTTGTGCAGGTCCTGAACCGTCGGTGCTACCGTCGAGAGGATAGCGAGGTTGAAGGAGTCGAACATGGTTGCCGACGCCAGCATCGCCATGAGCGCCCAGAGATAGGGCGTCATGTGCGCAGCTTCGGGCGTGGCCGATCGGGAAGACATTGCGAATTGCGAATCTCGAATTGCGAATTTGTGACGGGCTAAATCACAGATCCGCAACTCCTACAATTCGCAATTCTCTCACTTGCCTGTCCAGCACGGCTTGCGCTTCTCGACGAACGCGCGCATGCCTTCCTGCGCGTCGGCGGCAAGGGCGTTCATGCTCATGACCTCTTTCGCATAGGCGTAGGCCTTCGGCTGGTCGAGGTCGATCTGCGCGTAGAACGCCTGCTTGCCGAGGGCGACGGTCAGCGCGCTGGCCTCGGCGATCTGCTCCGCGAGCAACTGCGTCGCCTCGGCGAGCTGGCTGGCGGGAACGACGCGGTTGACCAGGCCCCACTCCATGGCCGTGTGCGCATCGATGGCCACGCCGGTGAGCAGCATTTCGAGGGCGCGCTTGCGGCCGACCGCGCGCGTCAGCGCCACCATGGGCGTCGTGCAGAACAGTCCGATCTTGACACCGGGAGTGGCGAATTTCGCCGTGTCCGCCGCAAGTGCCAGATCGCACGTCGCCACCAGCTGACAGCCGGCGGCCGTCGCGATGGCGTGCACGCGGGCGATCACCGGCTGCGGGATCGCCTGCACCGTTTCCATCAGCTGCGTGCACACATCGAAGATCTGCCGGTACGCGGTGATGTCGCGCCCCGTCATCTCGCGCAAGTCGTGCCCCGCGGAAAACGCGGGGCCGTTGGCCGCGAGGATGATGGCGCGCGTCTGCGCCTGCACGGACAGCGCGCGCAGGGTAGCAATCAGCTCCGTCATCATCGTCAGCGACAGCGCGTTGCGCTTCTCGGGATGATTCATGGTGATCGTCGCAACCGTTCCCTCCCGTACCTGCAGGTATTCGTGCGTCACGATGGTCCTCCTGTCCCGCACCGAGCGTAGCACACTGGGCGGCGTAGGGCCTCCATCCGGGGCCCGTCCTCCGTTGTTGGAATGGGCGACAGAGATAAGGGAGCAAGCGCTTTCCGCGTGCATGCCGCCATGGTAGACGGCCGCTCGGGAGGAACGCACATGGCCAGCGCCAGCGAGAAAGTCGTGCAGAATTTCTGCGCCGCATGGAGACGCAAGGACATCGACGAGCTGCTCAGCTTCTTCACGCCCGATGCAGTCTACCACAACATGCCCCTGGAGCCGTTGCAGGGCATCGACGCCATCCGTGAGACCATCAACATGTTCGCCGCCCCGGCGGACAGCATTGAATTCGAAATGCGCGCCATCGCGTCGTCGGGAGACACCGTCTTCACCGAGCGCGTCGACCATTTCAAGATGATGGGCAAGACCATCAGCCTGCCGGTCGCCGGCGTCTTCGAGGTGCGCAACGGAAAGATCGCTGCGTGGCGTGACTAC
>DATKMS010000016.1:0-42504 GCA_035541735.1 Candidatus Margulisiibacteriota bacterium
GGGTGTCTGCTGCGAAACGTACTCCAGCAAACGCACCACGGCATCGAACAAGCGAAAGCGGCTCTCCGGCGACTCGGTTACGACGAGCGGTACGCCGTCCTCCACCAGTGTGCCGAGGGGGGACACCAGCTGGCCGATGGCGCTCGCGCCGGCACCCAGGGTTTGCTGCAGCCTCCCGGCATCGAGGTCCGTGATGCATGAGCGGATAATTTGTACCCACGGCCAGAAGGCGGGTGCACCCTCGCCCTCGTAACACCGCCCCCAAACAACGCTGGCGCCGCAGCCGCGCGCATACTCGGCCAGCTCTTCGCAGGTGCGGGTCTTGCCGATCCCGGGCTCGCCACCCACCAGGAGCACGCTCCCGCGCCCGGAGAGCGCCGCCATCACAGCGGCCTGCAGCCGTTGCAGCTCGTGTTCACGGCCGACAAATGGATCGGCCATCGGCCGGCCCGCGTGCGCGATGCCCCCCCCTTTTTGGTTCATCCGACGCGCTCTACTCAAGGGCGCGTCGCACCATCTACCAGATGACCCGGAAGGGTGCCAATGACCAACATCATAATACGCGGCCGATGCTTTGAGGGCCTGGCTAGCAGGGGCTCGCAGCCTCTGCCTTCCAGGTCTGATGTCGGCTATGCTGTGCGCATGGCACGAGAAGCGAATCAGCACGCCGGCGGTGGTGCGCCATCGGCTGCAGCGCCGCCCGAACCCCCCTTCGCAGAGCGGGCACGCACGCTGATGCATCTTGGCCGTGTGGGAGCCTTGTGCACACAGTCTCGCAAAGCCGCCGGCTTTCCGTTCGGCTCGGTGGCACCCTACGGACTCGACGAGGTGGGGTGTCCGACCTTTCTCATCAGCACGATGGCGATGCACACCCAGAACCTGGTCGCCGACCGCCGCGCGAGCTTGCTGGTGACCCAGCCAGGGTGGACGGACGATCCGCTCGCCGGGGCGCGCGTGACGTTGGTGGGAACGGTAGCGCCGCTGCCCGCGGCGGGCGTAGTGCGCGTACGTGAGGAGTACCTGGCGCGCCACGAGAATGCTCGCCACTGGGTCGACTTCGACGACTTCGCCTTCTACCGCATGCAGATCGTCGACCTGTACTACGTCGCCGGCTTCGGCGCGATGGGCTGGGTTGATGCGGGCGAGTATCGCGCCGCGTCTCCCGATCCGCTGGCCGACAGCGCGCCGGGCATCCTGGCGCACATGAACGCCGATCACGCCGACGCCCTCAAGCTCTACTGCCGGGCGTTCGCCGGGGTGGAGGTCGATGCGGCGACGATGACCGCCGTGGATCGTCTCGGTTTCCGGGTGCGCGCACAGAGCGGCGACCGGCTGCAGGGCCTGCGCATCAACTTCCCGCGAGAAGTGCGCAGCCCCGAGGCCGCGCGCGCCGTGCTCGTCGAGATGGTGCGGCAGGCGCGGGGCGGGGGTAGTGATCGAGTACTCAAGTGATCAGTGATCAGTGATCGAGTGATCAGTGATCGAGTGGCCGAGTGATGGCTCCTGACTGATCACTTGAGTACTGATAACTGATCACTGGCATTCCGTATGAGTCGCCAACCACGCTACCGCTTCGTCGACTTCGCGGCGCAGGCGCAGCCGGGCTTCCGCAACCACGTGGTGACCGTCGATGAAGTTGCGGCGCTGGTGGCGCAGCATGGCGCGTTGGAATGTTACGCCAGCATCTTCTGCTTCGCGGATGATATTCTTCTGTATCTCGCTGAGCAGCGCGTCGATGGCCGCCCGTCGATCGCAGGCTACGACGGCCGCGTCTGGGCGCCGTTTCTGCCGCTCGACATCGACGCCCACCCGCCACAGGTCGGGCTGGAAGAGGCGCTGGACGTGGCGCGGCGCGTCTACCGGCTCCTGGTCGAGCGCTGGCAGACACCCGCAGCTGCAGTGCATGCCTATTTCAGCGGGGCGAAGGGCTTCCACGTCCTCATCGACACGCGCGCTTTGGGTCGGGTGGTGCCGTCGCGCGATCTCCACCGCGTTTTCTCGCGGCTGCGTTTGCAGATTCTGCGCGCGTTGCCGGATACGGCGCGGCTGCTGTTCGACCTGGCCATCGGCGACAAGGTCCGCCTGCTGCGCCTGCCAAACACGCGGCACGGCGGCAGCGGTCTCTACAAGGTCGCGCTCACCGCCGCCGAGTTGCTCAACCGCAGCGCGGCAGAGATTCGCGCGCTGGCGCAGGCGCCGCGGCTGCTCACGCGCGTGACGGCCGCCGGTCTTCTGCCAACCGACCCGGTGACGGCCGCAGCGTCCCTGGAATCGCGCTTCCAGCGCGCGCGCCGGGCGGTGCGGCGGGAGCGCGGACCGCATCCTTACGCACTCGGCCAACCTGCGGGATCCCCTGAGGACGCCCTCTGTGCGGCGCGTCTGGCGATGTGGCGGAACCCGATTCCACTCGGCAGTCGCAACAACGTCGCCATCCGCCTGGCGTCGGCGTTCCGCCTCGCCGGCTACCGCAGTGACCAGACGACCGAACTCCTGCTGGGCTGGAACCGGCGGCAACCCAGCCGCCTTGCCGAGCGAGAGATCCGCAGCGTCGCGCAATCAGCCTACGCGCGTCCGTACCCGTACAACTACGGCTGCCACGACGAAGTCATCCGCAGCTCCTGCCCGTACGTCGGCCGCCTCAACGAGTGCGAAGATTACCGGCAGCGGCATCTGCGTTCGGGTCGTGACGTGCTACATTCCGATGCGGAGTGACCGCGCAACGTGGCCAAAGAGTATCCAGACACCCTCCTGGTTGACCTCGACGACACCGTGATCGACTACGGCGGCAGCGCGGTGCCGTCGTGGCGTGCGGTGTGCGCGTGGGCGGCCCTCGAGGTGCCGGGGGCGAACACGGAGGCCCTGTTTGCCGCAATCGACCGCGTGCGGCGGTGGTATTGGTCCGATCCCGAACGGCATCGCCAGGGGCGTGCGGATCTGCGCGCTGCCAGCCGCCGCATCGTGCAACAGGCGCTGGACGAATTGGGATGGGACCGCGCCGGTCTCGCGCAGGCGATCGCAGAACGCTACCGTGACCTCCGTGACGCATCGGTCCACGTGCTTCCCGGTGCCGTCGACGCACTCGAAGAGTTGCGTGGCCGCGGCATTCGCCTGGGGCTCGTCACCAACGGGACCGCGGCGGATCAGCGCGCCAAGATCGAGCGCTTCGATCTGGCGCGTCACTTCGACCATATTCTCATCGAGGGCGAGTTCGGCTGCGGCAAACCTGATGCCCGCGTCTATCGCGCCGCGATGGACGCGCTGCGCGCCTGGCCCAAAGAGACGTGGTTCGTCGGCGACAACTTGGAGTGGGATGTGGCGGCGCCGCAGCGGCTGGGCCTGCGCGGCATCTGGATCGACACCCTGCGCGCCGGCTTGCCCGACGGAACCAGCGTACAGCCCGACCGGATCATTCATGCGCTCGCAGACTTGAGGGAAGCAGGCGACTGAGCGGAGGGGCGGGTGCGAGTGCGGTGGCGACACCCCGCTTGACACACCCGCCGATTTCCCTTTACTGGGCGCGGCGCCGGGCCGGGGGTTCGGTGCGGTGGAGGTGTCATGCGGATGCGCGTTGCCTGTCTGTGGTGTGTGGTTCTCCTCGTCTGGGGCGGCAGGGTTGCGGGGCAACAGCAATGCACCGACATGTCCGACAAGTGCATGGCCTTCTCGTGTCAGAACGGTGCGTGTTCCGGCACGCCGATTGTGACCTGTACGAACCCCGACGCCTGCACGAACAGCTCATGCAACCCGCAAACCGGCGCTTGCGAGAACACGCCGCGCAACTGTGACGACGGCAACCCGTGCACCGACGACTCGTGCGTCGTACCGACCGGCTGCGTGCACACGCCGCGGACGGGGAGTTGCAACACCGGCAGCGAGTGCTCGACGGGGGTCTGTGTCAGCTTCCCGCCTGCGGCACCGTTCTGCTTCCCGACGCCCGTGGCGGACGGGACGTTGTGTGGGACCTCGACGCCTTGTTTCACGTTCAGCTGCCAGTCCGGGTTCTGTGTCCCGACGCCCACCATCACTTGCCCCGATGACGGCAACAAGTGCACGATCGAGTTCTGCAACGGAGCCAACCCCACACCAGTGTGCGACAAGGTCACCATCACGACGTGTAGCGGTGATGCGTGTCACGCGACGCAGGCCTGCAACCCCGAGGTCGGTTGCGCCGGCGTGACGCCGACGCCCCTGCCAGGCAACCAGTGTGACGACGGCAACCCGTGCACTCAGAACGACACGTGTACCAGCGACGGCATCTGCAACGGCCAGCCGATTACCTCAACCACCGGCACACCTACCGGCACACTCACGGCACCCACCAGCACACCCACGAGCACGGCCAGCCAGACGCAAACGGCTACGCAGACGTCAACGCCTGCGACGCCCGCTACAGCCACGCCGACCACGACGTCGAGCGTGTCCCCAACGACGACGGTCACGAATACACCGGCGAGCACAGCGACCAGCACGCCGACACCGACGCTCACCGCAACCAACACCAGCGCGCCAAGCGCCACACCAACAGCGAGTGCGACGCAGACGCTCACGAACACGCCCGGCAACACGGCGACCAGCACGGCGACGGTGACGCCCACTGCGACGAACACCAGCGGTCCGACAGCGACCGTGCCCCCGACATTCACCCCCTCGCCCAGCAGCACGGCGACGGCCACACCGACCACCACGGCGACAGGGATCGCGAGTCTCACGGCGACGCCGACGGCAACCAGGACGGCAACGCAAACGCCGACCATCACGATGACGGCGACCACTACACCGCTCCCCACGCCGCAGCTCGACGTGCAGCCACCCTCGCCGCACGAGTTCGGCACCGTGCGCGAGGGTGACCAGGCGAAGTTCGCCTACACGGTGCAGAACGTCGGCGGCGGAACGCTGAGTGGCACCGCGTCGACGCCGTGCGCGGGCTTCAGCGTGATGCCGACGAGCTTCAACCTCCCCGCGGGCGGCCAACAGTCCCTGATGGTGGTCTTCGCGCCGCCGGGCACGGGGTCGTTCAGCTGCCAGCTGGTGATCACGTCAAACGGAGGCAACCAGCAGATCGGCCTCACGGCGCAAGGCCTGCCACCGACGCAAATTCCGGTGCTATCGTCGCCGCTGTCGCCAGCGGGGCTGGCAATGATCGGCCTGCTGGCCGCAGGCATTGTCCGGCTGCTGTGGCGGCGTACCGCTCGGGCTGAGTGAGAGCGGAGGGCTCCTCCAGCCTAAGACCATCAAAGCGAAAACCACTCGCCCGACCCGCGACCGACCTGCTAGATTCTCCCCGTTCTCGAGGAGGTCTACATGAAGTTCACGTGGTTCAACCTGATGCCGTGGCCGTACCTGCCGGACGACTTCCGTGAGAAGAACCGGTCGGTGTGGGTCGACATTCCCAACACGCTGTACGACCCGCGGCGCGGGCATTTCGTCTACCACGAGTACATGGACCAGCTGGAATACGCTGACGCGCTCGGCTTCGACGGCATCGGCGTCAACGAGCATCACCAGAACGGCTACGGCTTGATGCCGTCGCCGAACATCATCGCCGCCGCGCTGGCGCGCCGCACCTCACGCGCCGCCATCTGCGTCATCGGCAACTCCATCGCGCTGTACAACCCGCCGATCCGCGTCGCCGAGGAGTTCGCCATGCTCGACGTCATCAGCGGCGGGCGCCTGATTGCCGGGTTCCCCGTCGGCACGCCGATGGACACCAACTTCTGCTACGGCCAGATTCCAGCCATCACGCGAGAGAAATACCGGGAGGCGCACGAGCTGATCATGCGTGCCTGGGCGGAGGAGGAGATCTTCGCGTTCGACGGCAAGTACACGCAGCTGCGCTACGTAAATTGCTGGCCGAAGCCCATCCAGAAACCGCACCCGCCGATCTACATCCCCGGCGGCGGCTCCATCGAGACCTGGGACTTCTGCCTCGACTACGATTACAACTACTCGTATCTCTCGTTCACCGGCTACAAGCGCGGCAAGCAGCTCATGGACGGCTACTGGGAGCGCGTCGCGCAGCGCGGCAAAGACGAGTCGCCCTACCGCGGCGCCTTCGCACAGATCGTCTGCGTCGGCGAGACGGACAAGGAAGCCGAGGATCTCTACTCGGAGCACGTGCGCTACTTCTTCAACCGCTGCCTGCATATCTACCTCGGGTTTGCCGACCCGCCGGGCTATCGCACCATCAAGACGCTGAAGGCCGGCGTGGCCGCGCAGCTGACCGAGGACGCGATGGGTAAGTTCCCGACGCTCACCTGGAAGGACCTGGTTGATGACCGCTACATCATCGCGGGCGGCCCGGAGACGGTCCGGCAGCAGATGGAGGAGCTGATCAAGGGCCTGCACGTCGGCGTCGTGTTCTGCTTGTTCCACAACGGCAACATGCCGAACTGGAAGACACGCCACTCGACCAAGCTGTTCGCCGAACGCGTCATGCCGCAGCTCCGCAACATGTGGCCGGAGTGGAAGGACGACACTCGCTGGTGGTGCACGCCGATGGAAGAGCGAGTACATCCGGAGCAATCGCTGCCCGGCACGGAGCAACCCCGATGAACAAGACACTGATCGAAACCGCACGCGGTGCGAAGATCCGCGTCCTCGAGGCTGGAAAGGGCGCACCGCTGATTTTTCTGCACGGCGCCGGTGGCCTGTTCCCTGACAACCCGTTCCTCGACCAGCTCGCCGCGCGCTACCACGTCTACGCGCCGGAGTTGCCCGGCTACGGCGAGTCGACCGGCGAGGAACTGCTCGACGACATGCTCGACTTCGCCCTGCACGGGTGGGACGTCGTGCAGGCGCTCGGGCTGCAGCGGCCGCACCTCATCGGGCACTCGATGGGCGGTATGATCGCCGCGGAGATGGCGTGCATTGCACCGAACGACTTGTCGAAGCTCGTGCTCGTGAACGCGGCCGGGCTGTGGATTCCCGAGCATCCGCTCCCCGACCTGTTCGCCCTGTTGCCGTTCGAGTTCGCGCAACTGCTGTTTCACGATCCGGTTGCCGGCGCGGCCCTGCTGACCGGCGGCCTCGACTTCAGCAACGTCGACGCCGTCGCCGAGTTCTACATCGGCAACGCGCGGCGCATGGGAATGGCGGGCAAGATCTTGTTTCCCATCCCGAACCGCCAGGTGGCGAAGCGTCTGTATCGCCTGCGCGCGCCGACGCTCGTCCTGTGGGGCCGCAGCGACGTGCTCATCCCGCCAGTGTACGCCGAGCGGTGGACGCAGCTGATCGCCGCTGCACGGCTGCAGTTGATTGACGCCGCCGGGCACATGCTCCCCTACGAGCAACCGGCGGCCTTCTGCGCTGCGGTCAAGGAATTTCTGGGTTGATGTGATTGATGCGACTGCGTCTCGCGTCGTTGCTGGCGCTTGTGTGCGCGACGTCGGCGCGCGCCACGGTCTTCGTGCCGATGTCGGTGGAGGACCTGGCGCGCAGCTCGGCGGCGATCGTCATCGGCACTGTCCGTGATCTGACCGGGACCGAAGAGAACGGCCGCGTGTTCACGCTGGTGTCCGTTGCAGTCGAGCAAACGCTCTCCGGTGAGCTACCCGGCTCGACCATCACGCTGAAGGAGAACGGCGGGAGCGTACCCGGGCGGCAGGAAGTGATCTTCGGCGCTCCCAGCTTCCAGCCGGGCGAGCAGGTGCTCTTGTTTCTCGCGCCGCGTCCCGACGGCAGTCTGCGCACGAACCAGTTGGCGCAAGGCAAGTTCGTCATCGAGAGCGACGCCGCCGGGGTGCCGCGCGCAGCGCAGCGTTTCGACGCGGGCAGCCTGGTGGTCGTTCCGCCCGGCGGCGCGCCGCCAGCCGGTCCGGTGCGACTCGATGAGTTGGTGAGCACGGTGCTGCAGGCCACGGGTGGAGCCGTCACCGCGAAGATTGCGCTCCCGACCCCAGCCGTGCACGAAGTCACCGCTCAATTCACGCTCCTCAATAACGGCCGCCTCTTCGAAGCCGATCTCGGCATACCGGTGAACTTTCTGATCGACGGGCGCGGTGACGCCATCCTCGGTCTGGCGGCGTCGCGCCAGGCGGTGGACGACGCCTTTGCGGCGTGGACGAATGTCGAAACCGCGTCCATTATTCTGGCGGACAGCGGCTTCACAGACGATCTCAGCAACCCCTGCAACGGGCCGCACAAGATACGTTTCAACGATCCGCAGAATGAGATTCCTCCTCCCGTCAACTGTACGGGTACGCTCGGGGTCGGCGGCCTGTGCCTCGACACCGCGGAAACCAAGGTGTTCAATGCGACGACCTTCCAGCACGGGACGCGCGCGGCGCTCACGTTGGCGGACGGGTGGCAGGGATGCGCGTTGTGGACGCCATGCAACGTGGCCGAGATCGCCACCCACGAGATCGGCCACGCCATCGGCCTCGGCCACTCCTCGGAGAAGCAGTTCGAGACCGATCCCGTGCTGCGCGACGCCACGATGTACTACCTCGCTCATTTCGATGGCCGTTGCGCCAGCGTCCGCAGCGACGACATGGAAGGCCTTAGCTTCCTCTATCCCACCGCAACGCCGCCAACGATCACCACGGCGAACCCGCTGCCCAGCGGCTTGGTGTTTCAACCGTATAGCGTCAGCTTCGCGGCCATTGGCGGCACGCCGCCCTACACCTGGGATCTCGTCGGCGGCAGCCTCCCAGGACTGACGCTGAGCACTGACGGGTTGCTCTCCGGCAGTCCCAGGGCCATCGGTCTTTCGTCACTGCGCATCATGGCCACGGACAGCAAGGGCGACAGCCACGCCAAGCAGTTTGATATCCAGATCGACCTCCCCACGGTCACGCGTGCGCCGACGCGTACGTCCACGCCCACTCCGACGCCGACGCCGTCCGTGACGCTCACCTCGGCACCGACGCTGACGCCGTCGCCGACGCCGTGTCCGGGCGACTGCAACGCTGACGGCACGGTGACCGTCGATGAAGTGATGACGGGTGTGAACATCGCCCTCGGCACGGTGCCGTTGCGCGCGTGCATGACGTTCGATCTCAACGGCAACGACGTCGTCACGGTCGACGAGATCGTGAAGGCGGTGAAGGCGGCGCTGAGCGGCTGCAAAGGCTAGCGCCACCGCAGCGCCGCGTCGTTGGTCAAAGGGTTTGCCTTCCTTCCGTGCCGCCGTCGACAATCGTCCGATCGCGGCGCCTTGACCGGAAACGCCGCTGCTTGTTCACTCGCGCCATGAAACTCTATCGCTTCGAGTACAGCTGCTTCGCGCGCAAAGCGCAGATGGTGTTGGACCTGCTTGGCCTGAAGTATGACCTCGTCGAGGTGCCGTTCGGCGAGCGCACCGAGCTGGTGACCCTCACGAACGGGTACGTGCAGGTACCGGTGTTCGTCGACGACGCGGGCAAGGTGACCGTCGACTCGCGGGCGATCTGTGAGGCGGTGCTGCAAGGCGAGCGGGCCGAGCAACTCGTGCCGTCACCGTGGCAGGGGCCGATCTGGGCCTATGCCGATTGGATCGACGGCCCGTTCGAGGACGTCGCGTTCCGCATCGCCTCCCCCGGCATCCGCCGGCGCTTCGCGCGTCCCGCGGATGCGGCCCTGTTCGTCTTCATCAAGGAGCGCAAGTTCGGCCGTGGCTGTGTCGACGACTGGGAGCGCACCGCCGGCGACCTCATCGAGCGGGCGCGCACCATGCTTGCGCCGACGCTACAGACATTGAACCGGCGCCCGTTCATCTTCGGCGATCGTCCCACGCTCGCCGACGCCGCGCTCTTCGGGCAGTGCGCGATGCTGCGCAGCGCCGACGCGACGATGCCGGCGGCATTGGCTCCGGCGTTGGACCAATGGATGGGGCGCGTCGAGAGGGCGGCGCAGGTTTGAGCTAGCACGCCGAGTCTGTGCCCCACCGCAGCGCGGTCCGGGTGCCGGGGACACGCTAGTGGAGGCTCACCTCCTCGGCCAGCATGGCGTAGCGCTCTGCCAGTGTGGACAGGTTTGCAGGTGTTCTCCCTCCGCCGCCGTTGCGTTTCGGATATGGACGTGGAGGAGAGCCGGCTTGCTCGGCGCGGCTGAGCGGAAAAGCCACGAGGACCGTGTGTCAACCAAGTGCCATGGCCGTTCGTTCATAGGCGTTGAAAGGGAGGATCACACATGAAGGTGCCGAAGCTTGTTGGTTTGGTTACCCCGCTCTCCGTAATGCTGAGCGCCCGACCAGCTCTCGTCTGACAGGCTTCCAACTGACGACCCAACTCGTACAGTGTGACGGCGCGGCGGGGTGCAAGCGTCACCGCGCCAGCATCGACGCACAACAAGGAGACGAAACATGAAACGAATGGCCATCGTGATGACTGTGAGTTGCATGCTGACCGTGCTCGGACGTGTTTGTCCCTCGGTCGCCCAGTTTGGACGGGCTGCCCTTGCCGATGACCAGGGTGACGACGGCGACGACGACGATGACGGTGACCAAGGCAGCGAGCACGTGATCTCCACGGTCCCGGCCTGAAAAACGTGATCCACCGAGAAATCGGTGGGCCGCGTCCAGTGCTGCCCCCTCAGTCCGAACTTGCTCAGACAGCCGAGGTGTTCGCCGAGCTAGGTTGTTGGAGCACCACCATTCAGAAGATCTGCAGCCGCGTGCGTGCCTGCGTCGCCGCAGTCCACTACGATTTTGGCTGCGAGGAAGAACTGCCCGCTGCCGGGTTCGAGTTCGCCCTCAAGGGGGCGAACCAATCTCCGGCCGACCACCTCGCCCGCGGAATAGTTGGGCGCCCAGCGTGACATGCCAACGACTTGGCTTCGCCGAAATATGCTCTGGCTGTTGGCATTGGCTCTCGCTGCCGGCGCGGCGGCTTCCCTGTGGCGGTACTCACGGCCGCAAAAGGTCAGATTCGTGACCGAGGCGGTGACCCGAGGTGACGTCGTGCACTCCGTCATCACAACGGGTGCGGTCAATCCCGTGGTGACGGTACAGGTCGGAACGTACGTGTCAGGCGTCGTCCAGGCGCTCTACTGCGACTACAACACCCCCGTAAAGGCCGGGCAGTTGTGCGCCAAGATCGACCCGCGACCGTTTCAAGTGGTGGTGGATCAAAGCGTTGCCAACCTGGCGAGCGCCCGCGCGCAGCTGCGCAAGGATCAAGCGGCCGTGGCGTTCTCGAAGGTGGAATACGAGCGCGACCTCAAGCTGGCCAAGCATGGCGGGGTCTCCCAGGAGACCGTGGACACCGACAAGAGCAACCTGGATCAGAACAGCGCGCAAGTCGGCCTCGACGAGGCGACGGTCCAACAGCACCAAGCCATATTGGATGCCGCCCAGGTGAATCTCGACTACACCAACATCATCTCCCCCGTCGATGGCATTGTGGTCTCCCGCAGCATCGACGTCGGGCAGACCGTCGCCGCAAGTTTTCAAACCCCGACCTTGTTCCTGATTGCCAAGGACCTCACCAAGATGCAGGTCGACACGAACGTGAGCGAGTCCGATGTCGGTGCCGTCAAGGTCGGCCAGAAGGCGTCGTTCACGGTCGAGTCGTACCCGAGCAGGGTTTTCTGGGGTCAAGTGGCGCAGCTGCGTCAGGCGCCGATAACGGTGCAAAACGTCGTGACCTACGATGTGGTGGTGAGCGTTGACAATCCGGACCTCCTGCTGCTGCCCGGCATGACGGCGAACACCCGCATCATTACGGACGAACGGCGCGCCGTGCTGCGCGTGCCGGTGGCAGCGCTGCGGTTCTCACCGCATGGGCTTGGCTACGCCGCGGGCCAGGAGAGAGCATCTCAATCCGGCAGTGCAGCGGCCGAGACGACTCCTCACAAACATGGCGCGGAGACACGGGTGTGGGTATTGCGGGCGGGCCGCCCCCAGCCGGTCCCGGTGACGGTTGGGTTGAGCGACGGCACAGTCGCGGAAATCAGCAGCGGCGATCTCAAGGTTGGCGACGAGGTGGTCGTCAACGCAATCCAGGCGGCCGGCAAGCGATCCGGCGCGCCGGGACGGCCACCGCTGCGCTTCTGAGGCGACCTGACGAGGCGGGAAGCGTGTCCACACCGGTCATCGAAATCCGCGACATCGTCAAGACCTATGAGCTCGGCGACGTACAGGTGCACGCGCTCGTCGGCGTCAGCCTGGTGATCCAGCGCGGCGAGTTCGTGGCCGTCATGGGCGCCTCGGGTTCGGGCAAGTCGACGCTCATGAACATTCTCGGTTGCCTCGACCGGCCGACCAGCGGTCGGTATTTCCTCGAAGGCGTCGATATCTCCGGCCTCGACGAGCCGTCGCTCGCCCGCATCCGCAGCCTCCGCATCGGCTTCGTCTTCCAGAGCTTCAACCTGCTGGCACGCACCAGCGCCAGCGAAAACGTCGCGCTGCCGCTCTTCTACTCCGGACGGATGGCGGATAGTGCCACCCGCGTTGGCGCCGCGCTCGCGGCGATCGGCCTCGCCGGCCGGGAGCAGAACTCTCCGAGTCAGCTGTCCGGCGGCCAGCAACAACGCGTCGCCATCGCGCGCGCCTTGATCAACGATCCGGCGATCCTGCTGGCCGACGAGCCGACCGGAAACCTCGATTCGAAGACCGCCGACGACATCATGGCCACCATTCAAACCTTCAATCGCCTGCACGGTCTGACCGTGGTGTTGGTGACCCACGAGCCCGACATGGCAGCCTTTGCCGATCGGGTGGTCACCATGCGCGACGGCGCCGTGGTCTCCGATGAGCGCCACGTGGCCCGGGCGGCAGCGCGCACCGCCCAGCGACCAGGTCGAATCGCTCAGCGGCCCGAGGCCGGCGGAGCGGGCCGACTGGCGAGCGTCGGGTTGTTTACCCGCATGGCGCTGCTTGCCGCCGGCCGCGCTCTGGTCCGCAACAAGATGCGCTCTGCGCTGACGATGCTCGGCGTCTTCATCGGCGTTGCGGCCCTGATTGCGATGGTGGCCGTCGGCCAGGGAGCGAATGCTGCCGTCGAAGCGCAGATCGAAAGCCTCGGCACCAACCTCCTGGTGGTGCTGCCGGGCGCCACGACCAGCAGCGGCGTGCGCTCCGGTTTCGGGAGCGCCTCTACCCTTACGGTCAGCGATGCGGACGCCATCAAGAAGCAGGACCCGGCGGTGGCCGAGGTCGCCTATCAAAACCGTCAAGTCGGCCAGGTGCAATACGGCAATCAGAACTGGGGTACCAGCATCCAGGGTGTCTCGCCGAGCTACTTCCCGGTGCGGAATTGGAGGGTCGTCGCAGGACGAAGAATGACGGAGGAGGACCAGGTCAACGGCGGCCGCGTCTGCCTGCTCGGGCAGACCGCGCTGAAGAATCTTTTTGGCGAGCAGGCCAATCCGGTGGGCGCCACCATCTTCGTCAAGAACGTACCCATGGAAGTGATCGGCGTGCTCGAGGCCAAGGGTCAGTCCGGATTCGGGCAAGACCAGGACGATGTGGTCCTGATGCCGTTTAGCACCGCCGAGCGCAAGGTGCTCGGGGTGTCCGCGCCGACGCAGGTGCAGACCCCGGGCAGAGTCATATACCCGCCCGCACCGAACCCCTTCAACATGCAGTCGAAGCTGACCGGGTACGTGAACACGATTTATGTCCAAGCCCAGAGCACGGAGTTGGTGCCCACCGCCTTGCAGCAAGTCACGCATACGCTGGAAGAGCGTCATCGCATTCAGCCGGGGCAGCCGGACGACTTTGGTGTCCGCAATATGAGCGACATCACGCAAGCGGCCGAGAGCAGCAGTCGCATCATGGCGCTGCTGCTGGCGTCGGTCGCCTCGATCTCCCTCCTGGTCGGTGGGATCGGCATTATGAACATCTTGCTGGTTTCGGTGACCGAGCGCACGCGCGAGATCGGCATCCGCATGGCGATCGGTGCCCGACGTGTCCACGTACTGCTGCAGTTCCTGGTTGAGGCGGTGTTGCTGAGCACGATTGGCGGCGGGGTCGGCGTGGTCACCGGCAGCGTCATCTCGTCGGTCATTTCGTCGGTGGCCGAGTGGCCGACGCTGCTGTCGCCGATCGCAATGGCGGGAGCCTTTCTATTCTCAGCCGCGGTCGGAGTCTTCTTCGGCTATTACCCCGCGCGACGGGCGTCGCTTCTGAACCCGATCGAGGCACTGCGCTTCGAGTAGTGGCGCCGGGACTCTTCCATGAGTGCACCCTTGGGCTGCCCCCTGAAACGCTGCTGCCGCATGGCGCGCGGGGCCGCTCTGGCGCTTGTCCTCGCAAGCTGCGCTGTCGGCCCCGACTTCGTGCGGCCGAGCCCACCTGCGGTCCAGGACTATACGTCACCCACCGCGCCGGTTGTCTTGACGCCCGAAAACGGCGAGGCACCGCAGCACTTGGCCACGATGCAGAGCATCTCGGCCGATTGGTGGACGCTGTTCGCCTCGCCACCGCTCAACGAAGTAGTCGAACAGGCGATCGCCGGCAGTCCCACGCTTGTGGCCGCCAAGGCCACGCTCGCGGAGGCGTGGCAGGTGGTGCTGCAGGCACGCGGCGCGTTCTACCCGCAGGTTGAGTTCGCCGCGCTGGCCGAGCGTGAGCAGACAAACGGCTCGCGCTCGGCTGGCGTCAACTCCGCGAGGAGCAGCAGCTCGCCGCCATTCAACCTCTTCTCACTGGGGCCCACCGTGAGCTACTCCCCCGATGTCTTCGGCCTCACACGGCGGCGCGTCGAGCAACAAGAAGCGTTGGCGGACAATCAGGGTTATCAGCTTGCCGCCGCTTATCTCACGCTCACTGGCAGTGCAGTCGCACAAGCGATCAACATCGCGTCGACACGGATGCAGCTGAGCGCCGCCGAGGACATCATCACTCAAGACCAACGGAACCTCGACCTGGTGGAGCAAAAGTACGAGGCCGGAAAGGTGGCTCAGGGTGATGTCCTCACTGCAGAGAGCCAGCTCGCCAACGACCGCACACTGCTGCCGCCGCTGCGGCAGCAGCTCAGTACCGCTCGCCATGCTTTGTCGGTCTTGGTGGGGCGGTTTCCCGGCGAGTGGTCGCCCCCGGACTTCGAGTTGACGGCGTTCAAACTGCCGGCGGATCTGCCACTCACTCTTCCGTCTGAGCTGGCCCGCCAGCGCCCCGATATCCTTGCTGCAGAGGCCCAACTGCATGCCGCCAGCGCTGCGGTTGGCGTCGCAACGGCGCAAATGTATCCATCGATCACCCTGTCGGCATCAGGCGGCTTCGAATCCGTGGCGGTCGACACCTTGTTCCAGGGATCGAGCCTGATTTGGAGCGTGGCGTCCGGTCTGAGCGCGCCACTCTTTCAAGGCGGCGCCTTGCTGGCCCAAAAGCGGGCCGCGGTTGACACGTTTCAAGCATCGCTTGCCACCTACCAGCAGACGGTGCTGCAGGCGTTCGGTCAAGTGGCCGACGCCTTGCGCGCGCTGCAGCACGACGCCGAGCTTGTCGACAGCGAACGCAGCGCGCTCGATGTGTCCAGCACCTCGCTGGCGCTGCAGCGGCTCACCTATGAGGCCGGCAAATCGGATTTGCTGACGCTGCTCACCGCCGAGCGTGCCTACCAGCAAGCTCGGCTCGGATATGCGCACGCGCAAGGACAGCGCTATCTGGATACCGCCCTGTTGTTTGTCGCCCTCGGTGGGGGGTGGTGGAATGCGAGCGATCTCATGGCGGTGTCCATGCCCAATTCGCCGCCACGGGCTGATCAGCGCCCCAATTGAAAGAGCTGGGCCTACCTCTCGCTGTAAGCGTGTGGCGAACGTGCTGCTGACGCCCTGCGCAGCACTGCTCGAAGCGCAGGCGACTTTGCGTGCTATCCAAGAGCGCCCGGACGCCGCCGTGGAGAACATGCGGCTGGCGTCCGAATTGCTCCGAGTGTCACAACCCGAGGTGAGCGATGCTTGGACTGGTACTGACGGCTGGCGGGGCCCGTGGGGCGTATCAGGCGGGAGTCCTCAAGCGCATCGGGGAGCTGCCCGCATTTCGCCGCAGCCGGTCGCCGTTCCGCATCATCGCCGGGGCCTCCGCGGGTGCCATCAACGGCGCGACGCTCGCTGCCATGAGCGGCGACTTCTACGCGGCCACGCGCTTGCTCGCGCAGATGTGGTCGGAGTTGCGGGTGCCGCACGTCTACCGCACCGACGCGCTGTCGCTGTCGGTCAACGGCTTGCGCATCTTGCAGGACCTGCTGTTCGGCGGCTTCGTGGGTGGCGCGGGCGTGCAGTCGCTGCTGAACGCTGCACCGCTGCGCGCTTTTCTCCAGGAGCGTTTGCCGCTCGCTGGTATCAGTGAGTCAATTCGCAAAGGCCACTTGTACGCGATCGCGGTGACGGCGACGAGCTATCATTCCGGGAAATCGTTCACCTTCATCCAGGGGCAGCCCGGCCATCCCGTGTGGCGCAAAGCGCGCCGCGTGGCGCTGCCCGCCGAGCTGACGCTCGATCACATCCTCGCCTCGGCCGCCATCCCGATCGTCTTCCAACCGGTGCGCCTGCGCAGCGCCGCCGGTGAGTTCTGGTTCGGCGACGGCGGCCTGCGCTTGGTGACACCACTGAGCCCGGCCATCCGCTTGGGGGCATCGAAGTTATTCGCCGTCGGCATCCGCTGCCAGCGCTCGGCCGATGACCTGTCGCAAACGGAACTGCTCGGCAGCGGCGACGGCAAGCCGGTGATGCCGCAGCCGCCGTTGTCGCAGATCTGCGGCGTCTTCCTCAACGCCATTTTCCTCGACCATCTTGACACCGATCTCGACCACCTCAAGCGCATGAACGAGCTGATTCTCGCGCATGCCAGCGCCGTTGCGCCGGCGACGAACAACGGCCCGACGCCCAGCGAGCCCATGCGCATCGTCGAGTCGTTCGTGGTCAATCCGTCGGAGGACCTGGCAATCGTGGCGCGCCATCTGTCGCATCGCATGCCGCGCCTGGTGCGCTATCTCCTGGACGGGTTGGGCAGGCCCGACGCGCAGAGCGCCGACCTGATGAGCTATCTCCTGTTCGACTCCCGCTACACCAGCGCCCTCGTCGACATCGGCTATCGCGACGCCGGCGCCCGCATCGACGCCATTGAAGATTTCCTCGGGCGCGAAGCATTCACTTCCACCTTGCCGGCCAGGGGGCGCTTGCGAGCCCTCCGAGCCACCAGCGATACCAAGTGACGGGAGGCAAGGAAGGGGGGGGCCTCGACGAGGGCCAAAGGGCCAGGGCGTGCCCCCGTCGAGGCGGGGGGAGCTAGGCTTGCGCCGGGTGCGATAGCGAACGGTTCGTGGGGCGTCCGCTGGCTCGTGACGGCGACGTACTGAGTGCCTGCAGCAGGAACGCCACGTACGGGTACGCGGCCCGCAACTGCCGCTGCGAGAGTTTGACGGCGCGGAGAAACTTGCGTGTCAGGACCTGGCTGCCGCTGGTGCGCGTCGCAGACCGCTGCCCGTGCGATGCAGATCTGTGTGACGACGCCCCAGCTTGCACGTGTTTGCTGGCGTTCTTCTGCAGTCCCGTTCGGGTCATGTTTCCCTCCATGGCGAAACAGGTTTCTCGAAGCGCGGCGTACTCTGCACACGGATGTCCACGCAGTGCGGATCCGCAAAGGTGCGCGCGACAACGTCTTCGAGGTCGTCGCTGGGAACCTTCAGCGTGACGGTGACCTCGTAGGCGCCCTCAGACCAGACCATTCCTCACCTCCATTGAGAGCATGCGACAGCTGACCAACGTTTCTCCGCACCCACGGGTTGACGCCGGCCACAGATTTTTCCGCGCCCGTTGAGCAAGTCCCGCTGCCAAGGTCCGCTGCGCGCCTGCATCCAATCCTGCCGAGCCCTGTTTGAACGAGAGCCATTGACCGTGGGCATCTTCTACGCCATGGATCGTCCGATGCACATTGCTCTGTTTCTTCTGCTCGCACTGCTTCCTACAGCGACGTCGGCGCAAGAGCACCTGCGGCTGTCGACGACGACCAGCACCGAGCAGTCCGGGCTCCTACGCGTCGTCTTGCCTCCCTTCGAGCAGCGCTTTCGTCTGAAGGTCGACGTCATCTCGGTGGGCAGCGGCAAGGCGCTGAAGTTGGCGGAGAACGGCGATGTCGACGTCGTCTTGTCGCACGCCCCCGAGCTCGAAGCGGCGTTCATGCAGGCCGCCTACGGCGTCAATCGACGCAGCGTCATGTACAATGACTTCATCATCGTTGGACCGCCCAACGATCCGGCGCAGCTGCGCGGCACGACGAGCGCCGCGGCTGCCTTCAAGAAAATCGCAGCCGCACAAGCGATGTTCATCTCGCGCGGCGACGAATCGGGGACACACCAGAAGGAGAAGGAGATCTGGAAGGCAGCAGGAGTCACGCCGAGCGGTACGTGGTATGTGTCGGCCGGCCTGGGCATGGGCGAAGTCCTGCTGATGGCCAACGAACGCCAGGCGTACACGCTGTCCGATCGCGGCACCTATCTGACCTACAAGCAGCGCGGCGATCTGGGCATCATCGTGCAAGGTGACCCCGTGCTCTTCAATCCCTACACCATCACGGCGGTGAATCCGGCGAAGCACGCCCACACGAAATACATCGAGGCGATGCAGCTGATTGCATGGTTCACCTCGCCGGAGGGTCAGAAGCTGATCGGGGACTACAAACAGGAGGGTGAGGTGCTGTTCCATCCGACGGCGGTGCCGCCGGCGAGCGCCCCGACTCCCTGAGGTCGGTCGTGTCGTTCGTTGAAGCCTTCACGGCGGCAGTCCGCCTGCTCATGACCTGGGATCCCCAGGTTGTGGCCGCCGCGGCCGTGTCGCTGCGCGTTTCGCTGCTCGCCACCGTCTTTGCGACCCTGCTCGGCGTTCCCATCGGCTTCGCGGTGGCGGCACGCGACTTTCACGGGCGCCGGCTGGTCGAGCTGCTGCTGAAGACCCTGACTGCGTTCCCTACGGTGGTGGTTGGCCTGCTGACGTACACACTACTCTCACGCCGCGGTCCGTTGGGTGCGCTGGGTCTGCTCTATACCCAGACGGCGATGGTCATCGGCGAGACCCTGCTGATCACACCGTTGATGGCGGCGCTGACGCTCGCCGTGGTTGGCGGCGCAGACCCGCGCATCGAAGAGACGGCGCTGACGTTGGGTGCGTCGCGCCTGCGCGCAGCGCTCACCGTTCTGGCCGAGCTGCGGCGCGGATTGCTTGCCGCTGTGGTCACCGGGTTCGGGCGCCTGGTCTCGGAGCTGGGCGTGGCGCTCATGGCCGGGGGAAATATCTTGGGGAGCACGCGGACGATGACCACGGCGATTGCGTTGGAGACCGGCAAGGGCGAGTTCGCGTTCGGCTTTGCACTGGGCCTGATCCTCTTGGCAATTGCCCTGGCGGTGAACATCGGAGTAGCGGCATTGGCACCGGCGCGCTGAGACGACGGTTGCATGGCTGCGCCGCTCTATCGCCTGCGCGATATGCGCGTGGAGTTCGCCGGACGCCCAGCCCTGCACATCGCGGCGCTGGACATCGAGCGCGGCCGGGTGACGGCGCTCGTTGGCGCCAACGGCGCCGGCAAGACGACGCTGCTGCGCGTGCTGGCATTCCTGCTGACGCCAACGGTTGGCGCAGTGGACTTCGACGGCGCCCCGGTCGTGTTTCGGGCGCGTACTCTCGCACGCCTGCGCCAGCAGGTCACCCTCGTCGGTCAGACACCGCTGCTGTTCCGGCGGTCGGTGCGCAGCAACGTGGAGTACGGGCTGCGGGCGCGCGGCAATGCGCTCGCCGGCCGGGTCGAGGGCGCTCTGGCGCAGGTCGGATTGTCCGACTTCGCGGAGCGGCCCGCCTGGAAACTCTCCGGCGGCGAATCGCAGCGCGTCGCACTGGCGCGTGCCCTGGCGATCGACCCGCTGGCGTACTTGTTCGACGAGCCCACGGCGAATGTCGACCGCGAGCACGTCAACGTCATTGAAAGGCAGATAGCGGCGCTGGCAACTACTGGCAAGACCGTGGTCCTGACGACGCACGACCTCGATCAGGCGTATCGTCTCGGCGAGTCTGTGCTGTCGCTCGTGGCGGGCCGCATCACCGCCGCGCCGCTGGTGAACGTCCTGCGCGGCACGACCACCCGCTCGGGAGACGAATCGTATTTCGAAAGCGACGGGCTGCGCATTGAAGTCGCCGCGGGGTCGGCGCCACGCGCCATCGCCATTGATCCGGAGGACATCCTCGTCTCGCGAGAGCCGCTGCACTCGAGTGCGCGCAACAGCTTCGCGGGGACGGTCGTGAAGGTGCAACGCGACGGCACGGCGGTGATCGTCACCGTCGACTGCGGCCGGCCGCTGGTAGCACGCATCACGCAACACTCCTACGCGGAGTTGGGACTCAACATCGGCACGCCGGTCTGGCTGACGTTCAAGTCGTTAGCCATCCATGTCCTGAGCGCATGAGAGCGTTGCCGCTGCCCGTCTGTGGCAGCAGTCCGTCGCACACGGTCGCATCCCCCACCTACCTTTGCCCAACCCCCGAAACGCGCGTCACTGAATCATAACGCAGCCGCAACCTGAGCGTCATGTAAACGCGCGCCCGCGTCGCGTCTTGACGCGCGAGATGTCCAAGGTCCCACGAACCAGTGAACGGGACGAGTCTCGCGCATCGCGGCGAGTCCGTGGCGTGCGGGGTTACGAGCTGGGGCGCCTGCGGATCGACTTCCATGCCTACCAGGTGTGGGTCGGCGGTCGTTCCGTGCACCTCATGCGTCGCGAGTTCGAGCTGCTGCGTTTCTTCGTGCAGGCAGCCAACTGCGTCTTCGACCGCACGCAGATCCTCGCGCACGTCTGGCCAGGGGCGCGGGTCAATCCACGCACGGTGGATGTGCACGTCTACCGGCTGCGCAGGTCCCTCGAGCGCGATCCCGAGCATCCCGAACTGTTCGTGACCGTACGGGGAGTGGGCTGGCGCTTCGACGAGCAGCCGTTGCTCGAAGCGCACGACCCGGCCCACTCGGACGAAGACCATTCGCATGATCGACCACTTGGGCGCGACCTGAAGGTCACGACTCACAACCAGAAGGGGGGCAGACATGTATAGAGCGAAGGTTCGGCTCGGCACCATTCCTGTGTGTAGAAAGGTAAAGGATGCTTTGCGGCACTGCATTGCGCTGGCCGTCGTGGGAGGTCTCTTGGTGCTGGCGGCAAGCGCGTCTCCAAGGGTTTCGATGGCACAAGGCACGGACCCGAACGGTAAGGCCCCCATGTTGTGGACCGACCCGCAGACAGGCCAGGTGTTCACGAAACCTGGTCCGGGGCGCGTCCCGTTCAACCCTTCCGGTGCACCGCCCAATGAACAGTCAGAGAGCCAGATCGAAGCGTTGCGGCGGGATCTTGATCAACTACACCAGCAACTCCAGAAGGGCGGCATTCAGCTGGGTGCGGTCAACGTGAAGCTCGGGGGCTTCATCGAAGCGGCGGGAATCTATCGAACGCGGAACGAGGTTGCTGACGTCGGCTCGGACTACAACCTGGGCATTCCGTTCAAGATCTCGCCGTTGGCCCACGAGAACGAGACCCGCTTCTCGGCACGTCAGAGCCGTCTCTCGTTGCTGACCACTGGCGATGTCTCTCCCGATACGCACCTCGCTGCCTATTTCGAGACGGACTTCCTGAGCTCCGGGTCCAGTTCGAACTCGCGTGAAAGCAACAGCTACACCCCACGCATGCGGAATATCTATGCCACCGTTGACAAGGACAACTGGGGTCCCCATCTGGGCGGTCCCACCTGGGGATTCCATTTCCTCGGCGGTCAGAACTGGAGCCTGATCACCACCAACACCGTGGGCATCATGCCGCGCCAGGAGCAGATTCCGCTGACGATCGATGCGCAGTACGTCGAAGGCTTCAACTGGCTGCGTGTTCCGCAGTTTCGGGTCGTGCAAGATTTCGGTGACGGCTTGTGGGCGGGCGTATCGGCGGAAAGCCCGCAAATGGTGACGTCGCCGATCACCCCCCCTGGGAACACCAATTTCAACAATCCCGGCAACCCCGCCGGTTTGAACAACCCCTCGACCACGTACTCGACGGACTACATTCCCGACTTCATCGGCAAGATTGCGCTCGACCCAGGCTTTGGTCACTACGAGTTCAAGAGCCTCATCCGTGTGTTCGAATCCAGGACGGGAAACACGCACAACAGCACCCTGGGCTACGGCTTCGGCGGCGCAGCGCGGCTGCCGCTCATGCCGCCGTACGTCGAGGTGCAGCTCAGCGGTCTGGGCGGGTATGGCATCGGCCGCTACGGCTCGGGCCAACTCCCCGATGCGGCCTTCGATGCGAACAATACGCTGGTCGCGATCCCCGAGCTCCAGGGAATGGCGGGTATCCTGTCTCATCCATGGCCGGGCAACGATCTCTACGTCTATGGTGGGTGGGAGCATGCCGACCGCGCCGGGGCGCACACCACCTCCGGCTACGGGTCGCCCACGCTGATCGTGAGTGGTTGCAACACCGAAGGTGCACCGTCCAACACGTGCCAAGCGGAAACCAGAGACCTCAAACAGATCACGGCGGGTTTCTGGCAGGACATCTACAAGGGCAGCTACGGTCGCTTCGTCTTCGGTCTCCAGGGCGGCTACATCTGGCGCGACGGCTTCTCCGGCGTCGGCGGTACGCCGAAGACGGACATTGGCATCTTCATGACCTCTTTCCGCTACTACCCGTACGCGTGACCCAGCGCGCGTAGCGTGCTTCCGAACCATGAGGGGACTGACCATGAGAGACTTGCGCTTCCCAGTCGTTCTGGCGATGGCCGCGTGTGCACTGCTGGTGACACGGGCGAGTGCGCAGATGCAGCTCAATGGCGCCGGGGCAACGTTTCCCTATCCAATCTACTCGAAGTGGTTCAACGAGTACGTCACCGTCGATGCCTCGGTACGGTTCAACTACCAGTCGATCGGCAGCGGCGGTGGCATCAAGCAGATCACGGAGCAGACGGTCGACTTCGGTGCGTCCGATGGGCCGCTCACCGACGAGCAGCTGAAAGCGGCGCCAGGACATCTCATGCACTTCCCAACGGTCATGGGCGCCGTTGTCCCGACCTATAACATCGAGGGCATCTCTGCTGCCTTGAAGTTTACTCCCGAAGCGATTGCAGGAATCTACCTGGGCAAGATCACCAAGTGGAACGATCCGGCACTCACGGGAGCGAACCCCGGCGTGCCGTTGCCCAACCAAGACATCGTCGTCGTCCACCGTTCCGATGGCAGCGGCACCACGTATATCTTCACCGACTATCTGAGCAAGGTGAGCCCTGAGTGGAAGACGAGGGTGGGAACCGGCACGTCGGTCAATTGGCCGGTCGGGTTGGGTGGCAAAGGCAACGAGGGTGTTACCGGCCTCGTGAAGCAATCACCGAACTCGATCGGCTACGTCGAGTTAATCTACGCGCTGTCCAACAAGCTGCCGTTCGGCGACGTCAAGAACCGCGCCGGCACGTTCGTGAAGCCGTCGTTGGAGTCGGTGACGGCTGCGGCCGCAGGATCTGCGACGGCCATGCCCGATGACTTCCGCGTGATGATCACCGACGCTCCCGGATCCGATGCGTACCCGATCTCGGGCATGACGTGGTTGCTCGTGTACCAGCAGCAGAAGGACGCGGAGAAGGGGCGCAAGCTCGTACAGTTCCTCAACTGGATGATGCATGACGGCCAGAAATATGCGCCGGCGCTCGACTACGCTCCTTTGCCCAAAGAGGTCGTACAGAAGGAGGAACGGGCCCTCGGCCGGATCACCGGCCCAGACGCAAAGCCACTGCTGACCCGATGACGGCAGTCAAGGGAATGCGGTCGCCGGCGCATCAGTTCCCCAAGTACGGATTGAGGGCGCGGCTTTCGATGTAGTCGACGTCGGCATCGATCAACTCGGCGGCGGCGGTCGCCAGTGGCTCCTGGATCGCCGGCGGCAGGACGCCATCGTAGATGCGCGGCGCTGCCATATACGGACTGATGCTGACGCGCAGCCAGCCTGCAGGTGCACCGGCATCGTCCCGCAGTTCGGCGAGGTAGACGCCCCGCACGTCGAGCACGGTGGTGGCGTACCAACTCAGAACCGCGGGATGGAAGGTGCCGGCGATGCGTTCGAATTCGCCGCTGTGCAGCTCGGGGCCGTTCACCGGTTTGAGGGTCAGGGTGATCGCACCGTGATTCCAATGGGCTTCGACGCGGCCGATTACCGGTGCGCTCGGATCCGACGCTTGCCGCACCGTGACGTGCGCGGGGTCTTTGACCCAGAACGCCGCAATCGTCTTGTCGTTCGCCCGCAGGAGATAGGTTGGTCCACTCGCGAACGGCAGCGTCGGCGCCGGGACGAGTACGGCGGGTTCTCCGCCTTGCGCGCGGTCAACTACGATGCCGCGGCTTTCGACATGCGCGGCAAAGTCCACCCGCGGGTCGACAGGAACGTCCAGTTTGGTTCTGCATCCGCCGCCGATTCCCACCGCGACCAGCAGGAGGTCCAGCAGACACAATCGTGCCCCCAGCATCGTGGAGCGATGTGTGGAGTCGGCATGCGGCTCGGTTCTGGCCTGTGGGACGTTTCCCAAATCCTGCGACACGGACTCGATCCCTTGCCGATGGACGACGCGCCACCGGCATGATAAGTTCCGCGGTACGCACTTGTCGGAAATGGACGACGCTGAATATCGGCGGCGAATGACCGTCAACTTTAGTATGCGGCGCGTTTCTGACTGCCTGCCAGCGAAGATAGCCCTCGTCGTCTTCTTGGCACTCACGGTCTTTGTGAGCGTGGTGCGTCCGCTGACCCGTCCCACCGGCCGGCTCTACGCGCGCTTCGGCGTGACGCGGATGAGCCTGCTGACCGAGCCTGCGGGCAACGAAGAGGCTGGTGTTCTGCCACCGACCGACACCGTCGGGCAGCTGGTGGGGCCCTGCCTTTCCGTCGGTGTTCTCCTGCTGGTGCTGAAGACGCGACGTGTCGCGTTCCAGCCCCTACGGGTGCGTCGCGCAAAACGCCCGCCCCGCCGACCTGCCAGCTCTCTGCTCACCGACCCACGCTAACCTCCGACCCCCTGGGGTCGCCGTCTGCACGTTTGTGCCTCTGGGACTTCGCGTCTCGGCGTGAGGCCCAGAGCGTTTACTGACCACAGACCTTAGCGCTTTGGAGGATAGCCCATGGACCCCGGTCCATTTCCATACAAGGAGTTCACGCAGGTGGCTCTAAGTTACTTGAATCAACTCTACTCGGCATCCCGACGGCTCAGCCCGAGCCCGGCGGATGCTGACGACCTCGTGCAGGAGACCTACACGTTGGCCTTTCAACACTATCGCGAACTGCGCAGCCTGGCGCATTGCCGCGCCTGGCTGTATCGGATCCTGCACCGGCAAGCAGCGACGCGTTACCGCCGCGAGCATTCCGGGCCGCAGTTGGTGCTGGTCGAGGGCGGTGCCGAGGAGAACGACCTCGCACCGCCGGAGATGCCGCTCGACCAGGACGTGTTGGAACGCATCTCCGTCCAGGAGATTCGCCGCATCATCGAGGCTTTGCCCACTGACCTACGCGTCGCGGTGACGTTGTGCGATATTGAGGGGTTCACCTACGCCGAAATCGCTGATATCACTGGAACCCCAGTGGGAACGGTGCGGTCCCGGATCGCCCGCGCCCGTGCCAAGCTGATGAGCAAGCTCAGAACGCATGCGGAGGACTGCGGCATCATTCGCCGCCGGATGGGATGAGGGAGTGCCCCGCCTTCGAAGACCTGAGCGCACTGGCCGATGGCGAACTTTCCAGCCATCAGGAGCGGCAGGTGCGTGAACACCTCGAGCAGTGCACGTCCTGCCGCGCCCAGCTCGACGGGCTGACAGGGCTCAAGCGGACTGTCGGCAGCGCCTACGAGGGCGAGACGCCCTCGCCGGCGCTGCGGCGTGCAGTGCGGGCGGGAACTGCCAAGCGGCGCCGCCAGCGATCGTGAATCACTCGAGAAGAGAACACCGCGATGGCCCGAGGCCCGGGCCATCACGGTGTGTCGATCCCGCGCCGGGGGATGGCGCGGGCGGGGGCGCTCAGTTGCCGAGATAGACGTCGACGGTGTGGCTGCGGACCGAACTGATATCGGAGTTCACCAGCAGCACCGCGGCCGCCGCAAGCGGCTCCGGCACGCTTGCAGGAAGATTGCCTTCGTAGACGCGCCGCGCATCCTGGTACGGGCTGCTGCGCACACGCAGCCATCCGCTGTTCTCACCTTGGGCGTTGCGCAGTTGCGCCACATACATTCCGCGGAGATCGAGCACCGTCGTGTCGTTCACGCCGAGGATCTCGCTGCGCGGGTGATCGATGCGGTGGAACCGGCCGAGCTGCAGTGCTTGTCCGTCAGCAGGCTCCAGCGTGAGGCGGATCGCGCCGTGATCCCACGTGGCTAGGACGCGGCCGATGAGCGGCCCAGACGGATCGGCGGTGCGCCGCACGGTCGCGTGTCCGGAGCCGTCCACCCAGAACGCGGCGACTGTCTTGCCGCCGCTCTTCAGCAGATAGTTCGGGCCACTGGAAAAGAGCGATCCCGCAGGCACGAGCACAGCAGGTTCTCCGTTGGCTACGTGATCGAAGACCAGACCCTGGGATTCGAGGTGTGCACTGAAGTTGACGTTCGCATCGTCAGCCAGGGCACGCGGCGGAGCCGCGTAGCATACCATCGCAACAAGGCCCGCAAGAACGCCGACGACGTACCGGCAGCTGCGCCGCCCCGTACGTGCTAGTGCTTGCTGGCCGCACGCATGCAGCTGCCGCAACGTTGCACAAGCTTTCGCAGTCATTGGAAGTTCTCCTTTCACGACGGATCCACACATCCTTCCTCTTGCCGTCATACCCAGGTTGACGTTGCCGAGCGCCAAATAGTTCCCACCCCAGCGGCCGGACGCTGCAACGCCGAAGACACGAGACTGAGAGAACTTTCGGGCCGATCGCGACGTCTACACAACAAGCGGCGCCGGTATGCCGTAGACAGATGAGTAGTTGCCCGGCATTTGATGAACTGAGTGCGTCGATCGACGGTGACCTCTCCCCCGCGCGCGAGCTGGCGGTGCGCTGGCACCTCGACATCTGCTCGACCTGTGCGCGCTACGCGGAGACGGTGGTGGCGCTCAAGCGCGCCGTCGGACGAGCGCACAATCGCGAGCTACCGTTGCCGGCGCTGCGTCGCAGCGTCAAGGCGCGTCTGCCGAGATTTTAAGAATCACGCGAACTCCCTATGTCTAATTTCTCACTGCGTTTCCCGCACACGATCATCGTCGGTGCGCTGATCACCATCCTCCTGGGACTCATCGCCTTCTCGAAGATGCCGGTGGATGTGTTTCCGAACTTGAAGATTCCGGCCGTCGTGGTCGCGACCTTCTATCCGGGCATGCCACCGCTCGAGATGGAACGCGACATCACCACCCGCTTCGAGCGCTTCTTCACACTGGGCACCGATATCGAACACATCGAGTCGCGCAGCTTGCCGGGGGTCAGCATCATCAAAGTGTTCTTCCAACCCGACACCAACATCGATACCGCCGCGGCCTCACTGTCCAACCTGGCGATGGCCGACCTGCGTCACCTGCCGCCGGGCACGCTGCCGCCCCTGGTGTTGAAGTTCGACGCCTCGTCGCTGCCGGTGACGCTGGTGACCGTGTCGGGGCAGGGGTTCTCCGAAGCGCAGCTGCGCGACCAGGCGCAGTACAATATCCGCAACCAACTCGCGACGGTGTCAGGATCCTCGGTGCCGCCGCCGTTCGGCGGCAAGTACCGCCAGATCATGGTGTACGCGAACCGCGAAGCGCTGCAGGCGCGCGGCTTGACGTTGATGGACGTCGTCCACAAGCTCAACGACGCCAACCTGATCATCCCTGCCGGCGATGCGAAGATCGGCGACACCGATTACTTCGTCGACACCAACAGCCTGATCGAGGATCCGGAACGCATCAACGACGTCCCGGTGAAGGTCGGTGGCGGGCAGGCACCGGTGTTGGTGCGCGATATTGGCCACGCAGAAGATGCCGCCCAGATTCAACAGAACATCGTGCGCATCAACGGGCAGCGCTCCGTCTACGTTCCGGTTCTCAAGCAGGGCAACGCCAATACGATCGCCGTCGTCGACGGAATCAGGAACATACTCCCGAAGGTATTCGGCTTGCCGGAAGGAATGAAGCTGCAGAGCATCTTCGACCAATCGGGCTACATCCGCGCTGCTGTGGAAAGCCTCGAGCACGAAGCCGGTTCCGCGGCGGTGTTGGCGTCGCTGACGATCTTGATCTTCCTCGGCAGCTTCAAGTCGACGTTTGCAATCTTTCTGTCGATCCCGTTGTCGATCCTCGCGGCGACCTTCGGTCTCTACTTGAATGGCTCGACGATCAACGTCATGACCCTCGGCGGTTTTGCGCTCGCGATCGGGCGGCTCGTCGACGACTCGGTTGTGGTGCTCGAGAACATCGATCGCCATCTGGTGATGGGCAAGTCACCGGAAGACGCGGCCCGTGAAGGTGCGCGCGAAGTCGCGCTGCCGGTGTTTGCCTCGACCATCACCACGGTCATCGTCTTCTTTCCCGTGATGTTCCTGGCCGGCGTCGCGAAGTACCTGTTCAGCGCCCTGTCGCTGGCCGTCGTGCTGTCCATGCTCGCCTCGTACGTCGTGGCCATGACCGTGATCCCGATCTACTGTGCCCGCTTTCTCACCGCCGAGGAGGCGCATGCGGAGGAGACCGGCGAGGGCCGCGGATTCCTCGGCGCCTTCAACCGAATGTACGAACGCTTCGCCGGTTGGTACGCCGGCAGGCTGCATCGCGCCCTCGACCACAAGTTCATCGTCATCGCCGCAGTCACCGTGCTGTTCGTCGTCACCATGTCCGGCTATCGTCTGATTGGCACGGAGCTCTTCCCGCGCACGGACGCGGGGCAATTCATCATCAACGTCCGCGCCCCGCGCGGCTCGCGCATCGAGGTCACGGAAGGCCTGACGGCGCAGATCGAGCAGGTGATCCGCAAAGTGATCCCCGCGCACGACCTGTCGATGGTGGTCTCCAACCTCGGACTCGCGCCGGGCTTCTCGGCAATCTATTCCGCCAACGCGGCAAGCGACTCCGGCTTCATCATGGTGAGCCTGACCGCGGACCACGAGCGCTCGACCTTCGACTACATGCGCGAGCTCCGCCACGCGTTGCGGGAGCAAGTGCCGCAGATGCGGACGTTCTTCCAGTCCGGCAGCATCATCGATGCGGTGTTGAACTTCGGCCTCGCCGCACCCATCGATGTGCAGTTGAGCGGACCCGACTACGACGTGTTGCACGAGGTTGCGGCGACCGTCGAGGGTCGCATCCGCAATCTGCCAGAGGTCGCGGACGCCTTCATCCCGCAGGAGTCGGGCTATCCATCGCTGGACGTGCGCGTCAACCGCCTCAAGGCCGGCCGCCTCGGGCTGACGCAGCGCGACGTGGTGACCAACATCATCACCGCATTGACCTCGAACCAGATGATCGCCCCGTCAATCTGGATCGATCCGAAGAACGGCAACGACTACTTCTTGACGGTGCAGTATCCGGAGCAGGACATCACGTCGATGGACACGCTCCTCAACATTCCGGTGCTTGGAGCGCACGACGGTGCCGACCACGAAAACGCGCTGCTGTTGCGCAACGTGGCGACGGTGACGAAGGAGACGCAGCCGGCGGAAGCCGCCCACTACAACATCCAGCGCGTTGTCGACGTGCTCGTATCGCCACGCGGCGAGGATCTCAAAGGGACGCAGGCGGCGATTCAGCAGGCGCTCGGCCAAATCAAGCGGCCCCATGATGTCGCCGTGACCTTTCGCGGTGCCGTCGCCGCCATGCAGGCATCGTTCGCCAGCTTCGGCTTCGGCCTCGCGACCGCCATCGTCCTGCTCTACCTCGTCATGGTGGCGCAGTTCCGCTCGTTCGTCGATCCGTTCATCATCATGTTCGCCGTGCCGATGGGTCTGATCGGTGTGGTGGCGGTGCTCGTGGCCACGGGCACCACGCTCAATATCGAGTCCTTCATGGGCACCATCGTCATGGTCGGCATCGTGGTGTCGAACTCCATCTTGCTCGTCGACTTCACCAACCAACGCCGGCGTGGCGGCGAGGAATTGCGCCGCGCCGTGGTCGAGGCATCGCGCATTCGCATGCGCCCGATTCTGATGACGGCCTTGGCGACGGTCGTTGGCCTCCTGCCGATCGCCATGAAGCTGGGCGCGGGCTCGGAGGCGTCGGCGCCGCTGGCGCGCGCGGCGGTAGGCGGACTCACGGTCTCCACCGTGCTGACGCTCGTGCTGGTGCCGGCGATCTACGAGCTCATCTACGCGCGCTATCCGCAGCGGGGGGCGAAATGAAGCAGGTCACAGCGGCAATCCTAGTCTGTACGCTACCGATGTTGGGAGCGATCGGCTGCTCACGCGGCAACGCCGACCCGACGCAGGAGGTGACGACGCCAACGGTCACCGTCGTGCAGCCACAGCGCGCCGACATGGTGCGCGCCATCACCTTACCCGGCGACTTGGTCGGCTACTACCAAGCGGACCTCTACGGCAAGGTCAGCGGCTACCTGAAGAGCATCAACGTCGACAAGGGCGATGCGGTCAAGGCTGGGCAGGTGCTGGCGGAGATCGAGGTGCCCGAGCTGCAGCAAAAGCTCAGACGCGCGCGCGCCAACCTCGAGGTGAAACGGCGGACGTTCGATCGTCTCCAGAACGTGTGGAACAGCGACAAGCGCCTCGTCGCACGCGAGGATGTGGACATTGCAGAAGGACAATTTGAAGAAGGGCAAGCCGAGGTCGAGGAGCTGGAGGCGCTGGTGAGCTACACACGCATCGTGGCGCCGTTCGACGGCGTTGTTACGGGACGCTTCGTGGATCCGGGTGCGCTCATTCAAGCTAGCGGATCGCAGTCGGGCTCCGCCCAAGGGGCGACCGGACCATCCAGGGCTGGCGTGTCGCCGGTAGTCAGTCTGGCAGACCTGAGCAAGCTGCGCGTCTACATCTACCTCCCCGAAGACGAGACCAGCTTGATTCGCGTCGGCATGCCCGCGACCCTGACCCTGCGTGAGTTCCCGGGACGTCAATTCACCGGCACGGTCACGCGTTTCTCCAAGGCGCTCGATCTGGCGACGCGCACCATGCTCACCGAGGTCGATCTCGACAACCCGAACCACGAGCTCTATCCGGGCATGTATGCCGATGTCTCCCTGGAACTGGCTCGGCATCCCGACGTGCTGCAGGTGCCGGTGACCGCGGTGGAGACCGAGAAGGGAAGAAGCTTCGTCTACGTGGTGAAGGGTGATCGGCTGGCGCGCCTGTCCGTGACCACCGGGCTCGCCACGCCCAACCGCGTTGAAGTCGCGTCCGGACTCACCGGCACCGAGTCGGTCGTCAAGAATTTCAGCCCGGCGCTGCGCGATGGCGAGAAGGTCCAGCCGTTGATGCAACAGGCCGAAGCCGTTGCCAGCGCCAGCCATTAGTTCTTTAGGCGACAGATGGAGACGAAACCTCTTGGCGCGTTGGTCGCCGGCCTTGTGGTCTGCCGGCTCTGTGTCGTCCCCCCGGTCGTTCATGCCGCGGACGCTCCCCTCGAACCGGGCGCGCAGTTGACACTCCGTACGGCGATCGACCTCGCGCTGCGCTACCATCCCGCACGCTTGGCCGCCCAGTCCGAAGCCGGCGCCGCACACGAGCGCATCGGACAAGCGCAGGCATACCTGTTGCCGCAGGTCTTCGGCGGCGCGCAATACCTGCGCGGCACCGACAACGGCATCGGCGATACCAGCTACGTTCCCATGCTCGGCCTCGCACGCCTGCCAACCAACGGGCGTAACGCGAACTCCACCGACACGTTCGACAACTACGTGATGAGCGTCTCAGCGTTCCAGTACCTCTTCGACTTCGGCCGGACGCGTGGCCTGATCGACCAGCGCCGCGCCGAGGCTGACGTGGAGCGGGCGCACCTCAGGTTGATCGAGCTGGGGCTGGTCTTCGACGTGACCAGGAGCTACGCAAACCTGCTGGCGGCCAACCAGACCGTCAGGGTATACGAGAAGGCCGTCGCGCAGCGCCAGGAGCACCTGCACGAGGCCGAGGTCAAATCGCAAGCCGGATTGAAGCCCGAGATCGACGTGTACACGGCGAAGGCAGAGCTGGCGCGTGCCAAGTTGAATCTCGTCGACGCGCGCAACGCGGTGGATACGGGCAAGGTGGCGTTGGACAACGCCATGGGGCTGGGCGCGGGCGCGCCGGAATACAAGCTGGCCGAGGTGCTGACCTACGAAGAGATTACCGAGCCGCTCGAGAGCTACCTGGCAGCTGCCTTTCGGCAACGGCCCGACTTGCAGATGCTCCAGGACGAAGCGCGGGCTGCGGGTGCGCAGATCCAGGAGTATCGCAGCGACTACCTGCCGACGCTCGGCGCCACCGCCGGGTACAGCGCGCGCGGTCAGGAACTGCCCGCATCCAACAACTTCGACGTTGGTGTGCTGGTGACCTGGCCGATCTTCAACGGCTTCTTGACGGACCACGAGTTGGCGGAAGCCAAGCTGCACCAGGAGGCCGTCCGCCACAGCATCGAGGACATCCGCCAGCGCATCTTCTTGCAGGTGAAGAGCGGCTTCCTCGACTGGCAAGCCTCGCTGCAGCGCATTCACCGCGCCGAACAAACCGTGGCTGCGTCGCGCGCGGAACTCGACCTTGCAGAGAAACGCTACGAAGCCGGACTGGGTAACATCATCGAATTGACCGACGCGCAGCGCCGCTTCACCGAGGACGAAGCCGGGTACATCAGCGCGCTTGCCGGTTTCTCGATCGCCAAGGCGGCGCTCGACCGCGACACCGGCTCCGGACTGCCCGCCACCTGATGCTGGGCAACGGCATCGGACGGTGGCCTCGAAATGCCGAGGGGGAGTATGCTTCTGGCGGACCGCGGGCGCATGAGGAGATCGCATGCCGTTTGCACTGCTCGTCTTCATCTCGGTGGTTGCCGGTTTCGTCGGTGCCATGAGTGGCATGGGCGGGGGCGTCGTCCTGATTCCGGCACTGACGTTCTTCGGCATGGACATTAAACATGCGATCGCCATCAGCATTGTGTCGGTCATCGCAACCTCCAGTGGCTCCGCATCGGCGTACGTGCGCGACCGCATCACCAATCTGAAAGTCGGGATGTTCTTGGAGATGTTCACTATCGTCGGCGCACTGGCTGGTGCGGCCATTACCTTGGCGTCCGCGCAACGCCCGCTTTTCTTCGCTTTCGGCATGATGCTCCTGGGGTCGTGGGGGGCGCTGTTTGCGGAGGGGAATCGAGCCTGGGAGCCGGTGACCCATCAAGACGCGTTCTCGCACTGGTTGGAACTGGAAGGGAGCTACTGCGATCAAGCGGTCCAGCAGACCATCCACTACCGCGGTGCACGCGCCTACCTGGGGGGCCCGCTGATGTTCGGCGCGGGCTTGATCGCCGGACTGTTGGGCATCGGTGCCGGTGCGCTCAAGGTGTTGATCCACGATTTGGTCATGGGGCTACCCCCCAAAGTGTCGACGACCACCAGCAACCTGATCATCGGCGTGACTGCGCTCGCCGGCACCAGCGTCTACCTGGCGGCAGGGTTGATTGATCCGGGACTGGCGGCACCGGTGATTCTGGGCATCGTTGTCGGAGCGTTCATCGGGACGCGCGTGCTCGTGCGGCTCACCAATCAAGCGGTGCGCCGGTTCTTCCAAGTGATCCTGGTGGTGCTCGGCATCGAAATGATCGTGCGAGGGATTCGAGGCGTGTGATGGCGCAACGGGCGCGGACCCATGGGAGCGATCCAGCGGCGACGGAGACCCCGGCCCGCTTCGATATGGAAGGTGTCGTCGGCTACATTCTATTCGGTGGTGTCCTGGTGAGCATGGCGCTGGTCGCCGCTGGCGTCACGTGGCGTTGGATCGCGACCGGGCACGTGGCGTTCGACTATTCCATCACTGGAATGAACCTGCTCGAGTTTGTCCTGACGGACATCCGGCAAGTTGCCGACCACGCCCTGCGCCCCCGTCTTTTGGTCAACCTCGGCATCGCCGTGCTGATGTTGACGCCATACGCGCGGGTGCTCGCCTCGCTGCTGTACTTCGCCGTGGTCGAGCGCAACGGCAAGTTCACACTGTTCACCGGTTTCGTCTTGAGTGTGCTGACGTACAGTCTCTTCCTCCGGTAAGAAGGTTTGCGCCTCACGCAGGCGGGACGAAATCACCACCAGCAGAATTCCACCTCTGGGTCCAACCCGGAAGAAGACGTGGCGGGGCGGCAGGCCGAGGCGGTGCTGGCGCACGCCATTGCCGCGCTAGATCCCATGTACCGTGAGGTGTTGGTCCTGCGCGACATCGCGGGCCTGACGGCCCCCGAGGTCGCGGAGGTCCTCGGCATCAGAGCCGACGCCGTCCAAGAGCCGCCTGCACCGCGCTCGGCTCGCGGTGCGCCACGCGATCCTGCCGGATCTCGGGATCGGCGACGCCGGGACTCCACCCAGCACAGAGCGGTGCCCCGATGTGCTGATCAGCGCGGATCTCTGTGCCGAGATGGAGCGCCATCTTGACGCGTGTGGCCACTGTCGGGGCGCGTGTGAGTCGCTGAAGCGGACCCTGGCCTTGTGTCACAGCGCCCCGACCCCGCGCGTGTCCGAATCGGTACAACGCTCCGTGCGAGAGAGCTTGCGGCGATTGCCAGCAAGCCGCGGCGCGCGCGCCGCCACACGATGATGCGACCGTGCATCCCACCGAGCTGCCACATCCGCGAGCAGTGGACTCCCGTGGCTGCCTCAGAACGACCGGGGGCGCTTCTCCACCGGCGGTCAATCCACGTTGTGCGTGTCTCCTCAGTGATACGGAACAAGCAAGAACCGACCTGAGAAGCCAAGCGTCCCATGGACCGTAAGGATTGGAACGAGCGCTACGCCGCCCAGGAACTGCTCTGGGGGGCCGAGCCGAATCGGTTCCTGGCCGAAGAGCTGCGCGACGTCCCAGCGCACGGTCGGGCGCTGGACATCGCGTGCGGCGAAGGCCGCAACGCCATCTGGCTCGAGGCCGACGTGATGAGCTTTGCTCCCGTAGCCGGCGCGTTCCAGCTCGTGATCATTGCCTCCCTGCATCTGCCGGAAGCCAGCAGGCGGACGGTGCTGGCACACGCCGTGTCAGCACTCGGCCGCGGCGGAACACTCTTCATGATCGGGCACGCGCGTCTGAAGCGGGCCGAACGTAAAGCAATCTCACCCTCGCGAACTGTTTCCTCGCCAGCAGTCGGCTAGCTTTGCGCGTCTGTTCTCTCGCGCTCTTGCGAGCCGGGGCGAAGCCGGCCACCGCCGAAACGCAATAGCGGCAAGCACAGCGCCAGCAGGACGACATCTCGTCCTACGGTGTCCCAGGTGACGGACTCTGCGCCGCCGAAGCAGCCGCAGCTCAGGTCGATCCCCCTGAGCAGGGCCTGGGAGAGGGCGACGATGAAGGCGCTGAGCAGCCCGCCAAAGATGAGCGCCGTCGCCCGCACCGAGACCCCGAGGACCATCAACGCCCCCGCGAGCAGCTCGACTCCGATGAGGCCCGCGGAGAAGGTCGGCACGAGCGGGGCCGGTAGCATCCGGTAGTTCGCCGTCTCCTCGGCGAACTGCTCGATGTTGGGCAGCTTGCTGAGCGCCGCCCAGACGAACAGACTGCCCAGCGCGACGCGAGCCAGTGCCAGTGAGAGGTCCATCGCTCGCCCCTTCATCGGCTCACCCACCGTGCTCCGCCTCGCAGGCCTCGCACGCGCCGGACTCGGCCGGCCCGCCGGCTACCTCCCAGTCGCGCCAGCCCTTGAGCAGCCTCACGTCCTTGAACCCAAGGGCCTCGAGCCGGTCGGCCACGCCCTGGGCGAGGCCGCAGCTGCCGCCCTCGTCGTAGACTACAAGCGTCTGAAATCGGCCCAGCTGCTCAAGGGTCTTGCCCTCCTCCGGGTGGCCGGCGGGGGGCAGGTGGACCGCGCCTGGAATGTGTCCCGAGGCGAACGCCGCCGCGCCGCGGGCATCGACGAAGCCCACCGTGCACTGGGCACAGGCAGTGACCGCCTCAGTGAGCGGCATGAACCGATGCCCATGCGCCTCGTGCTGCGCCTCGGGTGAGCTGCCGCACGTCGAGATGCCGGAGGACGCCGCCGGGTAGACGGGCTGGTTCAACGCGGCGGGCCGTCCGCTCGTTGCATTGAGGACCAGCCCCAAAACCGCCCCAACCGGAACGATGAAAAGCACTTGCAGGTACCAACGCATCAGGAGCGCACCTTACGCTAGCATGCAACACCGACGCTAGCACGCGACGGAGTCTAGCAGCCTCCCGACGTTGGAAGCCCGTAGCCCAACCCCGTCGAAGGAGGGGGGGACACGGGGACTCGTGCGCTTTGGGTGTGGCAGCTGCCGCGTGAACCCTTTCTCCGGCAGTCGGCTCTTACCTTGGCAGGCAACCTGGCAGAGAGCCCATGACAACCGTGACGAACGCACCTTACGCACCCCTCGACTGTTGCCATCGCGCGTTCTCAGGGGCGCGAAGAGCAATTGTACAAGTTCCGATTGCTGTGAAACCGATGCAGGATCCGACACGCCCCGTCGTCATCCGTCGTAATGGCGTGGAAGTGGCACAAAGAAGGCGCAGGAACTCGAATAGGAGGAAGACCATGAGCTATCGCACAAGTATCGTCGCCTTCGTCAGCATCGGATTTCTCAGTGCCTCGGTCGGGCTCGGCCAATCTGGCCCAGGCGGTGGTGGCGGGCGGGGCGCGGGACCGGGATTGTACAACCCTGCAACGGTCGAGACCGTGAGCGGTGTGGTGCAGCGCGTGGAGCAGGTGAAGGGGAAGGGCGGTGGCAGGGGCTATGGGATTCACCTGCTACTCAAGACCGACAAGGAGGAGATTGCCGTCCACCTGGGGCCCGGCTGGTATGTCGAGAAGCAGCCGCTGAAAATCGCGCCGCAGGACCAGATTGAGGTGCGCGGCTCGCGTATCACGTACGAAGGCAAACCCGTCATCCTTGCGGCTGAAGTCAAGAAAGGCGACCAGGTCCTGAAGCTCCGCGACGCCGCCGGCATTCCGGCCTGGGGCGGCCGGGGCCGCCGCGGGGCATAGTGCACGCTCCGGCGCGTTCAGCAGCCTGCCGAAACTCGGAAGCCTGCGGCGACCATCCCTGTCCTGAACTACTATCGCCGAAAGTCTTGCCGGAGCGCGCAAATTTGCGGTCGTCATTCCCGCAATCTTCTAGCGGGAATCCATGGTTCGCTGGCAACCCACCGCCCCGCCTGGATGCCCGCTTGAGGATTACGGGCATGACGGCACCCCTGCTCGAGCTTTGGGTTGCGGGCAAAACCCCGCGCTGAGCCTGTCGAAGGCGGGAGCGGGCCAGGGAAAAGACGCCGGCCGCAGGCCTAGTGCACCGTGAGCATGCGTTCGACGCCGATGCGCGCCCGGGCGGCGACGGAGCGTTGGATGTGGATGACCCGCTCGTCCTCGTACGGCCGCTTCACGTCGCAGCAGTCGTCGCACAGCACGACTTCGAGCCGGTCGTTGCGCAGCGATGCCAGCAGCTTGTCGAACTCGTTGGCCTTCATGTAGCGGCACTCGGCTTCGAGCGATACCGGGAGGAAGGTCTTCTGCGGGCACTCCTTGCGCAGACGGTAGACCATGCCCTTCTCGGTGGCGACGATGAACTTCTGCACCGGCGACTTGTGCGCGTGTTCGACCATTCCCTCGGTCGACAGGAAGTAGGCCTTGCCGCGCGGGATGACGCCGGCGTGCAGTTTGTAGAGGCACGACGATGCGCAGCCGCACTCGGGGTGGATCATCAGCTCCGCGTCCGGGTGCTCGTCCATCATCATCTCGACGCCGCGATCGCCGATCTTCTCGTGCACGTAACAGCACGCGTTCCACTCGCCCTTCGAGTGGGTGTAGACCTCGATTGAGTCGGGGTCGACCGTCACACCTTCCTGTTCGAGCGCCTCGAGCGCGCGCTGCTTCATGACCAGCCCGAGGAACTTGTCGGGCAGCACGAGGATGCGCCGTCCGGGGAACGTCTTCACGGCGTGGGCAATGATCTTGTCCGTGTTGCGCGACGTGCTGATGAAGTCGCTGATCGATTTGGTGTAGGCGTCGCTATTGACGTAGGTGACGAGGATGCCGCCGGGGTTGCGCGCCTTCCAGCGTTCGAGCCACTCATGGTCGGTGCCGAACACCAGCGTGCAGCCGAGTACGTTCGAGCGATCGGGGACGAACACGCGGGTGGCGTCGCCGGTGATCATCTTCGCCGTCGCGCCCATGAAGTAGACGCTCTCGAAGTCGACGCGCGTCGCCTTGCGGTCACGGACATAGAAGCTCAGTCCGAGCGAGTCGCCCACCTTCTCTGCCAGTTCGTGGAATTCGGGGTAGAGATAGTTGTGCGCGACGATGGTGGAGTGCTTTTCTGCCGCCAGACGCCGGATCTCCACCGCCTGCTCGGCCAGTTGCAGGCACTTTTCACGCGTGTAGCGGCCGGGGTAGAGGTCAGCAGCGTAGCGCGAGAAGAGGTCATACCACTCGGTGGCAAGAGAGTTTGCTTCCATTGAGTAGTTGGTAGCCCTTGATCACGGACGACTCAAGCGTGCCCCACGCCTGCCGCCGACGAAGCGAAGAGACCGTCCACGCTCCCCCGCCGCGAATTCGTGGAGCAGCTCATCCGACAAGGGATTGATGGAGTCAGCCCATCACGGGACGAGCCCGCCGGGCATCCGGTCGTCGGGGAATGCGTTCAGCTCGATGATCGTCGCGATCTCCGAATCGAGGAGCGCGACGGCGCCGGCCGCCATGGGCCCCTCGAGACGGCCAGGGAGCGCGCCTTGGTAGTCGCGTGGCAGCCCTTGGTACGGAAGAATGCGAACGCTGAGCCATCCCACCGGCGCATCGTGCTCGTCACGCAACTCGGCACGATAGACCCCGGGTAAATCGCGAATGGCGTACATCTCGCGGTCCAGGAGGCTGGGAAAATTCGGGCCGCCGACGCGATGGAATCGCGACGAATGGTACGTCACGCCATCTGCCGAGTGAAAGGTGATGTTGATCCCACTGTCCTTCCACGCCGCTAGGACGTCACCGACGGGCGGCGCCGTTGCGTTTGCGGTCTGCCGAACCACGACATGGGCGTGATCGGTGATCCACAGCGCTGCGACGGGTTTGCCATCGACCTCGAACTCGTGCGTGGGACGACTCGAGGATGCGGCCGAGCGGGCGCGCACGAGCGTTGCGGTCTGCCCAACGGGCAGGTGAGTGACGACGATTCCCGTGTAGCCCCGGTGTGCGGTGAAATCTGCGCTCGGATCAACGGCGTTCGCCCTCCGGAGCAGCGCACAGCCGCTGGTCAGCACCAGCGCTGCGACAGCGGCGGCCGCGTTGCGACTCCACGATGTGCCGTACGTCCGCTTCTGCTTCCCAGCCGATGCGCGCATCGCGATTGCCTCCCTCCCCCAATAAGACGCATCACCCCCGTCATTAGTTCCTGGCGCACACCACAGGCACCCCTGCCGGCTGACACCCCGGTTGCGTGTTGGCGCCGCTACGAAGTCGCGGGGGGGGAGTCTCGACGGGGGCCACCAAGGAGGAGAAATCGCCCCCGCCGAGACGGGGAGAGTCAAGCGCGCGCGGTGTGCGGCGGAGAGGGCCTTACGCCGCGCGCCTGAACGGATCTCCGCTGATGCGGAGTGGCGAGTGCATGCAGCAAGCGGGTGACGTGGGGATACGTCTCGCGGAGCTGCAGGGGAGAGAGTTGCACGGCGCGGGCGAACCGGCGCGCAGCCGCGTATCGATCGCACATCGCGACACCAGGATACTTTGCTCTCTCGACGATCTTCATGATTCTTCCTCCGTTGCGGTGAGGCTGATTGGCAGAGCCCCCGGCCACTCGCGGCTGTCGTCGAGCAGCCACGTGCGCACCTTCAGAAACTCTTCCAATTCTCGCCGCCGCAGATCCTTCGGGTCTTGCGTGATCACACGCACAGCGTCGTGGAGGACAGCCAGGACCAGCCGCATCTCAGGCGACCGCATGATGAGTTGGCGCCGGACGGTCTGCGACGGCAGGATGGCGAGCGGTTCGATCAGCTTGTGCAACAAGCGCCGGCTCATCGGTGGTTCTCCTGCGTGTCGCCGGCAAGGACGCACGTGGCGCAGTAGGCGGCGCGCTCGTCCGCCGCGGAGTAGCAGGCCGAGTCAGGTGATTGCCCGCATCGCCCGCAGCTGAAGCCTTGTCGTTCCGGCAGTGCACGGACGAGCCAGCGCTCTCCGTCTACCAGAACCTGCACAAGGCCGTTGGCGCGCACGTGGGCGCTGACGTTGTCGATCAGGACGCGGCGATCAGAATGGTTGCGTGCCGGAAGGAAAAGGCCGCCGCCCGGGAACGACACATGCGCCATCCCTTGCGACAGCAGCGTCATGATCGCACCTCGCGCCCGAGGCTGGCGCGACGCGCGACGCGGGTTCGGCTAGCAGGATCGACGACAAAGGCAGCTCCATACGCTGCCTGCAAGACGATGTTGCGGGAGCTGATTCATCTTGCGTGGGGGCGCGGTGTGAATGGCTTCGTATCGTTCTGCGGACACCATTTGATCGGTGGTCATGATTCTTCTCCTTGACGCTCTTCTCCGAAATGCCCGGGGAGCAAAGCCCCGGGCTCAAAATACAAAAGGCCCGGGAGATGCTGATCTCCCGGGCCTTGGCGATCGCGAGTAGAGCGTTCGGGCTTAGGATGCGACACACCGGAACACTGCGCAATCGAGGACGCGGGAGAACTCCCAGGCCTTGGTACAACAACAGCGATCCTCGATCATGCACTGCGGTACGTTCATGCGCTCTTGTTTATGGACTATCATGTGAACTGTGTCAACTGGGTTCCGCAGAAAGATCTGGAGGTACGCTGTCAGAGGACTCGGTGTCTGCGCAGGTCGCTGTGAAATCTTAAAGGAGATCGTTTAGAGGAGAGTGTATGGATGCGATATCGGTTCTCACGGCATTGGGCGGCGGAGTGCTGATCGGTGGCGCCGCCAGCGGTCTGTTGTTCCTCAACGGGCGGATCGCCGGGATCAGCGGCATCGTCGGTGGGCTGCTGCCGCCACAGCGTGGCGAGGGGTTCTGGCGTTTGGCGTTTGTTCTCGGGCTGCTGGTCGGGGGCGTGCTGCTCTTGCGCACGTATCCGGCGGCGTTCCCGACATTCCAAGCACCGTCGCTGGCGAGGCTCGCGGCAGCGGGACTGCTGGTGGGTTTCGGTACTGGCCTCAGCAACGGCTGCACCAGCGGTCATGGCGTGTGCGGCCTGGCACGCCGGTCGCTCCGCTCTCTGGTTGCCACGATCACGTTCATGGGTACCGGTGCCTTGACCGTCTACGTCGTCAACCACGTCTTGCGGGGGAATTTCCGATGAGGCTGATCAGTGCATTCGTGTTGGGGGTCGTTTTTGCTCTTGGGCTCGGCTTCGCCGGCATGACGCAGCCGGCGAAGATCATCAACTTCCTCGACGTCGCGGGTCACTGGGATCCCACCTTGGCGTTCGTCATGGGTGGTGCGGTCGCGGTCAGCTTCGGACTGTTTCCCGTGATCCTCAAACGTCGCACACCGGTGCTGGGCGAACGGTTTGTGCTGCCGGAAAAGAAGCAGGTCGACGCCAAGCTCGTGGTTGGGGCAGGGCTCTTCGGGATCGGCTGGGGCTTATCCGGCTATTGCCCGGGGCCAGCGGTGGTTTCGCTGGCTACGGGGACGTGGCCGGTGCTGGTGTTTGTCACCTCCATGGCTGCGGGATTGTCTATCGGCAGACGCTTCCGATGACGCCGGTCGCGCGTGCTGAGGGGTGACTCGGAATAGCATCCCGGTTCTCCCTCATCCGTAAAGCCTGCGGCCGGGGCGAGCTCAGAACGTCACCGCCTCGGCCGTGGCGGCGAGTGTCCGCAGGTCGGCCTTCCAGTCACGTGCGATGGCTGCGGCCAGTCGCGATGCGCGCTGAGTGGTTTCCCTTCGCTCGAAGTCAGCCGCGTCGCTCCCTATCGCCGCAACGCTTTCCGCACGGCTCGCACCAACGCATCGATCTCGTCGTGGGTGTTGTACAAGGCGAGCGATGGACGCACCGTCCCGGTGACGCCGAAGCGATCCATCGTCGGCTGCGCGCAGTGATGCCCCGCCCGCACCGCAATCCCTTCTTGATCGAGGAAGCTGCCCATCTCCTCCGCGCTCATGCCGTCGACGACGAACGAGAGGACGCCAGCCTTCTCGGGGGCGGTGCCGATCAGAGCGAGGCCAGGGATTCGACTCAGGCAGTCCGTGCCATACGCGAGCAGGTCACGCTCGTGCCGGGCAATGTTCTCCATGCCGATCTGTTCAAGGTAGTCGACGGCTGCACCCAGGCCAACAGCAGGACCGAGAGTCGCGGTGCCAGCCTCGAAGCGGGCCGGCGGGTCGGCAAAGGTGCTCTTCTCGAACGTCACCCGCTGGATCATGTTGCCGCCGCCCTGCCACGGCGGCATCTCGTCGAGCAACGCCTTCTTGCCGTAGAGCACGCCCACGCCGCTCGGCGCAAAGAGCTTGTGGCCGGACAGTACGTAAAAGTCGGC
>DATKMS010000017.1:0-15966 GCA_035541735.1 Candidatus Margulisiibacteriota bacterium
CACCCCCGGCGCACCGTGACCCGGCCCGGCCACGAAAATCACGTCGAGGTCGTGTTTGACGATCATGCGGTTGAGATGCACCCACACGAAGGACAATGCCGGGCTGGCGCCCCAGTGGCCGAGCAGGCGGTGCTTCACATCCTCCGTCTTCAAGGGCTCTTTGAGCAGCGGGTTGTCCTTGAGATAGATCATTCCCACGGACAGGTAATTGCACGCCCGCCAATAGGCGTTCATCAACTCCAGCTCTCTATCGGTCAGTGGATTCGCCATCGCTCCCTCCATTGTCTGGGGTGTTCCTCGTTTGTTCGGCAAAAGCATGCCGACTTTTAGGCGACTCTGCTAGACGGGATACGGGATCGGTCCTTCGAAAGAACGTCAGCGGACATGAAGACCCGCCCCATCTCATCGCCTCGCCTGCTGTCCAAGGGTTACCGTGCCGTTCGAAGCGGCAGTGCGAGAAGGACCACTGAACGCGGCTGCACCGTATACGTCGCCTGCGTCACCACCGGCGCCACGTTCCAGGGGTAGATGTCATCCGGTGATGCAAGCGCGGTGTCCATGCAACGCCGCCAGGGTTGCTGGGCTTCCGCCGGGACGGGCGGTAACTCGAACGTCAACGGCTCCCAATAGGCGTTGAACATTCCGTGGATGAGAAACCGCCCGCCCAGGCTGCGCAGGGTTAAGGCCAGAGAGTGCGAGTGCTCACTCCAGTCCGGGCGGTTGAGCGCCACGCCCTGCCAGTCGACCTTTGCCCGTTGCAGGAGTTGATTCAGGCTGAGCGTGCCTTCTTCTGCTACCACGTCACGGCGTTGGCGAAAGGCGTTGAGCATCTTTACGAACCGGTGGATGTCAGCGTGCCGCTCCAGCAAGCTCCAGTCGAACCAACTGATGTCGCTGTCCTGGCAATAGGCGTTGTTGTTGCCGCGCTGGGTGCGGCGCACCTCGTCGCCCATGAGCAACATCGGTGTGCCGGCCGCCAGCAACTCCAGGGCGAAGAAGTTCTTCACCTGGCGGTTGCGCAGGGCCTCGATCGCCGCATCATCTGTCGGTCCTTCCGCGCCGCAGTTCCAGCTCAGATTGTCATCCGAACCGTCGCGATTGTTCTCGCCGTTGGCCTCGTTGTGCTTGTGGTTGTACGAGACCAGGTCATTGAGGGTGAAGCCGTCGTGACAGGTGACGAAGTTGACACTCTGCTCGGCCTCTCGTTCCTTGTGAGCGTAAATATCCGGACTGCCCAACAGCCGGCAGGCCACGTGCGACACCGAGTCATTGTCGCCCTTCAAGAAACGCCGCACGTCGTCGCGGAATCGGCCGTTCCACTCTTGCCACGTGTCGCCCACGAAGCTGCCCACTTGATAGAGGCCGGCGGCATCCCACGCCTCCGCGATCAGCTTGGTGCCGGCCAAAAGAGGATCCGACTCGATATCCCAGAGGACCGGCGGGTTTGGCAGTGGATGACCGGTCTCGTCGCGCGACAGGATGGAGGCGAGATCGAAGCGGAAGCCGTCGACGTGCATCTGCGTCACCCAATAGCGCAGGCTATCCTGGATCATCCGGCGCACGATCGGCTGATTGGCGTTGAGGGTGTTGCCACACCCGGTGTAGTCGGCGTACCGCGCCTTGTCCTTCTCGAGGATGTAGTAGAAATCATTCGCGAAGCCGCGATAGCACAACGTCGGCCCATCATGACCGCCCTCCGCGGTGTGATTGAAGACGACATCGAGGATAACTTCGATGCCGGCGCGGTGCAGCGCCTTGACCATGTCGCGAAATTCGTCGAGGACGCCGTTGGGGTCCCGCCGCGAACTGTAGGCATGATGCGGCGCAAAAAATGAGACCGGCTGGTAGCCCCAGTAGTTCACGCGGCCTGCCGGCGCGTCCTGCGCGTCGAACTGGAAGACCGGCAAAAGCTCTACGGCGGTGACACCGAGATCTTTGAGGTAGGGGATCTTCTCGATCAATCCCGCGTAAGTCCCGCTCTTCACGGGCGCTACGCCTGAGCTGGGATGGCGGGTGAAGCCGCGCACGTGCAGTTCGTAAACGACGGTCTCGGTAAAGGGCCGCTGTAGCGGCAGGTCCCCTTCCCAGTCGTAACGGCCGGGATCGGCGACGACGCTTCTCATGGCGACCGCCGCGTTGTTACCGGGCCGGCGTGCTGCGCCGCGGTCGTAGGCGTCGGGCACCGCGACGGCGAGACCATACGGGTCGAGAAGGACCTTCTCGCCATCGAACCGAAACCCACGCTCCGGCGTGAATGGCCCATGGGCGCGGTAAGCGTACACCTGCCCGGGTTTGAGGCCCGGCACGAACACATGCCAGTAGTGATAGGTGCGATGCCGGTGCGCATCGAGCCGGATGACCGTTGCCGGCTGTGCGGCATTCTTCTCGTCGAATAGCAACAGATCGAGGCGCGTGGCGCTCTTCGAGAAAACGCTGAAGTTGACGCCGCCGGGACAGACAGTGGCGCCGAGAGGAGCGCTCGCGCCTGGTTCAGCCGCGGCGGTCATCTTTGCGCTCGTCTGCTGTTATCGGGCTAACCTTCCAGATAGCGCGGCAATAGTCGCGGATCGAGCGGTCCGAAGAGAAGCGGCCAACTCGGGCACTGTTGAGGATCGACATGCGCGTCCAGTTCTTCTGATCGCAGTACGCCTCGCTCACGCGCTGTTGGCAGTCCATGTAGGCCTGGTAGTCTGCCAAGAGCATGTAGTCATCGCCGGCCAGCAGCGATTCCACGAGCGGGCGAAACAGCTCGCGGTCGCCCTTGGAAAAGAATCCGGAAGCGATGAGGTCGATGGTCTGGCGCAGCTCCGGGTTTGACTCGTAGATGCTGCGCGGCCGGTAGCCGGTCGCTTTCAGCTTCCCAACCTCCTCGGCCGTCAAGCCGAACAGGAAAAAATTGTCGTGGCCGACGGCGTCGCGGATCTCGATGTTGGCGCCGTCCAACGTGCCGATCGTCAACGCCCCGTTCATGGCGAACTTCATGTTGCCTGTGCCCGACGCCTCTTTGCCCGCCGTGGAGATCTGTTCGGACAGATCGGCGGCGGGATAGACGCGCTGGCCGCTCTTGACGTTGAAGTCCGGGAAGAAGACCACCTTCAGAACCTGCGAGACCGTTGGATCCCGATTGATGACCTCGGCAACAGAGTTGATCAGCTTGATGATCAGTTTGGCCATGCGGTAGCCGGGAGCGGCCTTACCGCCGAAGATGACCGTGCGCGGAGTGACCCTGGCAGCTGATACATGCTTGAGCCGGTTGTAGAGGCTGACCACGTGCAGCACGTTCAGGTGCTGCCGCTTGTACTCGTGCAGCCGCTTCACCTGGATGTCAAAGAGCGACTGCGGGTCCACACTGATGCCGGTGCGCTCCTTGATGAAGGCGGCCAACGCTCGCTTGTTGTCGGCCTTTACCGCGTGCCAATCCCTCTGGAAGCCGGGATCGTCAGCCAGCGGTTCGAGGCGTGCAAGCTCTTCCTCCAAATCTGCTACCCAACGCTCGCCGATCTTGCCGGTGATCAGCGCCGCCAGCTGCGGATTGCTCAGCACGATCCAGCGTCGCGGGGTTACGCCATTGGTCACGTTGAGGAACTTCTCCGGCGCCACCGCGTAGAAGTCGCGCAGCACGGTTTGTTTGAGGAGCTCGGTATGCAGGGCCGCGACCCCGTTGATCGCGTGACTGCCGACGCCGGCCAGGTGAGCCATGCGCACATATCTCTCGCCGGCTTCGTCGATCAGCGACAGGCGCCCGAGCAACTGGTCGTCGCCGGGATAGCGCAGCCGCAATTCATCCAGGAAGCGGCGGTTGATTTCATAGACGATCTCCAGGTGGCGCGGCAGCAGCTTGCCAAAAAGCGCCAGCGGCCACTTCTCCAGCGCTTCGGAAAGCAGCGTGTGGTTCGTGTAACCGCACGTCCGCTGCGTGATCGCCCAGGCCTGATCCCACTCCATCGAGTGCTCGTCGACCAGGAGCCGCATCAACTCGGCGACGGCGATGGAGGGATGCGTGTCGTTCAGTTGCACCGCCCAATACGAATCGAACTCGTCCAGCTTTTTGCCACGCGCCAGATGCAGGCGGATCATGTCCTGCAGCGAGCAGGAGACGAAGAAATACTGCTGCGCCAGCCGCAGTTGCTTTCCGACTTCGGGCTCGTCATTCGGATAGAGCACCTTGGAGATGGTTTCCGATGCGACCTTCTGGTCCACTGCGCCGTAGTAATCGCCGACGTTGAACGCGTCGAAATCGAACGATTCGGTGGCCTCTGCCTTCCACAGGCGCAACAGGTTTGTGGTCGGCACCCGGTAGCCGGGCACGGGGGTGTCGTAGGCCACGCCTCTGACGACCTTCTCCGGCAGCCAGCGTGCCCGATAGCGCCCCTGCGCATCTGTGGAGGGTTCTGTGCGTCCACCGAATTGGACCGCGAAGTTGATTTCCGAACGCACGATCTCCCACGGATTGCCGAAGCGCAGCCACTTGTCCGTCAGCTCTACTTGCCAGCCGTCACGAATCGCCTGATCGAAGATTCCGAACTCGTAGCGGATGCCGTAGCCAATAGCGGGAATGTTGAGCGTCGCCAGCGAGTCCATGTAGCAGGCGGCCAGACGGCCGAGCCCGCCATTGCCCAGGCCCGGCTCTTCTTCCTGTTCGAGGAGGTCAGACAAATCTTGGCCAACTGTGGATACCGCGTCCTGCGTCGCCTCCCAGATACCGAGGTTGATCAGGCTGTTGCCTAGATGCGGCCCCGTCAGGAATTCGGCTGACAGATACGCCACGACCTTGGCGCGCGTGTTCGCGCTCGTGATCGCTTCCACCGTCTCGACATACCGGTGCAGCATGCGGTCGCGCACCGTGTAGGCGAGGGCCATGTACCAGTCGTTGCGCGTCGCGTGCTGCGGTAGCTTGGCTTGCAGATAGTGCAGGTTGTCGACGAGCGCTTCCGCAATGGCGCCCGCTTCGAGCCCGGTGCGAATGGCCTCATGGTGGTTCGGTTTCTTTCTGGACCCCACTCTCTTGACGGTTCTAGGTTTCATGCCTTCTCCATTGAATCGAATGCAACGGGTGCCTCATTCCGACCTGGCGGCGCGATGCGCACCACGAACATAGGTATCATCCACCGAGAAGGACGGCTACGCCGACCAGCGCGAGTCCGATGGCTACCATCACGAGACCCGCCAGGAGGCGGTTGGTGTGTGCGTACTGCGCCCACATGTGGCCGACAACGAAGAGCATCGCAATCAGGAGAAAATTGGAAGCACGCAGCGCGTGGGTTGGCTCTGAAAAGATCAGGAACGGCCCCGCTGCCGGCAAGCATGAGAGGAAGACCAGCCAGAAACATACCAGGGCGCCATACAGATCATCCCTTGTCACCCTGATCCTCGGCGCTTCGCCTTGAGCGAGGTACGCAAGGATGGACCGGCACAGCGCCTCGCGGTCCTGCAGCGCGGTCAGCGTCTCGAATCGCGGCTCGATGTCATTCCGGATGATGTCGAGCGCCGTGCCCACGTCGGGGGCGCGTTGAATCGCTTCGATCAGGCGTGCCTTCTCGGCGCGCCCCGTCATGCAGTGCATGACGTACATGATGCCATCGATAATCCCCCAGGCGACGTTGCAGCCCAGCGCCGCGAGCAGCAACTGGCGCACACCTGCCTTGCCCTCCGCCACGCTCAGTCCCGCGGTAAGGGTGGCGCCCAGCACCATGATGAGCCCGAAGACAACCTCACCCAGGCGGCTGGCCGGGTCGAGGTAGCTCTCAACGAACCGTTCTCGATTCTTTGGGGCAGGCACAGCCGGGCGCGTAGAGCGGCTCACGGCGATGCCCCCGGCGTCGGCACGCCATCCCCCTCCTCCGGCAAACGCACATCGCCCACCGCCTGGTACCTGTTCCCGGTGACCAGGACGTCCGCACGCGCCCGCACTGTCAGGTCCACGGACTCGCCAATAGCCTTTGCGCTGCGTGCTTCGACGTTGCGTACATCGTCAGGTGCGAGGATGCGTGGATCCACCACCTCCGCACGCACCAACCAACCAGACCCCTGGTGCACGGCATCGACAGCCGTGACGAATGTGTTCGGCACGCTCTGCAGCTCACGCCGAACCGTCTCTTCGACCGTCTGCTGGCGTTGGGCTTCTTCCGGGGACGCTGTAGCAAAGTGCGCCTCGCCGAGCAGGACGCGCCCCTTCGAGGTGATATCGACCGATTCGGCTGCCCGGATCACCACCCGCACGCTCGGCTCTCCCAAGCGTTCACGCAAGAGGGCCTCGAAGCGGGCGATGCGGGCGGGGCTCGGGGCCCGCGCACTCTCGATCGACACGATGATCACGGGGCCCGTCTCGAGCTTGACCAGTTCAATGTCCTTCAAGATGATGTTGGGCCGCGTCGCCACCACTTCGCGCGCCACTTGCTCCGCCTGTTGCAGCAGCCGCATGTCCGGCGAAACCGGGGCTGTGGTCACCTTGCCGTTGAGGCTCAAATATGGCCGCAGGGTCGTCGATCCCGTCGCCGTGACATCTTTGGTGAGCGTGCAGCGCATGAAGAGGTGAACGGGCTCGCCGAGGCGGCTGCTCAACGCGTCTTGAATCTCATTGACGCGTCCAGGCTTTGGCACATGGGGCGTGCGCACTTCCGCGAGCACGTCCACCGCGTCTTTGCCGCGACTGAAGTCGACCCCAAACAGTGCCGTGCTGGGTTCGTGCGCCAGCTCTTGGTCGAGTACGGCGGTAATGGCACGGTGCGTGTGGATGTTTTCCACCATGCCGACGAGGTACTTGGTGAGCAGCGCGGTGACCAGCAGGAGCCCGATCGTCGCCGGGGCGAAGCGCCGCGCCAGGCTACGGACCGATCCTATCTCCGCCCACGTCACGAAGCCGGCGATCAGAAACAGGATGGCAGCGACGGCCAGGATGGCGAGCACGTTGGCGAAGAACAGGAGAAAGGCGCCCCAGGCACCCTGGTACGCCCCAAACGCCAGGCACAGCCCGATCGCCGCGACGGGAGGATTGAGCGCGGTGGCGATCGCCACGCCGGGCAGGGCCGGGCTGACGCGCTCATCGATCATGGCGAGCACGCCGGCGAAGCCGGCCAGTGCAGCCACCAGCAGGTCGATCAGCGTTGGCTTGGTCTGCGCCAGCAGCGACGGCGTCGGATCGCCCCAGAGCGGCATCAGGCCCAGCAGATACACCAGGACGACAGCGATCAGCGCGCCGCCGAACTCGGCCACCAGCGCGGTGCGCAGCAGCCGCAGGTCGCCGCGCATCAGGCCCAGGGAGATGCCGATGATCGGTGTCATCAGTGGCGCCACGACGTTCGCCCCGATCAGGGTCGCGTCGCTGCCGATGATCAACGCAAAGGCGGCGATCAGCTCCGAGATGCTCAGCAAGACGTAGTAGGTTGCCGTCGGCTGCGAGCCGATCTCAATGTCGCTGAGCACGACGGCGTGCCGTTCGGGGGACACCGACCCGAGGTCGAGCACCGCTCGCATCCACGCCTCGGGCCATGACTGCGGGCGCGGCCGCTGCGGTGAGCCCATGCGCGGGACGTCACTCATAGGCCATCACCTACCGCGTTCGTCCCATCTCGCAAGCCCTTGCGACGAGATACGCTTCACGAGATACAAGGAACGAAACAGGTGTTTCACACCGAGCCGACTCAATACGGGTTGAAGATCGACGGCGCGACGCCGCGCGGCGTCGGCTGCGAGCTGCGTGGCGCGGCTGGTACGGGGGTAGCCGTGGGCGGCGGCTCCGTGGGGGGCGCCTCCATCGGGGCAGTGGCTTCGGGGGCCGCCGGTGCTTGCGGCTCTTCGCCTGTGGGCGTGACGGGCTCCTCGGATGGCGTTTCTCCAGGAGCGGGCGCGGCCGGCCGCGGCTCCGCCGGCAAGCGCCAGATGAGCTGCGCGTTGTTGACCCAGCCCTGCACAGCGCTCTTGGCGCTCTCCACGTAGGCGTAGCCACGTTCGAGCCTGGTGCGGGTGACCTTTTCGTACAGTGAGAGCGCCCCGACGACCTTCGAGGAAGTCGAGGGTTCGCTGTAGACCTTCAGTCCCTCGATCCCCGCGTAGTAGACACGTGGAGCCACCGCCGCAGCCGGCGTCACCTGAGGCGTCGGTGTCGGCGTTGCTGCGCCGAACCACCCACCGACGGTTTGCTGCATCGCCGCACAGGCGGCAAGAGCGACAGCACTGCCAAACAGCAGAAGCACCCGGGAGCCCTGAACAAGACGTTTCATCACCCGCATCTTTTGGACCGTACGGGGGGCGGAGGTCAAGCACGTGCCGGTTCTCGCCGTCATCGGTCCATCGTCAGAAGTTGAAATTCGTGTAGAGCATGGAGTTGATCCACGTGGCATTGCCGCCGGTCGCCTCGCGAAAGCCGGTGTTCGGCACGGCCAGGGTGAAGTCGACGGTCATCGACCACCAGTTGGTTGGTGCGATGTCGAGAATCGCGTCGACCTCGTCGGCAAGTTGGTGACGGCTGACGCGCATCGGCGTCGGCCCGAAGCTCTCTTCCAAGTTGTCGAGCAGAAACTTGTAGTAGAAGAGGTTGAGCGTGAGGACTTCGTTCGGCGTCAGCTTGAGCCGCACCATGTGGGACTCCAGATTGCTGTTGGTCAGTACCCACTCGCCCAGCAGCTCGCCCTGCGCCCAGTAGCCCCAGTCGGAGCCACCGGAGAAGAGCGGGTCGAAGTTGCGGGTGCCGCCGCCGCTGAATGAGGCGAAGCGGTAGGAGAGCTGCGGCGACCACGGTAGCTGCGAGACGGTGTAGGCGGGCGCGACGTACCAGCCGTAGGCTTGGGCGTTGCCGACGGCAGCGGAGTTCGTCTCGGCGACGAAGCTCGTCGTGTACTGGAAATCCGGTAGCGGCGGGACGGGCGTTGCGTCCTGGTAGAAGTAGAAACCGTTCAGTCCGCTGCGCGCAGGTTCGTTCGATTCGTAGACGTTGAAGTACATGAAGCCACTCTTCATGGCCTTCACGACCCAGTCCTCGAACGCGTACTCGACGCGGCCGCCGGCGATGCGCGTGCGGGTGCTGGGGTCGTCGTTGAGCTTCAGGTGGAAGCCCTCGATCAGCCAATCGCCGAGTGTCAACCGCACGGTGCCGGCCTCGTGGAATGCCTTGCGGGGCGTCAGCCAGCAGGCGCCGCGTACCCCGCAGTCCACCGCCCCGTCCCAGAAGAGGAGGCCGTCGAACACTTGGTAGTTCTGGTTGCCGTAGCTCATCTGGACGGCGTTCTCGCCAAGACCCGGAAAGGCGTTGCCGGACTTCCAACTGAGGAACGCCGCTTCGATCGTGTACTCATTGGTGTTGAAGTTCGGGAAGCTGGTCGCACCGGGGTCGACACCACCGGCCGACAGCGAAAAGACGCCGCTGACGCGCCCGTGCAGTGTGCCGTACTGACCGAGATCCAGCAGCCCGTTCATGCCGACCTCGTTGGAGTGCTGCATGGACAGGTCGCTCTTGTTGATTGGGCCCGCCGCCCACTCGCCGCCAAAGCCGGCGTTGCCTTCAACGAAGCCGACGAGCTGGACGTTGAGGGTCGGCTGTAGCGACAGCGGCCCGAAGGCTGCCTGGCCGAAGCCCAGGGACTTGGGAAGCATGAAACCGGCGAATGCCGGCGGCCCGCCGGCGGCACCGACCTGCAGCGTGACACCGCGCGGTCCCATACCGAACTGGACGCCCTTGCCTTCGGCGATCAAATCGACCACAACGCCCTTCGCGTTGCGCATCCGCAGCCGGTTTGCGCCCCGCCCCATCTCGACGCCTGCACCCAGCGCGCTGTACTGGCCGTTCAGGTCGTCGACCTGCTTCAAGTGATATACCGCGCCGTGTGCCGTCAACGCCGCCGCCCCTGCGCCAATCCCGATGCCGTCGATGCGCACTGGATACCTCTGCCCCTGGTATTCGAGGGTTCCAGCGCCCCAGACGAATCCCACACCGACTCCCGCCGAGCGGGCGGTGAGCGTGATCGTGGCGTCTGCAACCGCCGGTAGAGGCGGCGCCTCAGTTTGCGCGCTCGCCAAGCGCGACGCGACGACGAAGGCGACGAGCGTACTACCGAAGAGTCCGCGGCCAGTGCTCATGTCGATCGCCACGAAGCGTCCGCAAGGGCCAGCGAACGCAATGAGCGGGGGATTTTGTGCGCTCGACGAGCACCTTGAGCCACATTTGACTGATGGGATGTGTGGAGCGCGGTCCTCTACTCGAAGGTCCCACGCTGTCCGGTCGAGGCTTTCGGATAGACGCGGCTGTTGAGATCGACCTGCAGTTGCCCACCGGACAGATCGAGCGGCGGCTCGAAGATGATAGTCACACCACGATCGTTGCGTAGTCCGCCGTCAGTCGGTTTGTATGAGCCTTCGATATCGCGCGCCTGTCCGAGGCCGTACACCTTGCCGGAGGAACCGGCTGTGGGTTGCGCGCCGCGCAACGTCAGCAGGTACACCTTGTCACGGTGACGCAGCCTGCCTTCGACCAGGGTCAAGCCGAGTGCTGACGCCGCCGCGCTGCTCGACACGGTGATGGTGGCATCCGGCGTGCGCGCTTCTTCGGCACGGCTCGCGCGCGGGACCAGGAGGGCCGTGGCCACGAGACCCGCGAGAACCCATCTCCGCATATCCGGTTCCATCATTCATCCTCCTGCGAGTTCCGCCGCGCTGGCGGGCGTCGCTCTCTTTTGTCATGATCGCGCCCAACGTGCCAGGAACGCGACAGCAACTTTCGAATGCGCGACAGGGCACGGAGCGAACGTCATGAAGCGCACGGTCATCGACCAGTTCGAAGATCTCTCCGGCTGGAACCCGGTTGCGTCGGGCCATGCAGAGCTGCACATTTCGAAGGATACGGGGCCCGCTGGCGCGGCGATGCGGCTGGACTTCGACTTCAAAGGCGGCGGTGGGTTCGTCGTCGCCCGCCGCCGCTTTTCCCTGCCGCTTCCCGATGCCTATGCATTCAGCTTCAGGCTGCGCGGGGCGGCGCCACGCAACAAGTTCGAGTTCAAGCTGGTTGATCCGGGCGGCAAGAACGTGTGGCGCTACCACCAAGAGGCGTTCGAATTCACACCCGAGTGGCAGCCTCTGCTGATTCGCAGCAGTCAGATCGAGTTCGCCTGGGGACCTGCTGGCGGCGGGCGCATGACCGAGGTTGGGGCGATCGAGCTCGTGATTGCCGCGGGGCCCGGAGGCAAGGGGACGGTCTGGATCAGCGACCTGCAGTGCGAAGACCGGAGTTTTGCATCCATCCCCGCCGTCGCGGCATCGAGCGCCGTGTCCGGCCACGAGCCGCGCTGCGCGGTCGATCGCGATCGCGAATCCAGCTGGCGCAGCGTGCCTTCTGCCGATCCGCAGTGGTTCCTGATCGACCTCGAGGAGGAACACGAGTACGGCGGGTTGATCATTCAGTGGGATGCGGCGGCGCCGGCACACAGCTTTACGGTGCAGGCGTCGAACGACGCAACCGAGTGGAAAACGGCGTACTCGGCGAAGCGCGCCGCCGCGACGCGCAGCTACGTGTACCTGCCAGGCAGCAGCTCGCGGTATATCCGACTCGATCTGCAGGCCGCAGACACGCAGCGCGGCGTCGGCATCATCAACGTCGAGGTGCAGCCGTTCGAGTTCTCGCGCTCCATCAACGAGTTCTTCCACAACGTGGCGGCCAGCGAGCCGCGCGGACACTACCCGAAATACTGGTGCCGGCAGCAGACCTACTGGTCGCCGGTGGGCATCCCGAATGGCGTCACCCGCGCGTTGCTGAACGAAGAGGGCATGGTCGAGGTGGACGAAGGGACGTTCTCGATCGAACCCTTCCTCATGGTCGATGGCAAGCTGATTACCTGGGCAGATGCCGCACCGATGCAGCACCTGGAGGCTGGATACCTCCCGATGCCTTCCTCAGTGTGGCGCGCCGACGACGTCGTGCTCAGCGTCACGGCCTTTGCGATCGGCGAGTCGACGGGCGCGGTGCTGTACATCCGCTATCGCGTCGGGCACGCGGGCAACAGCAGGCGTGCGGTGCGCCTCTTCGCGGCGCTGCGCCCGTTCCAGGTGACACCGCCGTGGCAAAGCTTCCGCGCCCTCGGCGGTGTGAGCCCGATCCGTGACATTGCCTGCCGCGGCGATGCGATCTGGGTCAACGGCTGCAAAGCGATCATTTCCCTCAGCCCAACGACGCAAATCGGAGCGACGACGTTTGACGAGGGAATCATGCAGTATCTCGACACCGGCGCACTCCCAGGCGCGACCGATGTGCACGATGATTTCGGCTATGCGTCGGGCGCGCTGTGTTACGACCTGGATGTGGCGCCCGGCGTTCCGCAAGACGTCTATCTGGCGATCCCGTTCAGTTCACGCGCCGAAACACATGCGGCGCCGCTGCTGGCCGCAGGGGTGAGCGGTGCACAGCAGTTTGAAGCCGCGGCTCGCCAGTGGCAGGCGAAGCTGGCGGTCGTGGACATTCGCCTTCCCGGGGAGGCGCACGCCGCCATCGACACCCTCAAGACCTGCGCCGCGCACATCTTGATCAACCGTGACGGTCCTGCTCTCCAACCTGGCCCGCGACGGTACACGCGCTCCTGGATCCGCGACGGCGCCATCATGGGAGCTGCCTTGTTGCGCGTCGGCTGTACCGACGCGATGCGCGACTTCATTCGCTGGTACGCCAGGTACCAACGCGACGATGGCTTCGTTCCCTGCTGCGTCGACCGCGACGGGCCGGACTGGCTCGTCGAACACGACAGCCATGGCCAGCTCGTCTACGCCGTGATGGAGGACTTCCGTTTCACCCGCGACCGCGCTTTCCTGGCCGAGATGTGGCCGGCGGTGGCGAAGGCGGTCGGCTGCATCGAACGGTTGCGCAACTCGCGGCTGACGCCGGAGTTCCAGACCGCGGAGAAGCGCGCCTGCTACGGGCTGCTGCCCGAGTCGGCCAGCCATGAAGGCTATCTCGCGCATCCGGTGCACTCGTACTGGGACGACTTCTGGGCCCTGCGCGGTCTCAAGGACGCTGCAGCGATGGCCGAGATCCTGGGTGATAGCGCTCAAGCCCGCCGGATTGCCGCGTTGCGTGACGACTTTGCCACGACCTTGTACGCCTCGATCCGCACCACCATTGCCGAGCGTCAACTGAACTACATTCCGGGATCGGTCGAGTGGGCCGATTTCGATCCGACGGCGACGGCCAACGCCATCGCCATGCTCGACGAGTCGGCGAATCTGCCGCAAGATGCCGTCAACCGTATGTTCGAAACCTATTTCGCCGGCTTCCGTGACAAGCACGCGGGAAAGATCGATTGGGCGAACTACACGCCCTACGAGATTCGCATCATCGGTGCACTGGTGCATCTGGGCAAACGGCAGAGCGCGCTCGAGCTGCTCGATTTCTTTCTCTCCGACCGCCGCCCATTGCCGTGGAACCAATGGCCTGAGATTGCGTGGCGCGATCCGACGAGTCCGGGCCACCTTGGCGACGTGCCGCACACCTGGATCGGTGCGGAATACATCCTGTCGCTCCTGAGCATGTTTGCCTTCGAACGTGAGGCCGATCAGTCGCTGGTGATTGGCGCGGGCCTGCGTTCCGAGTGGCTCGATGGCGACGGCGTGCAGGTACACGGTCTGCCGACGTGGTACGGACAACTGAACTTCACTGTGCGGCGCGAACCCACGGGAAGCGTGCGGCTCCTTCTCGACGGCGACCTGGTGCTGCCTGCCGGCAAGATCGTCGCTCGCCTGCCTCTGGACAGGCCGCCACGAGAGGTCGTCGTGAACGGCAAGCCGGTGCGCGACTTCGCGGTTGACGAAGCCGTGATCGACGCGTTCCCGGCCGACGTGCTGATGCGATAGCAGCGTGCCCATGCGGGGCAGATCGGCACATCGGGCAGCGGCTGCCTTGCTCCCTCTCTGCATTGTCGCGGGCCGGGCAGATGCCCAGGAGATCAGCCCAGCGGCCGTCACGCAGATTCGCGAACTGCTCTTGGCGGACGCCGCGACATGCCCGCGCGGCATCCCGCCCGGCGCCACCGTCGATGTATCTCTCATCGTGCGGGCTGTGAGCAACGCTCTGACCGGTTGCTCGGCCACCTGATGCCCTCCCTGCGCCAGAGCTGTCAATTTTCGCAGCCTTTCAAACGGAAGTGTGCAGCGACCAACCCCTCGCGCGCCGGGTCGAAAGCGGAACCAGGCCGTAGTTGAGCCGGCCCTCGCGGGGGTGTCTAGAAACCGACGCGCTGTGCGTCTCCCAAGAGCCTGGAAGGCGCTGCTGCAGCCGCGCCCCCTCCCTGTCCAGCAGCCGCAAGTTGAGACACGAGCGGGCATAACACTTGCTGCCCGTCGAATCGATGCGCCCAGGAGCCATCACGATCGCCAGGGCATACGACGCCGAACGCCGGCGCTTGACGCGCCAGCGCACGGTGGTGGCCAGCGTGTTGGGCTTGGTGCTCGTGCCGCTCTTCGGCACGGTCGACTACTTCCTCTATCGACCGCATGTGTTCCCGCTGGTGGGTGCCCGCGTGCTCTCGTGCATGGTGAGCGCCGCCATCTTCATGCTGTTGCGGCGTCCACTGGGCAGACGGTACCCGTCGGCGCTGGCGATCGCGCTCGGCCTCGAGGTCGGCTTGGCCATTGCGGTTGTACCCGTAGCGGTGACGGGAGCGGACACGCCCTACGTCAGCCTCGCTCTGCTGATTCTGTCACTCGCCGCGCTGGTTCCGTGGACGGCGACTCAGTTGGTGTTTCTGGTGACCGCCTTGGCGGTCATGTTCGTCGGCGGAGCCATTTTTCACGGTGTGGCAATCGCCCGCGCGTTCGTCACCCAGGTTTCGGCCATCCTGGTGAGCGGTGTGATTGCGCTGGTGATCACAGTGGTGAGCGACAAGATGCGCGGCCGCGAATTTGCGGCGCGCCGGGCATTGCGCGCCGCTTCGCGGGAGAAGACGCGTCTGATCGAGAATCTGCGACAGACAACTGGCGAGCTCGCCGCGCTGAATCAACGGTTGGCAGCGCTCAACCAGGAGATGGAAGATCTCCTCTACGTCGCCTCACACGACTTGCGCGCGCCCTTGATCAACGTGCAGGGATTCGCGCGCGAGGTCCGACTGCGACTATCCGATTTGCGTACGCACACGAATGGCGCGCCGCAGGTCGGTGCCATTTTCGCCGACACGGACGAATCGCTCGGGTTCATCGATACCGCCGTCCATCGCATGGACGGGCTCATTCAAGGGCTGCTCAACGTCTCGCGAATCGCGACACGCACCAATCCGACCGACGAGGTGTGCCTGCAAAAGGTGGTGGAGAAGACCATCGAGTCCTTCCGCTATCAGCTCGATCAATCCCACATTCAGGTGACGGTGGGCGCGCTGCCGACGGTCCGCGGTGACACGCTGCGGCTCACACAGGTGTTCAGCAACCTCATCGACAACGCAATCAAGTACATGGGCGACAGCGCGACACGCAGGATCGAGATCGGCGCACGCGACGGCAACGGCACGCCGACCATGTTCGTGAGGGATACGGGACCCGGAATCCCGCCACACAGCCAGGAGGCGGTCTTCCGCCTGTTCCGCCGGTTGGCCAACGGCGCAGTGGCAGGCGAAGGGCTGGGCCTGACGATGGTACGGAAGATCGTCGAAAAGCACGGGGGCCGAATCTGGATTGAGTCGACCCCGGGGCAGGGTAGTACCTTCTGCTTCACGCTCCGCGGGGCCGCCGCGGCGGTGTTGACGTGACTCTCGCCACACCGTTCATTGCGCACGGCGCAGGTACCACAGCCGGTCCGGGATGTACGTCTCCGCGACGATGAAGCCGCTGCTCGTGAGTCGCGCCAGGAGTTGTTGCGAATAGTCCATCAGGAAGAAGGCGTCCTGACCGTCGCCGATGGCCGGCGCGCGCGCACCAGCGGTGGGCGGCAGCGCAAGGAACCGCTTCAGAAAGGCCGGAATCCGGGCAACGTGTTCCGCCGCTTGGGCGTCTGCCGACAGGCGCAGC
>DATKMS010000018.1:0-6225 GCA_035541735.1 Candidatus Margulisiibacteriota bacterium
GCAATGGCGTACGGACGGCTCAGCGCCTCACACGCTCACCTGGAAGACCAGCGGGTATATCTTCAGTCGGAAATCAGCTCCCAATACAACTTCGAGGACATCGTAGGCAAAAGTGCCGCACTGCGCGCAGTGCTCGACCACGTCTCAATCGTCGCGCCGACAGACTCAACTGTGCTGCTGCACGGCGAGACCGGCACGGGCAAGGAGCTGATTGCAAGGGCCATTCATAACCTCAGCCCTCGGCGGGACCGCACCTTCGTGCGCCTGAATTGCGCGGCAATCCCATCTGGCCTGGTGGAAAGCGAATTGTTTGGCCATGAAAAGGGTGCTTTCACCGGGGCACTCATGCAGAAACCCGGCCGGTTCGAATTGGCGGATCGCGGCACGCTGTTTTTGGATGAGATTGGCGACATCAGTTTGGATTTGCAGCCCAAGCTCTTGCGCGCCTTGCAGGAACACGAATTCGAGCGGCTGGGAAGTACGAAGACGATCCATGTTGACGTGCGCTTGATTGCCGCCACACACCGGGACCTGCCGGCGATGATCCGTAACAACCAGTTTCGCGAAGACCTGTTCTACCGCTTGAATGTTTTTCCGATCGAGATTCCTCCGCTGCGGGAACGGCGCGAAGACATTCCGCTCCTCATCCACTACTTGGTTTCCCGCCTCGCGCGCCGCATGCAAAAAAGGATCAGGTCCATTCCCAAGACAGCAATGGACACTCTGGTGGATGCCGACTGGCCGGGCAACGTCCGTGAGCTCGAGAACTTCATCGAGCGCTGCGTGATTCTGACGCAGGGCGACGAACTGCAAGTCCCACGCACTGAGCTCAAGAGAGCGCCGCTCCGAACGCCCGCAACGGGTGGTACATTCGAAGAAGCCGAGCGGCAAGCCATCATTGACGCTCTGAAATCAGCATCCGGGAAAATATCCGGCAAGAGCGGCGCCGCAGAGCGCCTGGGCCTGAAGAGAACAACTTTGCAGAACAAGATGCGGCGACTGAAGATCACCCGCGCCGATTACTCGTACTGAACGCTTTCGGCCAGACCGGGCGCGCGTGCAAGCCATCGAGGCGGCCGGCGGGAACGCAGCACACGGTGCCGCAGGCGGTTGTGCGGGCCTGTCTTGTGAAGAACTTCCGCAACGCCGCGTACACCGCCGGACGCAATTGCCAGCCGTCAGGAGGCTGTGTGCATCGCTCGCTTCGAGGCTGCCGGCAGGCTCACGCGGATGAAGAACGCAGCGGGGTACAGGTAGTCTTCACCTTCGTTGTCGATGATGCGCAAGTAGCGCGAACGCGCGGCGGCTTCGTCCGGCAGTATCTCATAGATGCGACGCGGGGTGAGTAAGTCCGCATCGTCCGAGCGCACACAGATCGCAAACTGCTGCCCTCGCCGCCGCGTTCCCGTGGCTGGCTTCAGTCGAGGAATCGTTCGATCCGCATTTTTCGCTTGCCGATCCCGTGTGCCTCGAACCAATGCAGTTCGGCTCGGCGTACCGTGCCGTCGTCGAGTTGAATCGTTGCGTGTCGCTTCAGCTTTCTCCATCGGCCCCTACCATACCGCTTCCGCAGCACGGGGAGAAGACGCACGCCCGGTCCCGCAGCGATAACTGTCACATTGCTGATGGGACCGACAACCGCAAACGGCATTGCCGGATCGTGTCATGCGCGCGCCGGGATGCCAAACAGGAGTGGAGAGGAGGGTGCCTGTCGTCGCGCAAGGGGTGTTCATCGACGATGCGGACGTAAGATCCTTTCTCGGACGTTGCCCGCCAATCGCGAAAAGCCCCTCTGCCGCCCGTATACGGCCGCGCATGCGGACGTCTCGGGAGGGATGCGACACCTCCCAGTTCTTAGCATCGATGTGACGAAAACGTCGACGGCCTAAGCGAGGGGTGATTCCACCGGATAGGTGACTGGCATGACGAGCAAGTGCTCGACCGTACCGTAAACAGAACTAGTTCGGCGTGAGTCAGTGGAGTGCGAGCATGCGGGCCATCCCGCGGAGGATCCACGGTGTGCGCCTGGCGACTATCTCCACGGCGCGGTCCGACCACCGCATCGCCGTCCGAGGGCCTGGCGTCGGGATCGACGCCACTGCCCGGTCAGGCGATCTCGTGCCATCACGATCAACCGCCAGCAGTTGCCACGTGCCCGGCACGCCACGCAAGGTGACACTGCCGCGGTCCTCGAAGGCGATGCCCGATCCGACCACCAGGTCACGGACGGTGCGGGACACGAGGATTTCACCGCTGCCAGCCTGGCCCAGGATCCGCGCCGCGATGTGTACGGCGATTCCGCCGATGTCGGTGTCCAGCAGTTCGCACTCGCCGCTGTGAATGCCCGCGCGGATCTCGATGCCTAGTGGCTCGACGCCAGTGCGCAACGCCTCGGCGCAACGGATCGCCTGCGTAGGGCCGTCGAAGGTCGCGAGGTGACCGTCGCCCGTGCCCTTCACGACCGTGCCGCCGAACTGTTCCGTTACCTTCGCAGTGATCTCCCCAAAGCGCAGCAGCACAGCGCGCCAACGCTCGTCGCCCGTGGCCGCGGCGTGTTGGGTCGAGGCGACGATGTCGGTGAACAAAACCGTGCGAAGGGCGCGATGTGGCTGCGCCCGTGCGGCATGGCTGCCGGTTAAGAACTCTTCGATCGCTTTCAAAACCTTGTCGGGATCGGTGAACCAGGGCGCGTGGTCCGTGCCTTCGACTTCGAGCAGCCGTGCACCAGAGATGTGGTCGGCGAGGTACCGGCCGTCCTGCACCGGAACCCCGGGATCCCCGCGGGCATGGATGATGAGAGTCGGGGCGCTGATCGTCGGCAGGATCGGCCGCACGTCGATCGAGAACGATGCCTCGACGGTCGCCCTGGCCATGCCGGGGCTTGCGCACATGCGCTCCAACATCCCAAGCTGGCGGAGCGACCGGACAGACGGCACGAGACACTTCAGTGCCTCACCACTGCCCCACGCCAGCCGGACTGCATGGCCGAATGTTTGCCAGTAGGCGATCTGCATCGTCGACGGCGTGTAGTTTTCACCTAGCTCTTGAAAGATGCGTGTCCGGACCTCGGCCGCGTCACGATCTGTGTCGGCCCATTCAACACCGCCGAGGAACGCGTACGTGCCATAGAGAATCAACGCCCGCGTTCGCTCTGGCCTTCTCGCGGCGAACACAATGGAGGCAGGGCCGCCCTCACTCAGCGCGAAAAGGGCGGGATTCCGGAAGCCGACGGCATCCATGACGGCTTCGATCTCGGCGGCGCGATCGTCCACAGAGCGAACACGCGGCACCGGGTCCGACAACCCGACTCCCGCCTTGTCAAATACGACGACGCGACAAAACGTGGCCAGATGCTCGAAGAACGCCTTGTATTCGGGAAGCGTCCAGAAAAGCTCGACATGACTGACGAAGGGCCCAACGAACAGAAGCTCAACTGGCCCCTCGCCGAACACCTGAAACGCCAGGCTGAGATCACCGTAGGGTGCGTAAGATGTTTCCGGCACGGTAGTGAGCGACACGAGGCGCTAGGACTCGGAGCGTTAGGGGTATCCGCATTACTCCGCAATTTGACAGAATCAATGTCTGACGTTCCCGCTCCCCTGGGAGCTGCCGATCCGCGCGTGCACGCTGGCGCAGGATTGCTGGTGAAGTAGCGCAGATCCGCTGGCAGTGGATAGTCGGCATAAAGCACCAATTTGCCGTAAGACCCAGCTCTCAGACGTTGCCGCCTTCCCGACGGTGCCTGACAATCTCGGATCAACCCCTTAGTACGGGGCGGACAAAGCGCGTGTCAAACGTTTGCGACGGAGGTTGTGAGGCTTGCGCACCGTATCGAGGGCATCGCCGAGGTGGCGCATGATGTGGAACTTGTCGAACAGGATGCTGGCCTGAGGTGCGTTGCGCCCCGTGGAATTGCGAAACGCCTTCCACATGTCCATCACCGCCAGTTGCACGCGCTTGCACTTCTTCGGGCTGCCACCAAACCAGATCGGGCGCATCCGATCCAGGTCGCTGACCACGATTCGCTCGCAGCGTCTGGTGAACTGGACCTATACCGATCGCCGCCGTCGTATCGATCTTCCCGTGAGTGTTGCGGCAGGGGCCGATCCATCTGCGGTGACTGATTTGTTGGTTCGTATTGCCGCGGCACATCCCGCGGTCCTCGCTGTGCCGGCGCCGGCCGCGCTCTTGACCGCTTTTGGCGAGAGCCAGCTCGACTTCTCTTTGCGGTTCTGGACTGAGCGCTTCGAAGTCTCGTCGCGGGTGCGCAGTGAAGTCGCGGTCGCGGTGCGCGCCGCGCTGCGCGAAGCCGGGTTCCTGGGTCCCACTCCTTTACCAGCGAAGGCCGCCCACACCGGCAGTGGCTGAGGGTCGCGGTTGCCGCGAACAGAGCGTTCCACGGTACGACGCTGGCCGCAGGCCCTACGCGGGCTTGCCCCGCACGAGGCCGCGCTGCTCGAGCTCGGCACAGATGTCCGGGTGGTGCAACCGCAGCGTCTCCCACGCCATCGCCCACAGTACCATACTCACGCTGCGCGCCGCGTTGTCGAGGTTCTGCCACGGTTTTCGTCCGATCGTCCAATGCACGCCGAAGCTGTGCGGGAGATCGGTACGCATGGAGTTGAATCGCGGGTCGATCGCCGTCCACGCGTCCTGGAACTCCACCTGCAGGAAGTGCTGCTCCGGAAACCCGTAGCGGATGCCGCGATCATAGAGCTGCCGGTGACGCGGACCCCACTCGGGCATTGGCCGCTGGATGCGCGCCACCATGTCCTCGAAACGCGCGCGGTCCGGCCGCACAACCAGCAGCCCCGCATTGATGCCACCAGTAACGTCCTCGTCCGACGTCACTTCGAGGATCGCCGGCGGCACACGCTCGCCGTGTCGGACACCGTGCATGTGGTGCACGTACATATACTGGCTCGTTGGATCGACACTCTCGATCACCGCCGCCGGCGCCGGCAACGTGAAGAGGTGGTCGAAGCAGCGGATCGGCAACAGGTCTGCATCGACAAAGCAGACTCGCGCATACGGAAATAGCGTGGCGTCGAAGAGGCGGAGCTTCGTGTACATGTCGCGGTAAGCGTCCGACAGCAGCTCGCTTGGATAGGCACTGTCGTGCGCCCGCAGGCGCTGGATGACGGGCACGCGATCGTAGATCCGACCGAGCATATCTCGTGCGCCCTGCGGGACGGAGTCATCCACCATGCAGACGAGTGTCGCTGCGGTGTGCACGTGCCAGCGAAGCGCCGCGCCGACGACGAGACATCCGGGCAGGTAGCCTTCGCCCCCGATGAGGAGCCCGGCATACGCGTAGCGGTCGGGCGCGAGATCGGCGGGAACCTGCGTGAAGACGCGCGGATCGAGAGTCGGATCAACGATGTCGCCTTCATGATCGGCGAGGAGCAACTCGCCGGCGAGCCCGCGCGCCAGCCGCCGGATCGCCGTTTGTTCCGTGAACCGAGCGAGGAGCCGTTTCGCGGCGCTGTCAATGGCGTTAGGTTCGTCAGCGTCTGCCATAGGCTTGTCCTTTCACTACATCCTGTTCCGGTACCCTGAGGCTCCCCGATCGTCCCCGACTCGGCTACGCAGAGTGACAATCACTGGGATGTTCATGGCATTCTCTCCATCAACGTATCCATATACTTCCGGAAACCATCGTGCAGGATCTTTGGCCGGTCGCTGTACCACATGGCGCGAAACTCCGGGCGCTTCGCGACAGCAGCCATATTGACTTCCCACGAGGCAAAGTAATCAGTGGTCAATTGGCCATGCCTGTGACTAAACCAGGCGATTTCGAACAAGCTCAGCTGCATAAGGCTGTAGTAGAAAGTCCGCATTTCCTCTGCAGGAGCCTGATCCGATATCAAATTGGGATCGTCGATGACCATCTTCCGAAGTTGTAACTGGAGCTCAACAAGTTTGGTGAAATTCGCCACGTACTGCGAGGTCCGCCACCCTCGAAACTGCAAGGCCGCATACACCAACCCACCTGCCGCCGCCAGAACAGGAATGGCATGCAAGATGACATGGAACATCTCGACGTGTTTCATGACTTCCTCGATGCCGGCCATGATGTCGCTACCGATGCAAGGAGGATTTCAACAAATCCTCGGGAGCTGTTCGCCAGACAACATATCGAGCACACGATTGCCGCCGACTCGGCTACGCAGGGTGACAAGTGCGGACGGGTTCTCGTGCACCGTTCCGGCGCGTACGGCGCCA
>DATKMS010000019.1:0-20558 GCA_035541735.1 Candidatus Margulisiibacteriota bacterium
CGAACGTGCCACCCTCGGCCGCGCCCAGTGGTTGCGGCGCGCACTCTGGCGCCGCTGGTATCTGCCCGGCCTTGCCAGTCTCGAACGGCAAGAAATGGCTCAGTACCTTGCCGCTCAGGCCGCCTGGGTGAACGCATCGGCACAGGCCGTGCGCGAAGCGGCGAGCGCGACGCTGGCGGCGCGACTGCGCGAGATCACCCAGCACGCCGAAGCTCAGCTGCAAGAGATCAAGACGGAGACGGCTTTCGCTGCGAACGAGGCCGAATTTGCACAGCTCAGCGCGGACGTGCCCATCGTCGCTGCACAGTGCGATGCAGCGCAGCGGGTCACCGCTGACGCCCGGCCGCTCCTTTGAAGAAGCTTATCGCCCCTGCGCCATGGCCGCACACCTCGGGGAACTGCAGCGCCTCGAAGCCGTAGCGCACCAGGGCTCGCGCCGCTTCGGTGGCGAAGCCCCGGCTCACTCGCCTGGAAAGAACATGGCGTCCTGCTCGCTGCGGAAGGTCTCGACCTCGCTGCCGTCGTCGGCGCGCTTCCACATGCGGAAGCGGAACCGCGCGTAGATACTGCCCGCGACCTTGCGTGTGCGGAGGATATCCACGCGCATGAATGCGGTCTCGCCGACCAGCACGGGAGCGGAGAAGCGCGCATCGCGGATGCGCACACCGTGGCCGCGCCAGCCGGCACCGATGACACCTTTGCGGCGCATGGCGATCACACCGGCTTGCCCGGTGAGCGCGATGACCAGCTCGCCGGGCAGGTGGTGCGGCCAGCGTGGGGTGACGCGCTGCATGGCGACGCCAGGATCATCCCGTCTGACCGTCTTGCGAAACACACAGCTGGAGTCGTTCTCAGCGAGCAGCGCATCAAAGAGCAGCGGCGATTGTCCGAGTGCATCCAGCTCGGCGGTGGTGAGGCAGATGTCGCGCATGGTGCCTGTGCACCGCCATCTATCGCGCCGACGCCCCCATGCCAAGGACGTCTGACGGACCGGATGGACAGCTGGCGCGGCGGTTGAGCCGGCATTAGGCTTCCGATAGATTCGCAAGCGGAGCAGAGCCGTGCCGAGGAGCGAAGAGTTGTACGATCAGGCCGTGGATTGCATCGCCGCAGGACGCCTCGACGACGCGATCGGCAAGTATCGGGAAGCGGTCGCGCTCGACCCGAGCTTCGCCGATGCGTGGGAAGGGCTCTCCATGGCGTTGGCCGACAAGGAGCAGTGGGATGCAGCCATCGACGCTGCCAAGAAGGTGGTGGAGCTCACCCCCGACGAGCAACTCGGCTACACCAACGTGTCACGCATCTACCAGCGGGCCGGCAACGTGCCCGAGGCCGAAGCGTGGGCGGCAAAGGCCCGTGTCCTCGACTGGAAGCAGCAGCTCAAGGAAGGCAAGTCGTAGACCCAGCGCCGCCCTGTGGACCGACACCAGAACCACCAGCACAGCCGCGACCACGATCGCCGCGCTCTGGCCCTGACGCTGGCGATTACCGCTGCGTACTGCCTGGTCGAATTGGCGGGCGGCGTCTTCACCAATAGTCTGGCGTTGCTCTCCGACGCCGGCCACATGTTCGCCGACGTCGCAGCGCTCGGCATCAGTCTGTTCGCGGCGCGCTTGAGCCAGCTGCAACCCACCGCCAGCAAGACCTTCGGCTATCACCGCGTCGAGATCCTCGCTGCCTTCGTCAACGGCCTGGCGCTCTGGCTCGTCGTCGGGTTGATCTTCCACGAAGCTTATCAGCGCGTTCATCAACCGCCCATCGTCGGCAGTGTGGGAATGATCGTCATCGCGGCCATCGGCCTGGCGGTAAACGTCTTCAGCTTGCAGATCCTGCGCCATTCGCAGGCCGCGAGCCTCAACGTGCGCGCCGCCTTTGTGCACGTTCTCGGAGACGCCCTCGGCTCCATCGGCGCGTTGGTCGCCGGGGTGACGATGCTGATCTGGGGATGGTACCTCGCCGACCCGTTGGTCAGCGTCGGCATCGGCGGACTCATTTTGTACAGCTCGTGGGGCATCGTGCGTGAGTCGGTGGACATCCTCATGCAGGGAACGCCACGCGAGATGCGCTTGCAGGACATCGAACGCTGCCTGCTCGCCATTGCGTCGGTGCGCGAGGTCCATGATCTGCACGTGTGGACGCTCACCTCCGGTCGCTACCTCCTGAGCGTCCACCTCGTCGTGTCTCCCGGCGATGCGACGCGTCCGGTCATCGATGCCGCGCAGACGCAACTGCGCGAGCGCTTCGGCATCGGGCACACCACCGTGCAAGTCGACACGGGAGAAGAGTGCACGGAGGAATTCCGCGCGCACTAACGCGGTCGGTGGTTTCTGGTCCCTGGTCTTTGGTTGCTGGTCCTTGGTCAGTTGTAGGAACCAAGGACCAGCAACCAGGGGCCAGAAACCAAAGGTGGCAGCATACGGCAGATGGCGCTTGACAGGCGACGGCGCGGAGCGCTACACACCAACTCGACACAGGCCTAATCCCTGGAGACGGGGAGCGGAGGACCCAGTACATATCGGGGTGAATCCCGGCGGCAGCCGCACTTGGTGCAGCGCCGGGACGGGTAACTCTTTGAGCCCGAACCCGTCAGCTAACTTCGTCGGCCTTCAAGGAGAGGCGCCAACTGGACTCGGCCAGAGGAGCGATCCTCCGGCCGGTTTTATTTTGGCGGCCCGTGGGTATTGGTGGTCGGGTGGAGCCTCTCCGGGTTGTGTCGTGGAAGGAGAGAGGCACCGTGGAGTCCCATCGCCAGCACCGACGATTCGGTTCATTGGTCCTAGTAGGGGTCTGCGTCGCGCTCACGATCAGCACTGCACCGGCCGTCGGACGCACCCGCCCCTATCGCGCCAGCAATAGCGACGACGCACTGCTCGCGCCACCGCCGGCGGGCCCCAGCACGAGCCGACATCAGATCGAACGTGGCGAAACGCTCACCAGTATCTTGCGCGGCTACGGGCTGCGTCACCGCGACATCGCGCTGTGGGACGCTGCCATGCAGCACACCATCGGCAAGCTGGCACTGGCGCCCGGCCGTGCGCTGACGCTGGAGTTCAAGAGCGCGAGCGAGTTGACCAGCCTCAGCTACCCGGTCGACAACCAAAGCCGTGTGGTCGTCGAGCGCAGCGGGCGTACGCTGCGCGGGCGGACCGAGCCGCTTGTGGTCAAGGTGAGCGTTGCGGGAGCGCAGGGCGTCGTTGAGAAGAACTTCCACCTGGCGGCTCGGCAAGCCGGCATCCCCGATCGTGTCATCTCACAGATGGCCGACATCCTCGGCTGGGAGTTCGATTTCCGCTACGTGCGCCGCGGCGATCGCTTCCGCGTACTCTACGAGCGACGCATCAGCGCCGATGGCCGCGTCTTGCCACCGGGCAAGGTTTTGGCTGCGGAGATCCGCAGCGGGCGCCGAACGGTACAGGCCTTCTACTACGATGACAGCGGCGAAGGCACATATGTCGACGCCTACGGCGTTACCTTGACACAAAGCTTCTTGCGCTACCCGGTGGAGTTCACGCAGATCAGCTCGCTGTTCTCGAACGAGCGCTTCCATCCCATCTTGAAGACCAACCGCCCGCACAATGGTGTTGATTTCGCGGCGCCAGCAGGCACGCCCGTGCGCGCTGCCGGCGACGGCACGGTGACGTGGGCCGGGCCCAACGGGGAGTACGGGAACCAGGTTGCGATCGACCACGGCGACGGTATGGTCACGACGTACTCGCACCTGAGCGGCATCGTGCCCGCACTGCGACCGGAGATGCACGTGCGCCAGGGACAGGTCGTCGGCTTCGTCGGGCAGACCGGACTGGCCACGGGGCCGCACCTGCACTTCGCACTGTTTCACAATGAGCAGTACATGAACCCGCTCACGGCTCGCGTCACGTTGCGCCGTCAGGTGCGCGACCCGGTACGCTTCGAACTCGCCAAGCAGACGCTGCTCACGCAGCTGGTGAGCGTCCCGCTGCCCGCGCCGACCGGGCCGGTCGAACCGATCGCCGTAGCGGGGCTAGCGCCGTGGCTGCGGCCGGGTGTCGTGACACTGACGCGTTGACCGCTCAGCTCAGTCGGTCACGACGATCCGATAGGTCACCGAACCCGTGGCCACGACCCGGCCCGAATCGCGGCCGCTGACCGTGACCTGGTTCAGAAAAATCTCGTTCATGCGCCGCAGCGTGCGCGCGTGAGCCACGACGTCCTCGCGCAGCGCGCGGGCGTGGTGGCTGACGTGGATACCGACGGTCGATGCTTTGTAGGTGAAGTTCAACCCGGTGATCGACCACGAGGCCAGCGCCCCGGTGGTGTCGATCAATGCGGCGAGCGCGCCCTCGTGCACGGCGTCGTCGGCGTCGGCGTTCTCGGTCTTGAAGGGCATGTGCAGCACGGCCTGGCCGTCCGCGGCGTGGTCCGCCTGCATGCCGAGCCGCGCGATGAACGGCACCATCACGAAGCCGCGTGCATGCTGGACGAGCTGATACGTCGCGGGCGGCGGGAACGACGGCGGAGTCTCGCGTTGGCGCTCACCGGCCGCCGACACGCTCGTGACGTCGAACGCTCTGTAGGTGACCAATCCCTTGGCGATGCGTTTGCCCGCGTCGTTGCGTACGTCGACGTCGCTGTACACGATCTCCTTGCCGCGCCGCAGCACCTCGGCCGTGGCTACGATGTCTTCGCCAATTGCTGCCGCCAGGTAGTCGACGCTCAGATCGAGCGTCCCGGTCTCCAGCTCCGGACGTTCCTCCAAGCCGGTCCGCGCTGCGAGGACACCGGCGATGTTGATCGTCGACGCGGCGACCCCGCCGTGCAGGGCGCGTCCAGGATTCGAATTGTCGTCCTGGTACGGGACGCGCAGCCGCACGCGATCGGGCTCGATCGACTCGACGCGAATACCGAGCCTCTGATGATAGGGCGTGCCCTCGCAACGCCTGGCGAGGGATGCAAAGTGATCATTCATACCTTCTCAACTCCTCGCACTGGGCAAGAGACAGGAATGGATGCTCGACTCGCCGGCAATCTCGCCGCCGAGCATCTGAATTGCGCGTTCGGCTTCTTCGAGCGAAAAGTCGTGCGTGTGCATCTTCGCCAGTGGCACCTGGCCGGCTTCGATCAGCCGGATGGCCGACTCGTAGGCCCGCCAAGTCACGCCGAAGGCGCCTTTGATGGTGATCTCCTTGGCGACGATGAGGTCGCTGATGAACTCGGGCACCGGCTTGAAGCCCTTCACGCCGGCCAGGATGATACGTCCACCCGTGGCCACGTAGTAGAGCGCTTCGGCGATCGGTTCCGGTGCGTACGCCGAGACTTCGACCACCACGTCGGCGCCGTGGCCGTTGGTCAACTCGCGGACGCGGGCCCGCGCATCTTCGTGCTCGACGTCGATGACGTGGTCGGCTCCCAATTGCTTTGCGAGCGCGAGCTTCTGCGCGTCACGGGTGAGGCCCGTCACGATGATCGTGTCCGCGCCGGCAGCCCGCGCCGCGATGACGCTTGCGAGGCCCCGCTGCCCGGGGCCGAGGATGAGCACGCTGTCACCCGGTCCGGTGGCGGGCAACTCCACCGCCCAGCGGAAGCCGGCACCAAGGGGGTTGAACATCACCGCGATGCTCGCCGGGATGTCATTGCGCATCTTGTGCACCAGGGAAAACGGGTCGAGGTACATGTAGTCGGCATAGGCGCCCCACAATGCTGGCGGATGAGAGAGCGGCACGTAGGCGTACCCGAACATGCCGCCACGCCCGCGGCAGACCTGGTAACGCCCGTCGATGCAGGCGCGGCAGTGGCCGCACGGGATGAGGGTTTCGACGGCTACACGATCGCCGGCGTCCACTCCCCAGCGCTTGGCGGCACGGTCACCGATCTTCTCGATGGTGCCCAGCGGTTCGTGCCCCGGAATGAGCGGCAGGCGCACCGGCAGCGTGCCGGTGTACTGCTCGACGTCGCTACCGCAGATGCCGCAGGCCTCGACGCGCAGCAGCGCGCTGTCGTTGTCGATCTCCGGGATCGGCAACTCGCGCAGCTCCAGCTGACGGGGTCCGGTCTGCACGATGGCGCGGGTGGTGTGTGGCGGCATGACTCACGCTCGCGGCAGAGTGAGCCGGTACCGCCGCAGCGCGTTCGGTGCCGGCACCTTGCGGCGCGACGTCGGGGGAATTGCCGTCATCGATGCCACTGTCGTGTTCACCTTGCCCCAGGTGGCCGGCACGCTTCACCCGACCCGCACGCGTTCGATCTTGAGCTTCGAGTGCCGCGCGAGCACGTCGTAGTCGCGGTCGTTGTGGAGCAGCGCGGCCCCTTCGCGCATCGCCACGGTGGCGATCAAGCAGTCGACCAGCCTGCGTACGGTGTCGCCCTTGCGGCGGCACTTGCGATAGAGATCCGCGGCGCCTTCGAAGTCGGGCAGGCCCTTGATGCGCACGCGCGGCATGCCGAGCAGGAGAGCGCGCAAGCGTGCATGGTCGGTCGGCGCGCGCGCGCCAGCGAGCACTTCCATGATCACCACTTCCGTTGTGATGGGCACCCGCTGTTGCAGGAGGCGCTTGAGCGCGAGGTGAACCGGGTGGCCACTCTTGCGCAAGAACTCGATCCAGGCGGAGGTGTCGACGAGAATCATCGTCCCGGGCGCGCCCGGCGCAGCTCCGCCAGGCTTCCTACCCAGCCCACGCCCTCCAACCGCAACAGTGCGTCGTGCAGATCGGCCCCCTTCATGCGACCGGTACGTTTTGCCCACTCCTCGACCTCAGACCAATCCCACGCTGGCTGTCCGGAGACTGTCCAGCGCGGCGGCGGGAGCAACCCGCGTTGACGCCAGGTGTGTACGGTCTGCGGCTTGACACGCAGGCGCGCGGCGATCTCCGCAGCCCCGACCGGTATGGATTCCGCTAGCGGGGCGGCAGCGGCTGAGCGCATGCGTTCGCTGTAGCGCCGCGCGCTACAGCGTGTCAAGTTCGGACCGGCCGACTTGCGGTTTCGATACGCGCTCACTGTTCGCCGCCGCGCTTGGCGGTAATTGACTGGAAAATGTCCCGCCGTCGACGCCGGCGGCTCTGCTACTGAGCCTGGCATGAACGGCAGATGTACAGGCGGGTTCTTGACCCGGTTGGCTATTGCGACACTGGCTCTCTCTCTGGCATACGCCGGGAGTGGCTTGGCCGCGCAGTCCCAAGGTCACGCGGCGCACCGTCCTCTCATCGCGGTGATCGGCGAGAACGATGGCGTGTGCGACGGCGTCTGGGTCGTCGGCCGCGCCGGACTGCTCGGGCTTCACCGTGGATGCGTTGGGCCGTACCTATCGAACGACGGCGGTTGCGCTCGGTGACCGCGAGACCATAGTCACCAAGAGCGGGTTGACGATCATCCCGGATATGGCAGACCCGCGGCGCGCTGCGGCGCGGCTCGATCGGATCGAGCCGCTTCCGCCTGCCGATGTTCCTCCCGCGCTGGCGCTCGACCGCGCCCTCGACACCATCGCACGCCTCTACGGTTTACATACGGCGCAGTGCGTCGCCCGGCAGGTCGAGTATCCCTGGGCCGGGTCGGCTCGCTCCGTCGATTCGCCTGCGTAGACGGAACAGGCTACTGTGATGCTCGGCAACGCCCGAAGGATCGTACCGATGAATGGATTGTACCTTCGCGACGCCCGTCCGAGCGATCGTAGTGCGATCGAAGCGATAACCCTTGCGGCCTATCAGCAATACGCTGCGGCGATACCGGCCTATTGGGAGGCCTATCGTCAGAACATCCTGGCGACCCTCGCCGATGTTCAAACGGCTGAGCAAATCGTGGCAGAACGGGCGATCAGCATCGTCGGGACGGTATTGCTCTATCCGGCAGGGACTGTGATCGACACGCCGCTGGGCAAACCGATTCGCTTGCCTTCGCCCGAGGTTCGTCTGTTGGCCGTGGAGCCAGCCGCGCGGCGACAAGGGGTAGGCGGAGCACTCATGCACGAGTGCAGCCGGCGGGCGCGCGCGTCGGGAGCGCGGGTACTGACGCTGCACACCGCCGACTTCATGCAGGCAGCCATACGGTTGTACGAACGCTTCGGGTTTGTGCGTGCCGCGGAGTTGGATTTTGAGCCTGCTCCCGGTGCGCTGCTCAAGGGCTATCGTCTGCGCCTCGACGACACACAATAGGTGCGTCTGCAATGCAAGACTCGATTCTCCTCGGACTCGGCCGCTGGATGATTCCCATTCCAGGTATGGTGTGGCATCGCGTTGTGCGCGCGAACGCGAGCACGACTCCGGCGCGGCTGCAATTCATGACGCCGGATCACCATCGCGTGCGCGACCTGGCCGTTGACCGGCTCTTTCGAACGGGCACACCGTTGGCTCCAGACGAGATCGCCCAATCGCTGGACTTGTCTCCCGGCCGGGTCGGCGAGATTCTTGATGACCTCGAGCGGCACCTCACGTTCCTCTTCAGGCGTTCCGGACCTGAGGTGACCTGGGCGTATCCGGTTACGGTCGAGCCGACTCCGCACCACGCCATCGCGTCGACCGGAGAAGAGGCGTACGCGCCTTGAGCAATCGACACGTTTGCGATGTCCTTCGTGCAAGGGCAACTGAGACGAGAAGCGTTGACGGTCACCTTCGAGTCGGAGTGCGCACACTGTCGGCGCCCCATGCGCATCACGATCGGCAGTGACCTCACCTATCGCGTCGATGCAGCGGCGGCCGGCGCGCTCGTTTTCGTGCCGCTGGTCGACTTCGCCAAGCTCAGGGCGAAGAGCATCATCGACGACTTCTGAATGAAGTCTGTATTCTTCTGGTCAGAAGAACACGCACGCGAGCAGCGGCGTCTGCGCGGAGGAGCGCGGGGGCTTTACCTCGCGTTGAAGCAGGCGGCGTTCGTGACGCCGCTCCTGCAAGGGCCGCTGTTTGCCTTTCCGCGTCGCGACTGAACTGAGCCGCGGCGCGTTTGACACTGCGCTATCGGTACGCCAACGTTGCCCCCTACGATTGTCACGGGAGCGAGAGACAATCCTCTCAACGCGGTGCAAACGGGAGGGAGCGCCATGAGAGATCACCCACGGTTCCTGATGAACAGCCGATGGTGGCTGATTGGCGCTGTCGTGTTCGGTAGTTGGGGGTATGCGCTCGTTGCGCAAGCTGCCGGCAGCTCCGAGAATGGCAGCTGGACGCGGCACGTTCGGGCTGGTGGCGAATCCTGGATCTATCGCTTCACCGTGGCCGATGGCGCTGGCGCAACCGCCTCCATATACAGTGGCGCACCGGCGGGCGGCGGCGAGGCGCGACGGCTCGCCGCGCGACGCAGAGATCCTGCCGGCAGCGACGCATCCGTCCGCCAGCCCTCAGCTGCATCGCCCGCCGGTAACGGCGGAGGGGCGGGGAACGGCGTCGACATCGCTGTCGAACGCGCCTACACCAAGACCGCGATCGGTGGGCAGGGTACCGAGGTGACAGCGCCGGCGGCGGGTCAAACCGTCTATTTCTACGTCGACTACAGTCTCACCGGCACCACCGGCATATACATCATCTCCCGCCGCGCCGTGTTCGACGGCCAAGACTTCTGCCATACGACCGAAAACACCTCGGCGGGCAGCTACTTTGCCTGGTGTACAACGGGATGGACGGCGACCGCCGGTGACCACACGTTGCGCTGGGACTTCGACTACAACAACCAGCTGACCGAGAACAATGAGGCCAACAACTCGGCGACGGCGATGTGGACATCACAGCAGACTGAGCAGGTGGATCTCGAAGCGCAGCGGGCGTACCTGCAGACCGCCGCCGGCGGGGACGGCAGCGAGGTCACCACGCCGGCGGTCGGCCAGACGGTCTATTTCTATGTCGATTTCCGCATCGTTGGCACCGGCGACGCGATTGTCGATGACCGCCGCGCCGTATTCGATGACCAAACGTTCTGCACCTCCACGGGCACCTCGCCGCCCGGTGATTACTACGCCTGGTGCACGGATGGATGGACAGCCACCGCCGGCAGCCACACCCTGCGCTGGGACTTCGACTTCGACAACAAGCTGTCCGAAACCAACGAGAACAACAACTCAGCCTCGGCGATGTGGACGTCGCCGTCCGGCAGCGTTGATCTCGAGGCTGAACGTGCCTATCTGAACACGATGACGGCGGGCGAGGGCGATGAGGTGACGACGCCGGCGGTAGGGCAGGCGGTCTATTTCCACCTCGACTACAGCCTCATCGGATCGGGGGGTGCCATAGCCGTGGACCGTCGCGCTGTATTCGATGGCCAGACGTTCTGCAGTTTCACCGGCATGCCCACACCGGGTGACTACCTCACCTGGTGCGTCGACCCCTGGACCGCCACCGCCGGCAGCCACACCCTGCGCTGGGATCTCGATTACAACAACACCGTGTCCGAGACCAATGAGAACAACAACTCAGCGTCGACGACGTGGACGAGCGGTGCCGGCACATGCAGCGGTGACTGTGACAGCGACGGCGTGGTCACGGTAAGCGAGCTGATCACCATGGTCGACGATGTGCTGGGCAATACCCTGGTGTGCGGCGCCGGCGATACCGACAAGGACGGGAAGATCCGTATCAACGAGGTTGTGGCCGGTGTGAACCGGGCGCTGAACGGATGCGGGTGAGGGGCAGTCGCAGCGTGGCATTCGCAGCATGATTTGCGTCATTGACTCGCCCTGACGATGGGTTAAGGGGATCGGCGGGAGAAGACGTCCATGTTGGTGCGCAATCGTATGACTGCGAAGGTGATCACTGTAGAGCCCCGACAATCGCTGACAGAAGCGCGCAGCTTGCTGCACCGCCACAGCATTCGCCAGCTTCCAGTGCTGCGCAATGGCCGCTTGGTTGGCATCATCACCGACCGCGACCTGCGCGGTGCCGGCGGCAAGGACGGCACGGTGGCTGACCTCATGACGCCGAAGCCGATCGTCATCGCGCCCAACGCCTCGGTCGACGAAGCGGCGCGCACCCTGACGGCCCATAAGATCGGTGCGCTGCCGGTGGTCGACGGCGGCAAGCTGGTGGGGATTCTGGCCTCGTCGGACATCCTCGATGCCTTCGTCGATCTGTCCGGCGTTGGCGAGGCAACGTATCGCATTGTCCTCTCCGGCGCCAAAGGCAAGCAGGCGGAACGGCAGGTGCGCGAGCTGGTGGCGCAAAAGCGCGGTGAGTTGAAGTGGCTGCACCCCGATACCCGCCAACCCAACAAGCTGCACCTGCGTCTCAAATCGCGCAGCGTCGACGACATCGTCGCCGCGCTGGAAGCAGCGGGGTTCAACGTGGATGCCGTCGTTGCCCCAGCGCCGTCGCGGGCGTGACTCACAAGGGGTGCACCACTGTGCGCCTCCCGATCCGTTGAGACCAGGACGTACCGATGAGTCTCCCTCCCCTGATCGCCGCCATGCTGCGCCCCGATTTCTATGCGCACCACCCGGCCGAGGTGACGCTCGTCCAGAGCCACATCTCGTACGTCCTGCTGGCCGGCGAACGCGTGTACAAGGTGAAGAAGCCGGTGCGCTTCACGTTCCTCGACTTCTCAACGCTCGAGCGGCGCCGCCACTTCTGCCACGAGGAGGTGCGGCTCAACCGCCGGCTGGCGCCGGATGTGTATTGGGGCGTGCTCGCGGTACGCCCCGGCGATGGCGGCTATCGGTTGACACACGCGGGCGACGCTGCGGCTGTCGAGTATGTCGTCGAGATGCGCCGTCTGCCCGCTGAGCGCATGCTCGACCGACTGCTCGAGCGCAATGCCGTCACGCCGGCGATGATCGACGCCATCGCCGATCGTCTCGCCGAGTTCCACCGCCAAGCCGACGCCGGGCCAACGGTGACTGCGAACGCGGATCCTGCGGGCGTGACGGCGGTGCTCGAAGACAACTACACCAATGCACGACAGTTCCGCGACGTGACGATCAGTGCGCGCGACGACGACGCGATCCAGCGCTTCTCACGCAGCTTTCTGCGCACGCACGCCGCGCTGTTTCGCCAGCGGCAGGCGCAGCAGCGGATCCGTGACGGTCACGGCGATTTGCATTCCGAGCATATCTGTTGCAGCGACCCGCTGGTCATCTTCGACTGCATCGAGTTCAATCCGCAGTTTCGGTACTGCGACGTGGCCTCAGAGATGGCGTTCTTGGCGATGGATCTCGACTACCATGAGCGTTCTGACCTGGCGCTCCAGCTCATCAAGCGCTACGCCGCAACGGCCCATGATCCAGATCTGCCGTGCTTGGTGCCCTTCTACGCATGTTACCGTGCCTACGTGCGCGGCAAGGTCGACAGCCTCAAGGTGCTCGAGCCGGAAGTGATGGCAAAGGACCGCGAGGCGGCACGCGACAGTGCGCGGCGCCACTTCGCGCTGGCCTACCGGTACACGTGGGCGTACAGCCCGGCGCTCGTGGTCATCGCCGGGCTGAGCGGCACCGGTAAGTCGGAGGTGGCCGCGGCGCTGCACGCGCGCACCGGCTTCGTGCACATCAATTCCGATGTGGTTCGCAAACGGCTTGCCGGTCTGCCGACCGACGTTCCCGCCAGGCCGAGCGCATACGACGCGGGCATCTATACGCCGGAGTTCAGTGCGCGCACCTATCAAACCATGCTGGAGGAGGCGGCCAGCTCACTCGCTGCCGGCCATGGCGTCATCCTCGACGCCACATTTCAGCTGCGCGTCGGCCGTGACGCCGCGCGCGCCCTGGCGCAACAGCACGGCGTGCCGTTCCTATTGGTCGAATGCCGCTGCGAAGGAGCAGAAGTGCGCCGCCGACTGCAGCGGCGCATCGACCACGGCCGCGGTCCCTCGGACGCGGATTGGAGCGTCTACGTGGAGCAGCAACAGCGCTTCGAGGCCATCGCCGCGGATGAGGAAGCCGACCATCTCGTCCTCGACACCGCGGCACCGGCGACTGAGCTGGCGCCGCGGATCGAGGTGGAGATCGGGAAGCGGATCTCAGAAGGAAGCAGTGATCAGTGATCAAGTAATCAGTGATCGAGTGATCAGTAGCTCAGCGCTTGGACCCTTACTGATTACTGATCACTCGATCACTGCCTCTCAGCTCCCCGCTGCGGCGATCTGTGGAGCATCCTTGGCTGCCGGACGCGCGCTCGCGGTGAGAAAGCCCGGTTTCAGCGCCTCTGCCGTCAGCCCGAGGTTGATGTAGCCGTCTTCCAGCCAGGTGTGCTCGCCCTTCATGACGTTGGCGGCAACGCGGTTCTTGACGGCGTCGTCGTTGCGCCACAGATCGCGGAAGGATTGGTGCACGCGGCGCCGTGCGTTGCGGCAGAAGAGGTCGGCGAGTTCGATGGCGTGCGGGGCGTGCGCGTCACGCGCGTCGAGCAGGTGACGCGCGTGGGAGATGGTCGCCGCCATGGCGAAGAGCTCCATGACGACATCGACGCAGCGGAACAGGAAGCCTTGCTTGCGTTCCATCTTGGCCTGGTACACGGCCATGCCATGGAAACTCTCGCGCGCCAGCTTGCGGGCGCTGCGGTCGATGAAGCGCAGATGCGGTGCCAACTTACCCCAGTCACTGTAGCGGAAGAAATTGCCGAATCCGCGCAGCCACAGCGGCGGATACCAGCTCGCGTAGTATGCCAGGATTTTCGGCAACGCGGCGAGCTTCTCGTTCACACCGTTCTTCGGATCGATCATCGCACCGGCGACCTGCAGGTGCTTGTCGACCGCTTCGCGCGCCATGAAGAGATGCATGACCTCGCTCGAGCCCTCGAATATGAGGTTGATGCGACAGTCGCGCAGCACCCGCTCGACGGGGACCGGCGTTTCGCCGCGGCCTTCGAGTGAGTTCTCGGTCTCGTAGCCGCGTCCGCCGCGGATCTGCAACGTTTGATCGGCGATCTCCCAGGCGCGCACCGTGTTCCATTCCTTGGCAGCGGCCGCCTCGAGGCGGATGTCGTAGCCACCCCGATCGGCCATGGCACTGGCCAGCTTGGAGACGGAGTCCATGGCGAAGGTGGTCGCGGCCATGTCGGCGACGCGGTGTGCAATCGCTTCGTGCTTCCAGATCGGCACGCCCCACTGCACACGTTCGTTCGCCCAGCTGCGGACGATTTCGAGCGACTGCTTGCCGATGCCGGCGCAGGCTGCCGGCAGCGTCAGGCGCCCGGTGTTCAAGGTGATCAGCGCGATCTTCAGTCCCTTGCCCTCCTCGCCGACCAGGTTCTCCCGCGGGATGCGCACGTCGCGGAAGCTGACGATGCCGTTGGCCAGCGCCTTCAGTCCCATGAAGCGGCAGCGGTACTCGACCTTCACGCCCGGCCACGCGGTCTCGACGATGAAGGCGCTGATCTTCTTGGTTTGCGGGTCGCGTGCCATGACAACCAGTAGCTCAGCCAGGGTGCCGTTGGTGCACCACAGCTTCTCGCCGTTCAGAATGTAGAAGTCGCCATCGCGTTCGGCGGTTGTGGAGAGGCTGGCCGGGTCGGAGCCGACGTGCGGTTCGGTCAGCGCAAAGGCGGAGATGGCGCCGGCGGCGCAGCGCGGCAGGTACTTTTTCTTTTGCTCGGGAGTGCCGAACAGCTTGAGTGGTTGGGGAACGCCGATCGACTGGTGCGCCGAGAGCAAAGCGCAGATGTTGCCGTCGTACGGCCCGACCATCTGCATCACCTTGGTGTACTCGCTGACCGTGAAGCCGAGCCCGCCATACTCCGTGGGTATTTTCATGCCGAAGGCGCCGAGCTTGCGCAGGCCGTCAATGACGCGCTCCGGATACTCGCCCGTCTGATCGATGGCGACCGAATCCACGTCTTCTTGCAGGAAGTGCTTCAAGTCGTTGTAGAACTTTGTGAACTCGGGCCGCTCCTGCCCGTTCGCCGGGAACGGATGGATAAGGGGCAGGAGAAAGTTGCCGAGGAACAACTCGCGCAGAAAGGTGCGGCCCGCCCACTCCGTTTCGCGTGCATCCTCCGCGACCTTGCGTGATTCTTCCTCAGTCGTGACCCGTACGCTGGTTGCGTTGCTCATTGTTGCATCCCCCTCGAATGTTCAAAGTTCGCCGTAGCGCAACCGCTCATACACAACCCAGCCGGCTCCCGGACCGGAAAGCGAAACACCTACCATCTTGGAGAATGCGGAAGCCGATGCCTCAACTCATTACGGCGTTCCAGACTTTTATAACGCGCAGCATCATTTTCCAACCCCCACCCCCTGCGAGAAGCCGGACAGCAAGGGGGGGCCCTTCTCCGAAGTCTCACACCCGCACATACCTACGCCACCGCCGCGCGCGCTCACGGGAACAGACACAAACCCCGGGCGCGGGTGCGGCGGAGCTTTTCGAGAAACTCGTCGCGCGGCAGGGGTCGGGCCCCGAGGCGGGCGAGATGCGGCGTGAGGACTTGGATGTCGAGCCAGTCCAGCCCGTGCCTGCGCAGATGGTCGACCAGATACAGCAGCGCCAGCTTGGAGGCGTAGGGTTCGTGGTAGAACATGCTCTCCGCGGCAAATGCCCCGTCAACATCGACGCCGTAGATGCCACCGACCAGCCGTGCGCCGTTCCAGGCCTCGACACTGTGCGCAATCCCCATGCGATGCAGCCGCGTGTATGCCGCGACAATCTGCGGCGTGATCCATGTCCCGTTCTGGGCGGGGCGCGGCGTGTCGGCACACGCGCGGATCACCGCCGCGAAGGCGGCGTCGATGGTGAAGCGCAGGGCGGTGCGCTTGCGCGCGCGGGCAAGGCTGCGCGCGACGTGCAGGTGCGCGAACTCCAACACACCGCGTTCCGCCGGCGAGAACCACAGCAATGGCAGGCCTTCCACCGGCCACGGGAAGATGCCCTGCCGGTAGGCCAACAGCAACGACTCCGGATGCAGGTCGCCACCGATGGCGACGACGCCTTCGGGATTGGCGCTGCGCGGATCGGGGAACGCCGAGACGGGCATCGGATGCAGGCGACTGTAGCATGTTTCGCGGCACCTGGCCCGCTGCGACGACTGCGGAACGATTGGCGAAACGCTCGGCTTCAAAAGCGCAGCCGAGATGTGGTTAGCTGCGTACCATGGCCGGGACGGTCAGATTCAAGCTGGCGGGGTGGCTCTTCGTCGGTTGGTGCACGCTGGGTCTCGCGGCGCTCCTGGGAGGGATCCTCGCCGTGGAGGGGGTCGGCGAGACCGGCCTGCGCGCCGCGGTCCGTACCAGCGCGCAGACATCGTTCGTACTCTTCACCAGCGCCTTCGGCGCGTCGGCACTGTGTGCGACGTGGCCGAGTCCGTTGATGCGCTGGATGCTGCGCAACCGGCGCTACCTCGGCGTGTCGTTCGCCGTGTCGCACTTCATTCATCTCGTCGCCATCATTGCACTGAGCCAGCGGCTCGGCGACCAGTTCAAGATGGATCCCGCGACCCTAATAGGCGGCGGTCTGGCCTATGTGTTCATCGCCGCCATGACCGCGACTTCATTTGACCACACGGCAACCTGGCTCGGTCCGCGCGCCTGGCGGCGGCTACACACCACGGGCGGCTACTACATCTGGTTCATCTTCTTCATCAGCTACGCACCGCGCGCGGCGATCACGTCGCTGTGGTACGCGCCGTTCGTGTTCATCCTGCTGGCGGTGATTGCACTGCGCGTACGCGTCCGTTTGCGCGGACGGCGACATCGCCCGGCGATGGCAGCCGCCCTCCGCTGAGGCGGCGTTTCCTCACCCCGGCGCCATTGCCAGCATGGCGGGGACGACCTCCCGCGCGAACAGACGCAGCGTCTCTGGCTGCGCCCGGTCGTGGAAGAAGAAGATGAAACCCGTGACGCCCAGCCGCAGGCGCGAGCGCATCCGCGCCGCGACGTCATCGGGCGTGCCGACGTAACCGCCGGCCGCCAACCCCCAACCGGGACCGCCGAAGCGACGCTCCGCCAATGCGCGCGCGGCGGCGATCTGCGCGCGCGTCGCCACCAGCGCCAGCACCGCTTCCTCGGTCACCCGCAACGTTGCCGGGTCGCGCCCGATGCGCATACACTCGGTGCGTAACACCTCGAGCTTGCGCGGCAGCTCAGCGAGGGCGTACGTCGGACAGTTCCAGACGTCGGCGTAACGCGCGGCCAACGGCAATGTGTACCGTTCGCCGGCACCGCCGACGTGGATCGGCGGATGCGGCTGCTGCACCGGGCGCGGCAGGCTCGGCGCAGCGTGAAGCTGGTAGTGGCAACCGGTGAACGATGGCTCGTCTTCACGGAAGAGCCGATGCAGTATCTCCAACGCCTCGCCCAGACGTGCCGCACGTTCCCGCGGAGGCGGGAAGTCGATGCCGAAGTGCTCAAACTCCGGCGGGTACGAACCGCTGCCGAGCCCGAGGTTCAACCGACCGCCGCTGGCGTGGTCGAGGGTGATCGCCATCTTCGCGAGCAGTGCCGGGTTGCGAAACTGGTTGCAGAGCACCAGATGGCCGAGGCGTATGCGCTGCGTCAGCGGCGCCAGGGCGGCGATGGTAGTCCAGGCCTCGAACGACGGCACGCGTGGCATCCCGGGCGGGTAGAGGTGATCCATGAACCACATGGACGGGATGCCGAGCTGGTCGCACTCGAGAACGCGGGCGCGCAGCTCCTGCCAAGTGAACCCGACTTGTGGAAGGTAGACGCCCAACTCGACCGTCATGGGCATGGACAGTACGCCATCAACGTGGTGCGCCGCAACGCAGTCATCCGAGCTTCCCGCGCGGCGGCCGGATTTGCTAGACAAGTGCTCATGCAACCCACGGCGGCCGAGATGGCGTGCTACAAAGGCGAGCTGCAGGAACAAGGATACTGCCTCGTGCGCGAGGCACTGGGGCCAGCCCAGCTCAGAGAACTGCGCGACACTCTCGTGCACGTGGCCGCGGAGGAGATCGCCAACGGCACCGACTATGTGTACGAGAACGGCTCGAATCAACGTGTCTGGGTGCTGCTCAACAAAGGGCGCTGCTTCGAGGAGCTGGTGCAGAACGAGACTGCGCTGGAATTGGTCGGCCATCTCCTCGGCCCGGGCTTTTTGCTCTCGAACGTGAACGCCAACATCGCCGGGCCCGGAGGCAAGCCGATGTTCTTGCACTCCGATCAGGACTACGTGCCGTCACCGTTTCCCGAGTACGCGCTGGTCACCAACGTCATGTGGTTCCTCGACGAGTTCACCGACGCGAACGGCGCCACGCGCATCGTGCCGCTGTCGCACAAGCTGCTGCATCATCCGGACTATACGCGCCAGTACGACACCATGGCGGTGACCGGTCCTCCGGGGACCGCCATGGTCTTCCACGGCGCACTGTGGCACCAGACCGGTACCAACCGCACCACGAACCAGAAGCGCCACGGCATCTTGACCTACTATTGCCGGCCGTTCATGCGGCAGCAGGAGAACTTCTTCAAGTCGCTTGACGAGGCAGTGCTGGCGCGCGCCACGCCACGGCTGCGCCAGCTGCTCGGCTACGACATGTGGCTGGGCGGCGTCGGCGCCATCGGTGGGCTGCCGCGCGACGCGCAGCGCTTCTGAGCGCGGTGCGCTACCCGCTCGTGTCTACGCCGCGCGCCGCACCGCCGGGATGACCTCTTCGGCGAAGCCTTGGATCTCGTCTTCGAAGTAGGGCGCGAAGACCATGAAGATGAAGTGCGTGACGCCGACCTGGGTGTAGCGTTCGATCGTGTCGAGGCACTCCTGCTGGTCGCCGATCATGATCTGCAGCCGCGCCGCTTCCGGGGTCGTCTGCCGCATGTTGGCGATCAGGTTGCACACGAACTCCTCACGCGGCGCGGGCGCTTTGTAGCACAGCGGGATCATCACGGTCTTCTCGATCCGATCGGTGTCGCGCCGCACGGCATCGCCGTGGCGTCTAATGATGTCGATCAGTTCGCGCATGCGTTCCGCGCTGGCGCTGGCGTTCCACATGTCGGCATGCGTGGCGACGAGCTTGAGGAGCACCTTCTCGCCGGTGCCGCCGATCATGATCGGCGGATGCGGCTGCTGCACGGGCTTGGGAACGCACATGGCGTCGGTGACCGTGTAGTGCTTGCCGTGCAGGGTCGTCTTCGCCTGCGTGAACATGCCGCGGATGATCTGGCAGGCCTCATCGAGGGCTTGGAGTCGCGCGGGTACGGTTTTGAAGTCGATGCCGAAGCTGCGGTGCTCCAGTTCGAACCAGCCGGCGCCGATGCCCAGGTTGAGGCGACCGCCGCTGACGTGATCGAGGGTGGCCGCCATTTTCGCGGTCAGGCACGGGTGCCGGTAGGTGTTGCCGTTGACGAGGTGGCCGATGCGCGCCCGCTTCGTGGCCTGCGCCAGCGCGCTCAGCGTCGTCCAGCCTTCGAAGCAGGGGCCCTCCGGGTCGACGAAGATCGGATAGAAGTGATCGAAGTTCCACAGCGAGTCGTATCCCCACGCGTCGCACTTCTTCCACAAGTCGAGCATCTGCGCCCACTCGACACTCTGCTGCCCCGTCTGCACACCAAACCGGATGGGATGTTTCGTCGCCATGCTCACCTCTCCATGTTTCACGATTGTGCAGACGTTGTTCCACGGGAGCGGGGTTGACGCAACGGGGCACGTTGCACGCCGCACGGCGTAGCCGATAGAGTACCGGCCGCCATGCCGCGCACCCAGGAACGTCTCGGATTGCTGTTCGCCGCGTTGTGCGCCGCCAACGGGGCGTTTGTGCCGGCGTTCGCCAAGCTCACCACCGAGCGCGCCGATCCGTTCTTCGTCGCCGCGGCCACGACGCTGTTCGCCGGAGTGTTCGCCGCGCTCGTCCTCGGCCTGCGCGGCGATCTGGAATTCCTGGTAGGGCGCGGAACAGGGCCGCGCTTATTCATCGTCGGCACCCTCGGCACGGCGTGCGCCTTTCTGCTTTTCTTCTACGGCGCACAACGCACGACCGCGATCGAGGCGGTGCTCTGCCTGCAAATCGAGCCGGCATACTCCCTCGTCTTGTCATGGATGTTCCTCGGCCACCGCCCGACCCCGCGGCGCGTGGCGGCGATCGGCGTGTTGCTTGCCGGCATCACGCTCGCGGTCGGTGGCCGCGGCGTGTCACCATCGGCCGGCGTGTGGGCGCTGCTGATCACGCCGCTGTGCTGGCAGGCGTCGCACCTCGTCGTCCTGCGCCGCCTGACCGGTGTGTCACCGCATGTCCTGACTGGTGCGCGCTACGTCGATGGCGGCCTCGTGCTGGCAATCGCTTGGCTGGCACGCGGTGGCGTCGCGGCCTTGCCCGAACCGGCGCAGCTGCGGTTGCTACTGCCGTTGCTGGCGCTCCAGGGCATCATCCTCAGTTACGTCGGCACACTGCTCTGGTACCAAGCGATCACGCGGCTCGACCTGGCGCGGTCGACGGCCATCGTCGTGCCGTCCATCCCGCTGCTGTCCCTGGGTGCGAGCTTCTTGCTGCTCGGCGAAGTCCCGACGGCGTATCAGTGGGCCGGTCTGTTGCTCACTGCCGCGGGAGTTTGCGCGTTCGTGACGGCGCCACAGATGATGACTGCGCCCGTCGCCACGGTTGCCGTGGCGGACAAGCAACTGCACCCCGCGTTGTGACACCGGCGGAACGCTGATCCCGGCGTACAGCTGCTCAGTATCCTGAGGATGACGCGCGCAGGAGATCGCGCACCTCCTGCACTGCCTTCGCAACGGCCAC
>DATKMS010000020.1:0-6315 GCA_035541735.1 Candidatus Margulisiibacteriota bacterium
GATGCCGCTCGTCTGCGCGACGCAGCCGGGGCTACGTCGCGGCGGCTACTACCACAACACCCTCGGCCTCGTGAACCTGCCCGCCAACGATCCGGCGCTCGACGCCCAAGCCGCCCGCCGCCTCTGGGAGCGCTGCGAGGAGTTGACCGAGTAAAGAGAGAGAATCAACGCCTGTCGCTCCGGCCAGCGTCATCGCGATAGCCAGTGATGCGCTGCTGATCCAGAGGGCGAACACCTCCGCGAAATCCGGAGCGCCGGCGAGGTGATCCCGTTGGCCGGCGAGAAGACAATCCATCCCGCCGCCGACCGTGGCCGGGAACGTCGATTCGAGGACGACGGTCGTGAGAATGCTGCCGCGCGCGAAGCTACCTTATCAGCTCGTTATCAGCTCGTTTTGCGATGCCATTTGGCTCCTGGATCATGCCGCAGCACGGCGAGCGCGCAGCTCCACTACAAGCTCCGGCCCAAGCGCCGCGGCGATGCGGCGGAGTGTCGCAAAATTCGGGGGTGCTACTGCCTGGTTCGGGCCGCGCCACCGCCGGTTGCGTGGTGCCGATGCGGGCCGTGAGCGCTGCTGCGTCAGGCCCACACGCTCACGCGCTGCCGCATGCGTTCCGCCAGTTCGAAGGCCCCGATTGCTGCGCGCTTCAACCGAGGGCGTCGGAGAACTCCTCCACGCCGACCTTCGCTTGTTTCAGTATTCCGCGCAGCTTTCCGGGTGCCAGCTCGCGGTGCTGTGGGACGACGCAACCGGCCGCCCCTTACGACGTCTCTTTGCGCAGCACGACGTGGCTGCCCCGCTGGCGAACCCGGCGAAAGCCAAGTCGTTCGAGTGCTCGGATGGCTTGCTCGCCGGAGACGGTCGGCAGACTAGGCATTCACGGCAACGTTGAACACGGTCACCAGCGGGTGGCTCGACGCGATCTGGGGAAACTCTTCCAAGTACAGCTCGGCCGCCTCTTTCAGGTTCTCGACCGCTCTGTCAATCGTCTCACCCTGGCTCACGGTTCCAGTCTCCGGACACTCCGCAACGTAGCAGTCCCCTTCCTTGTGCACGGCCGCGGTCAACGTTCTCGTTGTCATCGGCGAACTCGCCTCCAATGTCTCATCAAGCTAGTAGCATGCAGCAGCCGGAATGCGCGAAAGGCCTATCCTTGTGCAGATCGAAGGCCGTGACCACGCCGCATCTGGCGGGCCACCCTCGCGCGACCCAGGGCAACTACGCTTCTAGTTTCACGAACCAACGGAGGCCCCTCACTGACACGCTCCATGACACGGGCCGGAGGCGCGGTGACGAGCGCGGCGAGATCCGCCTTGTTGACGGTGGCCGGGACCCGACACGCCTCGCAGGAGTTCGCTCGCCACCACCGGCGACAGCCGGACCGGCGGGTTGCCGGCAGCTTCGACAACATCGCCGAGTGGGCGCGTTCCCCGCAAGATGTCGATGTGGATGCCGGTGTCAAAGAAGGCGAGCATCGACGTCGGCGGCGCGAACCGTCCGAGCCGTGGCGCGCAGCACGACGTGCGACCGCAGGCGTTCCTCTTCCTCAGCTAATCGCGCGTTGACCAGCTCCGATTGCGTCGCGACCCTTCGCACGCGCATCAGCTTGCGCAATCGCACCTGGGAAACGCGCACGGTGATCGCACGACTGGCGATGGATCGACTCGGCTCGCATGGCATGGTGCCGGGCGGAAAGCCGACCACCGGGTCCGAGGTCAACACGCCGCCGACGATGTACGCCAACCCGAACAGCCCGAGCAGCCGCGGCGTCCACACCGCGCCTCGACCCGTCCGCAGCACCTGACTCACGCCGAGCGCGAACAGCATCACCAGCAGTCCGACCAGCACCATGTTCGCCTGCTGGAGCCAGCCGAGGTCGCCGGCGGTCAGCAGAGTGAAACGGTGCTGCCGCATGTCGAAGCCGTCACGAGTCAGCGCCCGGGCCAAGGTCACCATCACGTACAGCGGACCACCGACGACGCCGCACGCCAGCAGCACCCGAGTCGGTAACGTCGGTTTGATCATTGCCTCTCCTTTCAATTGACGGTCAGCGACCAACGATGAGGGCCGCGGGTTCGAAGAGCTCGACGACGTTGTCGGATGGATCGAGGAGCAGGATCTACTTGCCGCCGGGTCCTGAGAGGATGTCGTTGCGGAAGCGCGCGCCGGCGTTGCGGAGCCGAGCGACCTCGGCCTCGATGTCGTCGACGATGATGTGGATGCGGTTCCAGCCGCCCGGTTGCGGCTTGGCGCCATCCGGCATTGGCCGCGCGGCGGAGCTGGTCGGTCCGCTGAGCAGCAACCGCAGATTCTCGCGCGCGACGTCGGCGAACGCGGGCGCGAAGCTCGTCAAAACTTTGAAGTCGAGGAACTTCGCGTAGAAGGCGGCCGAGGTCTCCACGTCATCGACTATGTAGCGAACACTCACCATTTCACGAAGGTCGGTCATGGCCTCCATGTGTGCAATGCGCATGGGCAATCAGTTCACACGTATGACCCGCGAAACCTGCGTTGTGTGACAGGAGTGAGTTGACGGATCTCCGCCGCTCAGCGTGGTTGGTCGATCGTCGTCTGGGCGATCGTGCGCTCACGCCGATCCGAGGCGCGGCGTCAGCCGCTCGAAGCGCAACGCCGCGATGGAAGGCCGCATCCATGCGAGCCCGCTGCTGTCGAGCGCCGAGTCCATCTCATCGCGCGCGCCTCCATCGTGCGGCCAGCCGGCGCCGGATCTCGCGGCGGTCGCCGCCCAGAGCGCCGTCGCCACGATGAAGCGATCCGCTGGATCGGTCGAAGGACCCGCAATAACACCCGCAGCACTCCGCCTTCGCGGCGCGCGCTCCAGCCAGACGCTTCGGCCGTTCGCCCGCAGCCTATCAACCCGAGAGTCGAAGCACGCCGTCAAGCTTTGCGCATCGCTGGCGTCGGAACCGTAGCTGCAAGCCGTGCCGGTTCGACAGCTGCCCAAGCACCGCAGGAGCTGTTCGCAACCCAGTCCCCGCTGCCTCTCACGTTGAGGCTAGTGGGTATTGCGGCGCTGTCGCAGCCCGAACACCCCGAACGTGCCCAATACCACCGTTAGTACGGCCAGGGTCCGCAGCGACAACAGCGGCACCGGCGGGACGAGCTCACATACTCCGATGGTTCCCGGGAGGTTGCAGGCAAATCCCGGCTGCGTGCATGCCGACTCGCAGCAGACTCCGCTGGCGCAGAAGCCGGTCTGGCACATGCCAGCGTCAGTACAACCCGCACCGGTCGCCTCCTGTGCCAAACAGGAACCGCTACTGTCGCAGAAGAAGCCGGCCGAGCAGTTTGGAGTGTGGATACACCCGCTGAGCGGATCGCAGCTATCGACGGTGCAGGCCTTGTTGTCGGTGCAGCTGATCGGGGTAAACACGCAAGAGCCGGTGGTCGCGTCGCAGGTGTCGGTGGTGCAGACGTTGTTGTCGTTGCAGGGCTTCGGGGTGAACATGCACCCCATCGTCGTGTCGCAACTGTCGACGGTGCATGGGTTGTGGTCGTCACACACGATCGGGGTGAACACGCACCCCATCGTCACATCGCAGCTGTCGATGGTGCAGGCGTTGTCGTCGTTGCAAGCAATTGGGGTATGCACGCACCCGGTGATCGGATTGCAACTGTCAGCGGTGCAAGCGTTGTTGTCGTCGCAGGTTTGCATGCAGTTGAATGCTCGAACGGGAGCTTCCAGCAAGAGGATCGTGCCGAGGCTCAACGCGGTCAGGGTCCAGGACGCCAATCCAATCTTCACCACAAAGTACCTCCCAGGTTGTGTCTGCTTCGCCTCTGCGCGCAGCCGCGTAACAGCTGTCGCGGTTGCGGTCAACCAAGTCGGTCTCGTCCCACCCTCGGGCAGGGTTGCGGCTCAGCGCATCTGAGGACAGGGCGGCGGATAGCGTTCGGGGGGTGGCCGCGACTGATCTCACTAGCCACAAATTGCTTGCGATAGACTCAAACGCCTCGGTAGTGTCGGTGCAGCTCCCGTCCGACCCTGCTCATCGTCGCCGCATCATGCGTTGTACGACAGACCTCCGGTTGCCCTTGGCGCCCTTCGCTCTGTCTCAAAACAATGATCTCTAGAAAAGTTTGGAGCGTCGGTCAGGGAGGTGATACCGGCTCAGAGCGCCGGTTTGTCGCGGAAGAGGAACGTCGCGATTGAGCCCGCGCGCGGTGGGACGGCCCAGGAGATTTGCGCAAGGGGGTTCGTTCGCCGTCGCGAATGTTGCGCCGTGGTTTGACGTGCGCAACTACGCGTCAGACCAGCGGCAGCCCCAGCGCCTCGAGTTCGCCGCGTCGGAGCGGCAGCTCTTCGCGAAGGAAGAACTCGTCGAGCTGCGGCGGCGACACCTCGGTGCCGGAAAGCATCGCGTGGATCTGGCCGCGGTGGTGGATCTGATGCTGGAACAGATGCATTAGCGCGTCGCCGGCGCGCTCGATCTGCACATGATCGACGCGCTGGATCGCGATATCGGCCTCGTAGTCCACGACCTCGATGAGCGTGATCAGCTTGCGATCCGACGCCAGCTGCGCGTCGCGCAGCGGTGCGAGCGCAGTGAACGGCTCCTCGTTCGCGACCGTCTCGAGCCCCCGCCCACCGCGCTCAAGCGCGTCGATATACAGCCAGTCGACGATCAGGATATGGTTGAGCGTCTTCATGATCGTCGGGAAGTAGCTCGTGCGCGTCGCGTGGAGCTGGCTCGGCGTCAGCCGGGCGCATGCTTCGAGGATGCGGTAGTTCGCCCACGCGCTATTGCGCGCGAACGCCCGAAGGATCGATCCGGCAGTCATGGCCATCATCTTCGCCTCGGGAAACAGGCTGACAGCTCAGTGAGCTTCCTGCAAGCGGACCTCAGCGCTCCAACTCATCGAGTTTACCAAGGCCTCGCGGAAGCGTGTGGACACGGAATCAGATGGGCCGCATCAACCAAGCTGCCGTCGATGAGTTCCGGGATGGATGTAGGGTTACTGTCCGACTTCCGTAGCGCATCCAACCCTTCGACTGGGACAGTACCCAACGAGGGCGCGGGCGAGCACGAACTCGCTTAGCTGCATACGCAAGGGCGACATCACCTCTGCGCAGCGACTCGGTCAAACCGCCGCGGCCAAGGCATCAATTCGCTGCCACGGAAGCACCTTGACGCCGTGGTGCTCCGTCGCCCGATCGCGGCCGTAGACCAGTTGGGGCGCCTGCGCCTTGCGGCCGGCCCATTGAATCCACTGCTCGATGCTATCGACCCAGTCGCCGGCAATCGTCCGGCCTGACTTGCCCTCGATCGGCTGCAGCGTCTGGCCGTGATCGGCGAGCACGTCAACGGGGGGGCGAGCCGCTCCCTCGACAAGAACACTCGCCCGAAATTTGGTGCGATGAGGGGGACTTGAAACCGAAAAATGGCTTGAAACAATAGACGAATTTTGAGGCCAATGTTGTACGGTGTGGCGCCTTGTGGCGTAGATTGGCCCCCGCGGGCCAAGTGGCGATACCGGTTGCGGCCACGGCTCGCCACGATTGTGCGCGATTCCGAAAGCGTGGACGCGATGCCCGCGTGGGTTCCGCAGGCACGTCGCTCAAACAAGCCGCCGCGCTACTCGCGGCGCAACGCCTCGATTGGGTCGAGTTGGGCGGCGCGGCGTGCCGGGAAGAAACCAAAGATCACGCCGATCGCTGCCGAGAACAGGAATGCGAGGATGTTGATCTGCAGGTTGAAGAGGTAGGGAACTCGGATGATGTGGGCGAGTCCCACTGTAGCCAGCGTCGCCAGCACAATGCCGACGAGACCGCCGAACGCGGAGAGCACGACGGCCTCTACCAGAAACTGCAGCAGAACTTCTCCTTCGAGCGCTCCAATCGCGAGGCGGATACCGATCTCACGTGTGCGCTCGGTCACCGACACGAGCATGATATTCATGATGCCGATGCCGCCGACCAGCAGGCTGACGGCAGCCACAGCACCCAAGAGCATGGTCATGACGCGGGTCGTGCCGGAGAGCGTCTCCGCAATCTGCCGCGTGTCGAGCACGTTGAAATTGTCGTCTTCGTTCTCGGCGATCTTCCGTCGCTCGCGCATCAACCCTTCGATCTCGTTCTTGACCTTCTCCCTCGACGCCCCGTCTTTCAGCGAAACGAGCAACGTGCCGACATCTTGGTTGCCGGTCAGCCGGCGCTGAACGGTCCGCAGCGGCATGACCACCGTATTATCCTGGTCCATGCCCATCGCGCCCTGCCCCTTCGCCTGAAGCAATCCGATCACCTCGCAGGCAAACTGCTTGATCCGCAGTTCGCCGCCGACGGGATTCTGATG
>DATKMS010000021.1:0-29536 GCA_035541735.1 Candidatus Margulisiibacteriota bacterium
CAAAAATTGGGGGACAGTGGAGACAATGCCGGAGTTACGCAAGGACCCGATCATGGGTCGCTGGGTGATTATTTCGACGGAGCGCGCGCGCCGCCCCTCCGACTTTTCGCGTTCACGGGAGGCGCGCAAGGCGACGGCGTGCGCCTTCTGCCTTGGCCATGAGCATGAGACCCCACCCGAGGTCCTGGCCTTCCGCAGCAACGGCGGGCCGCCGAACTCGCAGGATTGGAGTGTTCGCGTCGTACCGAACAAGTTTCCTGCCTTGCGCATCGAGGGCGAGCTGGGCCGCAAGGGTGAAGGCATCTTCGACATGATGAACGGCGTCGGCGCCCACGAGGTCATCATCGAAACACCGGATCATTCGAGCGACCTGGCGCAGCTCAGCGAGCAGCAGATCGAAGACGTGTTGTGGTCGTATCATGACCGGGTTCATGACCTGAAGAAGGATCGCCGCTTTCGCTACATCCTGATTTTCAAGAACCACGGCTCCGAGGCCGGTGCCAGCCTCGAGCATACGCATTCGCAGCTGATTGCCCTGCCGATCATTCCGCTGAACGTCGCGGAGGAGCTGAACGGGGCACGCGAGTACTTCCGCCACAAGGAACGCTGCGTATTCTGCGATCTGATCCGGCAGGAGCGCGAGGATCAAGTGCGCCTCGTTGCCGAGAACGACGAGTTCGTCACGCTCTGCCCGTTCGCCCCGCGCTTTCCGTTCGAGACCTGGGTGCTGCCGAAAACGCATGGCGAGGCCTTCGAGCAGATGACACGCCATGCGCACCACAACCTGGCGCGGGCGCTGCGCGACATCCTCAATCGCATGAACAAGGTCCTCGAGTCGCCGCCCTACAATTACCTGATTCACTCGCTGCCCATCCGTGAGACCGAGGAAGGCTACTACCACTGGCACCTCGAGATCATGCCCAAGCTCACCAAGGTCGCTGGCTTCGAGTGGGGCACGGGCTTCTACATCAATCCGACGCCACCGGAAGACGCCGCCCGCCACCTGCGCGACGCCTGGGCGTAGTTCAACCGAACGGGGGAGCACATGCGCGTGGTGATGGCGGCATCCGAGGTGGTGCCGTATGCCAAGACCGGCGGCCTGGCGGATGTTGTCGGCGCGTTGCCGCACGCCCTGCGGCGCCTCGGCATCGAGGTGGCCGTCGTCGTGCCGAAGTACCGCTCGATCACGCCAGAGCGCTTCCCGCTGCGGCGTACCGACTGGGTCCTGCAGGTGCCGGTGTCCAGTCAAACGGTAAGCGCTGGTGTTCTGGAGTCCGAGATGGACGACGAGGTTCCCGTCTACCTTGTTGAGGCCGACCAGTACTTCGCACGCGCCGGGCTTTACGGTACCCCCGACGGGGACTACCTCGACAACGCGGAGCGTTTCGCCTTTTTCGGCCGCGCCATACCAGCCTTACTACAGCATCTCGGTGCACCGGATGTCCTGCACTGCCACGACTGGCAGACGGCACTGGCTCCCGTGTTCCTGCACACCGACCTCGCCCGCTACCCGGGCTTGGAGCGCGTACGCACTGTCTTGACGGTCCACAACCTCGGCTACCAGGGACTCTTCTGGCACTTCGACTGGCATCTGCTGAACCTCAGCTGGCGCTACTTCAGCGCCGACTGGCTCGAGTTCTACGGCAAGATCAACTATCTCAAAGGCGGCATCGTCTGTTCCGACGCCATCACCACGGTGAGCCCGACGTACGCGCAGGAAATCCAGACCAAGGAGTTCGGGCACGGGTTGGACGGCGTCCTCGTGGCGCGGCGGCAGGCGCTGACCGGGATTCTCAACGGCGTCGATTACGAGGACTGGAGCCCGGAGCACGACCCCCACATCGCAGCGCGCTACTCAGCCGATGATCTTGCGGGCAAGGCAACGTGCAAGGCCGACCTGCAAGCGGCAATGGATCTGCCTGTCGACCCGAAGGTTCCCCTGATCGGCATTGTCTCACGTCTCGCTGCCCAGAAGGGCTTCGATCTGCTCGCCGAAGTCGCACCGCAACTGCTGCGCAAGCGTCTCCAGGTCGTTGTGTTGGGCAGCGGTGACGCCGTGTACGAGTTCCTCTTCGCCGAGTTGCAGCGCCGCTTCAAGAAGCGACTGGCCGTCCGCATCGCGTTCGACAACACCCTCGCGCACAAGATTGAAGCCGGCAGCGACATGTTCCTGATGCCGTCGCACTACGAGCCCTGCGGGCTCAACCAGATGTACAGCCTGCGCTACGGCACGATCCCCATCGTGCGCGCCACCGGTGGCCTGCAGGATAGTGTCGTCGAGTTCGACCCCCGGCACGGAGGAGGAACCGGGTTCAAGTTCGCCGAGTATACCGGCGAAGCGCTGCTCGCGTGCGTCGACCGCGCCCTACGCGTCCACCGCACCGAGAAGTCCTGGAGCAGGCTGGTGCGCAACGCCATGCACGCCGATTTCTCCTGGGAGCGCTCGGCGGCGGCGTATGCGGATCTCTACCGGCACCTTGCGCAGCCGAGTTGAGACCGCGCCGCCGGCTCACCCGGTCAATTTCTTGATGACATTCTCCGCGACTCTGGCTAGACTGCGCCCGCTTTCAGGACTGTGGTGTCGGTCAGGGGGTCGTCCCATCGACACCGGAGCAGGGGAGGAAACCGGTGGGCGAGCTGCGAATTCAACGTCGAGCGCAAGGGAGTACGGAAAGCCGCGGGCGGCAACCGGGCTTTGGCGCCGTTCGCATCGCAACGTTGCGCGCCTCTACGCTCACGCTCATCGTCTGCCTGCTGTCGTCCTGCGCCACGGCGCCGCCGCCCCGCCCGCTCCCGCCGCCGGCCCCAATTGAGACTGCGGATGCCTGGCCACGGCGCGAGGTGCTCGATCTGGCCATCCAAGCCTATCGCTGCGGCGAACGCGAAGGCCGCTTTGAACGCCCGGTGCTGACCGTCATCGACTACAGCTTGCCGTCAGGCAAACCGCGGCTGTGGGTCATCGATGTGCAGCACAAGCAGGTGCTCCACCATGAGCTGGTCGCCCACGGCGAGGGCAGCGGCGACACCATGGCGGTGGCGTTCTCCAATGAGATGGGCTCGCATCAGTCCAGCCTCGGACTATTCCGCACCGACGAGGTGTACACGGGCTACTTCGGCTACTCGTTGCGTCTTTCCGGACTCGAGCCGGGCATCAACGACAAGGCCCGCGCGCGTGCCATCGTCGTGCACGGCTCCCCGGACGTCAGCCACGAGTTCGCGGCTCAGTGGGGCACAATCGGTGTGACTTGGGGATGCCCGGCAGTGCCCCGGGACGTGGCGCCGCAGATCATCAATAGCATTGCGGGCGGTTCGGCCATTTTCGCCTACTACCCGGATGCCCAGTGGCTGCAACAATCGCACTACCTGCACTGCGATGCACAGGTGGCCGGTGCCACCGGAGGCGATTAAACGCGGACGCGAGGCAGGCCAGGCGAGGGGTTACGGCTGGGGAGAGACCGTCGATTTTCGGCCCGGTAGGGGCACAGCGCCTGTGCCCCTACAACGTGCAAGAGGCATTTCTCGGCCAAGAGAATGGCCGGGCAATTCATCGCCCGAAGCTGCGCAAGCCGGCCCGCTAACCGGCACCGCGTCGAAGCGGGCCACCCCCTTTTTCCGCAGCCCGCTAGTTCTACAATACCGTGGTGTGGCACAGCCCGCGGACCGTTGACTTCCCATACCGGCATTACCTGAGACTAGCAGCATCGTTCGCGGCGCTGCTGTTGACGCTAGCGGGTCAAGTGCAGGCGGCACAATTCCGCGTCTGCACCTTTGGCTTTCACAGCCCGCATGAGATCGACGCGTTCAAGTCGCAATTGTCGCCGCAAGACTTCGAATTCATCGAGTTGACCCCGGCGCATCTGTACGGTGACAAGGCCGGAGAGTCGATGTCGCGCAGCTCTCCCGCGCAGTCAGGCCCCTTGGCCGCGCCAACGCCCGGTTGGCTCATGAGTCGGTGTCGGCCGGACCTGCGTTGCGACATTGTGCTGTATTCCGGGGAGTTCGCAGGAGGGTTCTTCGGCGACTACGGGATCTCTCTGAACGTTCAAGAGATTGAAGAAGCCTCTTGCCAGTCCCGTTGTCAGGGCCTGTTTCACGATCCGCGCGAGGTGTTCCTGCTGGCCTGCAATACGCTGGCCACAAAGAATGCCGACAACCGTACACCGACAGAGTACTTTTACGTCCTGCTCGCGCACGGCTTCAGCCGCGCCGCCGCGGAGCGTGTGGTCGAGCTGCGCTACGGTCCGCTCGGACCGAGCTTCAGGGAATCGCTGCGCCGCAGTTTCATGGGTGTGCCACGCATCTACGGGTTCGACTCCGTGGCGCCACGCGGCGCGGAAGCGGCGTCTCTTTTGCGTAAGTACTTCCAGCGCAAGGGCGACTACGCACGGTATCTCACGCGGGCGGGGCGAGACAGCGGGCCAAACAAGGAGCTGCTCGCGGCGTTTGCGGGGACGAGTCTGGTGCAAATGACCGGGCTGACGCCGCTCGAGGGCGCCGCGGCCGATCGAACCCTCATGTGCAGGATCTATGACGACACCCAGACGGTGGTCGAGCGCCTGCGCATCGTTCAGCGGTTGTTTACGAGGAGCGACTTTCTCGCCTTCGTGCCGACCATCGAGGTGTTCTTCACCCGCCATCCTCCCGAGGGGCTGCGCGGAGAGGAGCAGCGGCTCTTTATGGCAATCCAATCGCAGGAGACGCCGCGGCGGCAAATGCTCGCTCTGATGTACAGCCTAAACGCGTCGGCGCTGAAGATGCAAATTGCGCATCTGGCCCTGCAGTTGGCGTGGATCAGCCCAGACGAGTACCGCCGTCTCGCCGTCGAGGGCGCCAAGCAGCTCCTGGCTGAGCCCCTGTCGTCCGAGGTCGTGGACACCGCGTGTGAGCTGGTCAAGTACGTACCCGCCGGCAAGGGGCTGCGGTCCGAAGAAATCCCTGAGCAACTCTTCTGGCACTCGGAAGGCTTCCGATTGCTCGATTGCTTGTCACCGGCCGATGCGCGCCTCAGCACACGCATGCTGGCCGGGTTCGATAGCATCGACGAATCGACGCGCCGGTGGGCGGCGTATGCGCTGTCGCACCGGCTGCCGCTCGACGAGACCGTCTTGAAGGGATTGGCGCGACGCGTGAACGATCCCTGCGCCGACGTGCGCGACCGCCTGCAGGGGATTTTTGAAGCCCAGGCGCCGCTCTCCGCCGAGGTGTTGGCAGCGATACGGGAACGCGATCCCGTGCTGGCGAAGACCCTGGAGGCGCGCGCCCAGCAAAAGAGGTGATCAGGCTCTCGCTCCGAGGCGAGCAGTCAGGTAGTCCGATGGCGAATGGTGGATTGTGAATGCTGAATTGAGAAAGGCCGTGTGCCCGGGCGGGCAACAGTCAGCATTCACCCAGCATTCGAGTCGGTGCGCTGCATGAAAACGCGCTGCGGATGGGTGTCGAAGGACCCCCTGTATCTCCGCTACCACGACGAGGAGTGGGGCGTGCCGGCGCATGACGAGCGGCGCCTGTTCGAGTTCCTGATTCTGGAAGGCGCGCAGGCCGGACTGAGCTGGATCACGATTCTCCGGAAGCGCGACCACTACCGGCGTGCGTTCGCACGCTTCGATCCCCGCAAGGTGGCGGACTTTGGGGCACGAGACATCAAGCGCTTGCTCGCCGATCCGGGCATCGTGCGCAATCGCTTGAAGATCGAGGCGGCCATCGCCAATGCCCGGGCGTTTCTGCAAGTGCAGAAGGAGGAGGGAAGTTTCGATCACTTCATCTGGTCGTTCACGGGCGGCGCGCCGCTGCAGAACCGCTGGCGCAGCGTGCGGGAGGTTCCCGCACAGACGCCGGAGGCGCAGGCGATGACCCGGGCCCTCAAGCAGCGTGGCTTTCGCTTCATCGGTCCGACGATCTGCTACGCCTTCATGCAGGCAGTCGGCATGGTCAACGATCATGTCGCCAGTTGTTTCCGCTACCGCGAACTTGCGGGGCGACGGTAGGGATCACGCCCGCGCCACGAACTGCTCGGTCATGCGCTGCAGCCGGTCGCTGACGATGCGCGTAAGGTTCAGGAACACCTTCGCGGCGATGCGCGGGTAGCGCAGCTGCAGACGTCGCAAGAAGGTCTCATCGACGGCCAGTACCTCGACCGGTTCGGCCGCCACGACGTCGGCGGTGCGCACGTTCTGTCGGACCAGCGCCATTTCACCGAACACGTCGCCACGCTGCATGCGTACGAGCGCCTTGCGCTGCTCGCCGTGGCTGGCAATCACTTGCGCGCTGCCCTGGATGATGACGTACATTTCACCACCCTCTTCGCCTTGACGGACGATGTAGTCACCGGACGCGAAGCGCTTGATCTCACCCATCAACACCACGATGCGCGCCTGCCCGGGGCGTAACCCCGCGAACAATGGAATTGTCCGCGCCGGATCGCGGCCGAGCTTTACGGAGACGAGGTCCCAAAGCGTGATGATCTTCGTCGTCGCCAGCAATGCCGGGAGCAGCACGAGGTTGGTGCCCAGCGACGTCAGCAGCGTTGCGCCGGTGAGGATGCCGAAATTCTGAATGGGGACGAAGCTGGAGAACGCGAAGGTCAGGAAGCCGAAGAACAACGCCACCGTGGCGTAGATGATCGGCACACCGACGGCCCGCAGCGTGCGCGCCATCGCCGCCGCCTGATCGGTCTCGCCCTGCAGCTCCAGGTTGAGCCGCGCCATGTAGTGGATGGTCGAGTCGACCGCGATGCCCAACGCGATGGCGGCGATCAAACTGGTGCCGAGGTTCAGGAGGATGCCGAGCCAACCCATGACGCCGAAGAAGATGACGATCGGCAACACGTTGGGCAGAATCGCCAGCGAGCCCACCTTCACCGACAGGAACATCAGCGACATCACGATGAAGATGACGCCGAGGGCGAGTGACAGACTCTTGATCTGGCCGGTGACGATGTCCGAGGTGGTGCCGGTGAGTAACACCAGGCTGCCGGTCGGGTGCACGGGCAAATCGGCAGGGAAGTGCTCGGCGGTATAGGCGCGGATCCGCGCCAGCGTGTCCTCGATGGCCCGCGATCCGGTCAGCTTCGTGCGCACCATGACGTTGGCGGCGCGGAAGTCCTGCGTCACGATCGCCTTGAACGTCGCCGGGCTGGTGCTCATCAAGTCCAGCACCGGGCTCAGGCGCGCCGGGTCCTCCCAGAATGTCTTCACCTCCTGCGGCGCCACGACGCGCCCTTGCTCATCGATCAACACGTCCTTTTCGCCGGTCTTGTTCAATCCACTTTCGAGCAACTCCAGATAGTCGACTACGGAGATGGAGGAGGTGATGCCCGGCAGCGTCCGCAGGAACCCCTGAAGATCCTTGATGAGCTTCAACACCTCCCAGTGTTTGATCGTGCCCGGCGCCGCACCTTCGATCACCAGATAAAAAGGATTGCTGCCAACGATCTGTTGGTTGATGGTCTGGTTGGCAATGCGGACCTCGGAGTCGGGGTCGAAGTAGTAGAGGAAGTCGGAATCCACATGGATGCGGCGCGTGCCGCTCAGCGCCAGCACCGCGACGATGAGCGCACCCCAGAGAATGACGCGACGTGATGCATAGGCCCACTGTGCCAGCGCCGTCAGGCTGCGCGATAGCCCCGGCGACACCTTGCCGGTGCGCTCCGTGCGCCCTTCGGCGCTCATGGACTGCAAGGCCGCCGGAATGAAGGCGAGCGACGTCACGGTCAGAAAAGTCACCCCCACCACGGCGAACAAGCCCAGATCCCAGATCGCCGTGATGCGATTCACCATGAGCGAGCCGAAGCCGATGGCGACGGTCAATGCCGAGATCAGCAGCGGCAGGCACACCCGCTGGAAAGCACGCACCACCAGATCTGCTGGCGGCGCGCCGGCGTCCACTTGCTCGTAGTAGCGCGCCATCACGTGAATGGCGTAGGAGTTGCCGATGACGATGAGCAGTGGGGGCAACACGAATGTGCCGAGTGTGATCGACTTGCCCGCCAGCACCATCACGCCCAGCGTCCACACCAGCGCCAGCAGCACCGAGATGATCGGCAGAACCACGCCCCGCACACTCCAGAACGACAGCCACAGCACCAGCAGCACAAGCCCCAGGGCGATCGGGGTGAAGCGGAGGAGATCGCGGCGCATCATGTCGACGGCAGCCTGCTTGAGGTGCCCGGCACCCGTGTAGAAGAAGCGTTCCGGCCCGCTTTCGCGGGCGAGAATCGCATTGATCTTTCCGTCGACATCCAGATCGACGTACTCCGCGTCGGTCAGATTCTTGAAGAAGACGTTGATGGCGGCACCCTTGAAATCGTCGGCAACCAGGTTCTTCCCGTAGAGCGGCGTCGAGGTAAGCTTCTGCTTCAGCCTCGCGACTTCGTCGGCGGTGGGCGGGATGTCGGGCAACAATGGCGGTGGTTCGAAGACGTCGGCGGCCGGATCGATGGCGTTGGTGATGCTGAGCACGCGCTCCACGCCGGGCACACGGCTGATGGCGTCGGTGGCGCGCGCGATCTTCTCCAGTGTCGCCGCTGCAAACAGATTGTCCGCGCGCACCCCCACGACCCCGACGTCGTCGCTGCCGAAGGTCGAGCGGATGGTCTCGTAGTAACTGACCTCGGGATCCCCCGCAGGCAGGACACTTTCGATCGAGCTCTCGATGCGGATGTGCAGTGCGTACACGCCGAGCGCGAGGGTTACGAGCCCATGCACGCCCACAACAAGCAACGGATGGCGGACCAAGCAGCGTGCGCAGGCTTCCATCTCCGGCGGACCTACACCCTCGCATCGACAACGTAAAGCCTGACGCGCCGCCAGCGGGCGCCGACGCCGTTTACGCCCGGGCCCGACGCGACGAAGAAGCGGCGGGCTGCGCCAACGCTTCGATCAGCTTCGGAATGACGTCCTCCACTTCGATGCGCTGCATGCACTCGACGCCGTACGGGCACGGCGGCGTGTAGCCGTAACGTGTGCACGGAGAGCAGGGCAGGGCTTTGTGCACGGCACGGTAGCGCGAGCCGGCGGGCGCCCACTTCTCGAGGATGCCGGAGCCGAACATGTGGACCGTGGACGTGCCGACGCCGTAAGCGATGTGCAGCGGGCCCGTGTCGCTCGAGACGTAGACGTCGGCCAGTGCGATCACCGCTGCGGTGCGCGGCAGATTGGTGCTGCCCGCGAGGTTGATGATGCGGCCCGGGTCGAGCCCCTGGGTCACCTCTCGCGCCGCCTGCACATCAGTCGCCCCACCGATTACCGCGACGCGCAACCCTTGCTCGATCAACCACTGCACGACGCGGCGGTACCGCTCCGGCGCCCAGCGCTTCAACGGCGTGCTCGCCCCGGGAAGGACAACGGCGAGGCGCGCGTCGGAGCCCGTGCCGAGCAGTGCCCGCGCCCAAGTCAAATGTTCCTCGGCGATCGGGAAGAACGGCCGCTCCGGATCGAAGGGCAGGCGCTTGCCGCTGAGTGCGTGGAACAGGTTGAGGAAGGAGTGCACTTCGTAGATCTGGTCACTGTAGTGGACGCGGTGCGTGAACAAGCCGCCGCGCCCCTGCGTGTCGAAGCCGACGCGCACCGGCGCACCGGTGAGATACGTAATGATCGCCGACAGGAAATGCGACTGCTCGGTGTCGATGACGATGTCGTATCTGCCACGCAGCACCGTCAGCAGCTCGCGTCCATAGCCACGATCGTACGCATAGGCGGAGTGGACGACGTCGTTGGTAGCAAACAAGCCGACGTTGCGGCGTTCGGCAAGCACCTCGAGGCGCGCCTGGGGAAACTCCCGTCGTAACGCTTGCAACAGCGGGAAGAACAGCACGGCGTCGCCGATACCGCCCGGCCGGACGACCAGAATCCGGGTCACCACGGCCGCCAGTTCGCCGTCTCCCGGCGGCGCCTGCCGACGGTGCCAGTACAACAATGCGCGGTAGATGGTCCGGCCGATGAGATGATCGATGGCTTTGAGCAGCCGGACCTGCAGGGCGCCCATGCCGCGGTCGCTCGCCCTCACGCCTCGTAGGAGGCGCCATCGTCCGGGACGACCGGCAGGTGTTCGAGGGCCTGTTCGATCTCGCGCTGCGGCAGCTCGAAGTCTTCGAGCTGGCCGGCGAGATACTTGTCATAGCTGGTCAAGTCGAAGTGGCCGTGGCCCGATAGGTTGAAGACGATGCACGCGCTCTTCCCAACGGCCTTGCAGCGCAGCGCCTCGTCGATCGTTGCCTTGATCGCGTGGGCGGTCTCCGGTGCCGGGCAGATGCCCTCGGTGCGCGCGAACGTGACCGCGGCCTCGAAGACCTCGTTCTGGCGATAGCCCACCGCTTCCAACACGTTCAGGTGACGCAGCAGGGACACCAGCGGGCTCATGCCGTGGTAACGTAGGCCGCCCGCATGGATGCCAGAGGGGAGGAACGTGTGGCCGAGGGTGTACATGCGAGTCATGGGTGCCATCCCGGCCGTGTCGCCAAAGTCGTAGGCGTAGCGCCCGCGTGTCAGCGACGGGCACGCCGCGGGTTCGGCGGCCACGAGGCGCGGCCCCGTGCCGGCGATGGCGTCTTTGACGAAGGGAAAGATCAGCCCGGAAAGATTCGAGCCACCACCGGCACAGCCGATCATCACATCCGGCGTTTCGTCCGCTATCGCCAGTTGCCTCTGTGTCTCCAGGCCGATGATGGTCTGGTGCAGGCAGACGTGATTGAGCACGCTGCCCAGCGCGTAGTTGGTGTCCTTGCGGCTGGCGGCGTCCTCGACGGCTTCACTGATGGCAATGCCGAGTGAGCCCGAGCATTCCGGGTCCTTCTCGAGAATTGCCCGCCCCGTGTGCGTGTCGCGCGATGGCGAGGGCACCACCGCCGCTCCCCACAATTGCATGAGTGAACGACGGTAGGGCTTCTGCTCGTAGCTGACCTTGACCATGTAGACCTTGCACTGCAGGCCGAAGAGGCCGCAGGCAAACGCCAGACTGGATCCCCACTGGCCAGCACCGGTCTCGGTGGCGAGGCGCGTGATGCCGGCGAGCTTGTTGTAGTACACCTGCGGTACCGCCGTATTCGGTTTATGCGAGCCCGCCGGGCTCACCGCCTCGTTCTTGTAGTAGATGCGCGCCGGCGTGCCGAGGTGGCATTCGAGGTTGCGTGCGCGCACGAGCGGCGTCGGCCGCCACAATGCCAACTGATCACGCACCGCGTCCGGGATCTCTACCCAGCGCTGCGTCGATACCTCTTGCTCGATGAGCGCGGGCGGAAAGATGGCACTCATGTCGGCCGCGGTGACCGGCTGGCCGGTCGCGGGATGACGGTGTGGAGGCAAGGTCGTGGGCAGATCCGCCGCCAAGTTGTACCACGCCGCCGGCATCTCGCGGGTCGACAGTACGATGCGACGCTCATCCATTTCACATTCCTCCCGGCAAACCCCCTGGCTTGTAGCTGTCAGCTTGCCACTTTCAACTCGTCATGTCAGGCGGCGCAGACGAAATCATCCAGCTCGCGGAAGCCCATGGTTGCCATGACGTCGCGGATCTGCTGCCGCGGACCCTCACCCGCCACTGATACTACCACCGGGCGGTGCGGCAGCCGCGCCAGCTGCTCGTAGCCGACGACCGGGGCGCCGTGGATGACGTTGCCGAGACGGCCCCGATGGACTTCGACGACGTGCGAGGGCCGCTTGCCGTGCTGCAGCAAGGCGCGCTGCAGGGCACGACCGGTGTCACCGAACCCCCACAAGATGTACGTGTCGGTGCCAGCCAGGAAGTGCGCGGCGAGGAACGCGGCCTTGCAGGCCACGAGCCGATCGAGCGCGTATGACGCCCCACTCCAGGTGAGCCGCCGCGGACCGTTGCGCCAGCACAACAGCCGTTGCGGGACCACCCCGATGTGGTCGCCGCGCGTGATGAGGCGCAGAATGAGGTCATAGTCTTCGGCCCAGCCGCAATCGCGATAGCCGAGCTGTGACAAGACGATGCGGCGAATCATAAGCGTTGGGTGCACGATCGGGCACTCGACGAACGCTTCCGTCTGCACGCGCCGAGGCGAGTCGATGCTGTTCAGCCAGCGCTCGTAGGCGCGCAGCCCGTCGCGGAGCGCGGCGCGCGGAAACATTCGGACGTGGCAGCCCACTGCGACAAGCTGAGACTGTGCGGCGAGCATCGTGAGCTGTGCAGCCAGTCGCCGCCGGTGCATGAGATCGTCGGCGTCCATGCGTGCCACGATGTCTGCACGGCAGTGCGCGAGGCCGGTGTTGAGTGCCGCCACGAGCCCGCGGTGCGGCGTTGAGACCACGGTGAAACGCGCGTCGCGCTGCGCAAACGTACGTGCGCAGGCGAGGGTGTCATCTTCGGATCCGTCGTCGACGATGACGCATTCCCACTCCGGCTCGCTCTGGCGCAGAATGCTGCGCAGCGCAGCGGGTAGGGTGGGGGTGGCGTTGTACGCCGGCAACAGTACGGAAACGCGCGGTCCCAAGGGGCGGTTACGCCGTCGGCGGCTGCCAGCCGAATAGTCGGTCGGAAGCCCCTTCCCCTGACGGGCGTACCTTGCGGACGGCAGCGTCTGGCACCCAGCCTGCCGTGCCATGGGCGGCACGCTGTCAGGGTCTCTTGTCATCGCTCGGCGGAACTGCCTCGCCCGACTTCACTTGCAGCTGCCGCTGGGCAAAGGGCATCTCGATGCCCGCAGCACGCAGCGCGTCGTGGACGGCGATGGCAACGTGGCTGCGCACTGCCGCGAAAATGTCTTGCCGATCAGTCCACACCCACAAGGCGAACTGCAGGCTGGTGTCGCTGAAGCCGACGAACAACGCGCGCGGCGGCGGTTGTTCGAGAAGATCGGGGGTCTCCTTCACCGCCCCTTCGAGGACGCGAATGACCGCGTTAGGGTCGTTGCCGTAGACCACCCCGACCGTGATTTCAATGCGGCGTTGATCATTGCTCAGCGTCCAGTTGACGACTTTTTCTGACAATAGGGTGCCGTTGGGCACCACAACCTCGGCACCATCAGATGTAGCGATCGTACTGGAGCGGAAGCCGATGCGACGTACCTGGCCGCTGGTGTTGCCGAAACTGACAATGTCGCCGATCTGAATGGGGCGCTCGAACAACAGGATGATCCCGGACACAAAGTTATTCACTACGTTCTGCAGGCCAAAGCCGATGCCAACGCTCAACGCGCCCGCAACCAACGTCACCCGACCGGGGTCGACGCCGGCCGCGGACAATGCGAAGACGAAGCCGACCAGCAAAATAACGTAGTTCACCCCCGCGGAGATCGCTCCGGGTACGCCGCGCGGCAGCGACAGGCGGGGGAGGGCGTCCTCTTCGAGAATCACGCGGACAATGCGAGCGATCAACAGCGACACCCACAGCGTCACTAGCACCGTCAGAATATCAGCAAGCGAAAGCGATGCGGCTCCGATCGTCAGGCTTGCGCCCAGGGCGTCCGCGATGGCTCCCCAGAACGCCCTTGAGAGTCCGAACACTCGAACGGTAATCAAGACCCACAGCACGACCATCGACGCGTGGATGAGCCGGACAGCGCGGCGGCGCAGCCGCCGCGCGTGACCGGCGATCGACCGTAGGCGCTGCGCGGCCGCCGACCTGCTGGTCTGGATGAACAATGCCTCCAGGACACGGCTGGCTGCGAGAAACGCGACGGCGGCGGTAGAGGCGGCGAAATCACCGTCAGTCAGCAGGACAGCGAGCGTTACGGTCCCAGCCAGGTTGGCCACGACCGACACGGCAAGGGTAGCCAGCATGGCCCACATCGCGATCAGCAGCACGCGCCGCCAGGCATCCGGCACCTCGAGGTGGGCGATGCGGTCGCGGTACAGGACCCAGACGATGGATACCACGCTGGCGCTGCTCTGCGTGAGCAAAATCAACCGTGTGATAGGGGCCAGCGGTGGCAGCAGGCGACGCAGCGTCGAAACCACCAGCAATACGGCCAGTACGCCGAGGGTGCGGCGCAGCTCGGGCGCGGCGCGCCCGCGAAAGAGCCGCAATAATGGCACGATGATGATCACGCCATTCAGGTTGGCAAGAAACACCGGTGCGTATCGGTGGATGGGGGCACCGAGCATCAACGCCAAGATGGCTGCGGCCGAGATCGGCCGCTCAAGGACAGCTTGCACCGCAGGGGACATATCGTCAGACGTCCCTGCCGCCCGCTGCTGGCGCGACAGGGTTAGCGTGACGGCGAGGATGACTACCGTCAGCAGAGCCTGTAGCAGCAGCCCGCGCGATTGTTGCTCAACGAAGGCGCGCGCCAGGGTGCGGTTGCGAAGCAGACCGGCATGCAGCGCCGCGGCAAACGGCTCGGCCTGCGACAGCTCCGACAGCGCACTCCACAAGGGCGGCGCGTCCCTGATGAGCAAATCCTGCCGCATCTGCCGCTCTGCCAGGTCGAGTTGCGCCAATGCTTCGAATACTTGGCTTTGCAGCCCGGAGATGCGGCCCAAGAGGGCCAGCACGGTGTCACGTCGCGTGCGCAGTTGCGCCTGGGCGTCGCGAATACTGGCGCGCGCGCCGCGGATGGGCGCGCGCAGGGCATCAGGAAAATCGCTGTCTTTGGCGGCGGTCTCGGTCGCGGCCCAGGTGGTGTCGAGTTGGGTCAGCCGCGCGCTGTCTGCTTCAAGGGCGTCGGTGCGGGTGCCGATCGCCTGTGTCCATCTCGCGAGATCGTCCTTGATCAGCAACCACTGCCGCCGCAGGTCATCCAGCGGTTGCGGCGTGAGACCGGCAGCCAGTTGGGCGGCGGAGTCGCGCTTGAGGTCGGCAATTTGCGTCGCCCGCGCTGCAACGTCGTGACTGATCGCGGTAGTCGTGGGGTCGGGGGCCAGGATTGGCCGCATGAGGCGGAGGGTGCTATCCGTGCGCTCGGCCCAGTCGGCGATCTGAGTCACGGGAATGGCAGCCGTCGTCGGGGTCACCTGCGGTGCCGCGCTCGGCGCGGGCTCGGCCGCGCGCGTCAACGACGCGATGCACAGGGTCAATGAGACGAGCATCGCATGCGCGCGTGGGGCCACTCCACGCATCCGCTGTCCCGGCGGTGCTGCTCTCTTTTCCATGCTCGCAGTGTGAGCCGCTTGTCGCATCAGCCGCGGGGGGTGCGCCTCAGCGTGCCGGGAAGCGCTCCATCATGCGCTGGACGGCTTCCCGCACCCGCTCTTGCTGCGCCTCCGGATTCAGGAGGGGGCCTGCGGCGCTGCGCCACACCAGGCGGCGCGTCGCTCCGTCTACCGCTTCAATCACCAGTGTGCCTTCCTGATAACCGAAGACGTAGGCTTCCTGCATCGCCTCCTGGCCGCCGCTCTGGCGGTAGTTGATGAAGTCACCGACCGACTCGGTATGGGCCTCCCGGAGATCAAGGTGGTAGGCCACGATCATGTCCGCCTTCCCGGACTGCACTTGTTGATATCCCCGCGCCGCCAGCTGCGCCTCGATACCATTGCGGATGCGCCAGTCGAGCAACTCTCGGGGAGTCCGGGAGTGTTCCAGGGAGACCTCGGGTGGCGCCGACGCCCACCGATACGTCAGATAGCCACTGAAGTCGGTTGCAGCACTCCGTTCCGCGCTGACACGCAGCGTCGGCTTGCTGGCGCATCCGGCAAGCGCGGCCACGAACAGCGCCATCAGCAGGCGAGAACCGTGTCGCATCGCGCAGCAGATACACGAGCCGGTGCGGATGTCCAGCCTGCGCGCCCACCGACGATGCGCAGGCATCAGGCCGACGCGGCGCCGTCGACGGGGAGGGCGACCCCGCTGATGAAGGAGGCTTCGTCGGAGACGAGAAAGAGCGCCGCCGCCGCGATCTCCTCGGGGCGGGCCAGCCGCCCGAACGGCGTGCGTGGCGCCACCATGCGCGCCACGTAGTCTGCCGATTCCCCAGCGGGTATGTAGCCGCGCAGAATCGGCGTGTCCGTTCCGCCCGGGCAGATGGCGTTGACGCGGATGTTGTGTCGCGCCAGATCCTTTGCGAGTGAGCGCGTGAAGTTGATCACGCCCGCTTTGGCGGCGCAGTAGGCCTGATTGTTGGGATGACCCTGCAGCCCCGACTGCGACGCGGTGTTCAGAATGGCGCCGCCGCCGGCGTGCCGCATGGCCGGCACGCCATAGCGGCACCCGAGGAAGACGCCCCGCAGGTTGATGTCGACAATGCGGTCCCACTCCGCCTCCGTGAGTGCGTCGAAGGGGATGTGTTTGCCGACGCCGGCGTTGTTGAAGAGGATGTCGAGGCGGCCGAAGTGCCCGACGGCTGCGGCTACCATGGCTTCAGCGTCCGCGGCACGACTAACGTCGGCGTGCACGAAGCAGGCCTCCCCCGCCGCGGCGCGGATCGTTGACGCTGTCTCCTCGCCCAGGGCGTCTTGGATATCGGCGACGACGACACGTGCGCCTTCCTCCGCGAAGCGCAGTGCCGCGGCCCGTCCAATGCCGGAGGCCGCGCCGGTGATCAATGCGACCTTGCTCTGTAATCGATGCATGTATCCTACTCCAGTGCCAGTAGCGCGCGTGTCGCGGCGTTCCGGGGCCGCTCCAGCACGTCGTCGGGCGTACCGCTTTCGACGATCAGCCCAGCATCGACCACCACGACGCGGTGTGCCACCCGGCGCGCGAAGGCGATCTCGTGCGTCACGATCACCATCGTCTGCCCTCCGGCCGCCAGGTCCGCGATCACAGCCAGCACCTCCCCCACCAACCGCGGGTCAAGCGCCGAGGTCGGCTCGTCGAGGAGGAGGACGTCCGGGTCCATCGCCAAGGCGCGCGCGATCGCGACGCGCTGCTGCTGGCCTCCCGACAAGGTGTGCGGGTAGGCGTGACCGTGACTGGCCAAGCCGACCCGTTCGAGCAGCGCCAGGGCGCGTGCCTGCGCGGCCATGGGGTCGACACCGAGGACGTAACGCGGTGCCTCGGTGATGTTGCCGACAGCCGTCAGGTGCGGAAACAGATGGAAGTGCTGAAACACCATCCCGACGCGCGTGCGTACCTGACGCAACAGTGCCGCGTCGGCTCGCTCATTCATACCGGGCTGCAGCCGGTGTCCGGCGACCACGACCTCACCATGACTGAACGGTGTGAGATAGTTGAGGGCGCGTAGCAGCGTGGTCTTGCCGCTGCCGGAGGCCCCGACGATGGCCACAACCGCGCCGCGTTGCACGTCCAGATCGATGCCGCGCAACACCTCGACGTCACCGACCCGTGTACGCAATCCGCGCACGCGGACGATCGCCCCGTTGTTCATGCCGGCACCGGAACCAGGCGGCGTTCCAGCCGTCGTGCCAGGCGCGACAGTGGATAGCTGAGGGCCAGATAGAGCCCGGCGCACAACAGCCCGGGCCACGCCCAGCTGCGCACGTCGACAGCGGTGATGGTCATCTGCTTGGTCAACTCCACCACGGTGATCACGGACACGAGGGAGGAGTCCTTCAGCAGCGCGATGAAGTCGTTGGCGATGCCGGGCAGGGCGACGCGCAGCGCCTGCGGGAGGACAATTCGCCGCAGCGTCAGGCGGCGCGACATCCCCAGCGACAGCGCCGCCTCGGTTTGACCGATCGGCACGGCTTGCAGCCCGGCGCGATAGAGCTCGGATTCGTACGCGGCATAGTTCATACCGAGGCCGACCACGGCAGCCGTAAAGGCGTTGAGCGTCAGCAGCGGGGCCAGGCCGTAGTAGAGTACGTAGAGCTGCAAGAGCACCGGGGTGCCGCGGAACAACTCGACGTAGGTGGTCGCGGCGAACCGCAACGGCGCGCCCCCGTAGCGCCGCGCGACGCTGAGGACCAACCCGCCAGCCACCGCCAGCCCCATCGCCAGCGTCGAAATCAAAACCGTGAAGCCGGTGGCGTGCAGAAACAGCAGGAGTTGTGAGACCGTCACGGCTCCCGGGGCCGCTTGCGTGGCAGCCGCCGGCGCAACCTCAGACAGACGTTCCTGGCGTTCGTTCCACAGCGACCACCGCGTGAGAATGGCCCGCAACTCTCCGGCACGCCTCATCTCGCCCAGCGCAGTGTCGACCGCCTGGAGCAACGCCTTGTCCGCTGGCCGGATGGCGATGGCGTAAGTGCCCTCACCAACAGTTGCCGCAGCGCGCAACGTTGGACGCACGAGCCCGTAGCGGTCGGCTATGATGTTGTCCAACACCACTCCGTCGAGCCGTCCTTGCTCCAGGTCGATGTACGGCTCCTCTACGCCCTCGTAGAGGACGACCTCCACACCAGGCCTTGCGCGCAGCAGCTCGAACCCAAGCGACGCGGCCAACGTGCCCACGCGCCGGCCCCGCAGGTCGTCGAGACTGCGCAGGGCGCCGTCGTCGCGGCGCACGACGAACGTTTCGCTGAAGGCGTAGTAGGGGCGCGTGAAGGCCACGCGCTCGCGGCGCGCCGCTGTCACCTCGAGGCCGTTGAGGATGACGTCAAAGTCACCGCGTTCAAGCGACGGAATGAGCGTGCTCCAGTCGTTCTGCACGAACTCGGCGCGCCCGCCGAGGCGGTGCGCCAGGGCGTCGGCGATCTCGACCTCAAACCCGACCAGCCGTGCGCTGTCATGCGGGTCGCGGAAGGCGTAGGGCTCGCCCCCCTGGATGTCGCCGCCCCAGCGCAGGACACCGCGCGTCCGCACCTGCACCAAGGCATCCTGAGCAAGGGCGGGTGCCGCGCCGTGCGTCAGCACCACAAAGGCCAGCGCTGGGAAGAATCGCCGCGTCATGACCTGCGTTTATCGAAGGCTGCGATGGCCGGCAAGGACTCCCCAACGGCTGCGGCGCCGGCAGTGGCTTGCGCCCGTGGTGGCGCCGCGGCTAAGGGAAAGCGTGGAGGTGGACCTGCGATGCCGATGTTGCAGGACAAGAAGGCGATCGTGTTCGGCGTGGCCAACGATCACAGTATTGCCTGGGCGATCGCGCAAGCGCTGCAGCGTGAAGGCGCCGACCTGGCATTCACCTACGTCGGCGAGGCCATCGAGCGCCGGGTGCGGCCGCTGGCGGCGTCGCTGGGGGTCGACCGGGTGCTGCCGTGCGACGTCAACAAGGACGACGAAATTGCTGCGACGTTTGCGGCGCTGCGCGAGCCGTGGGGCCGCGTGGACATCATCATTCACGCGGTGGCGTTTGCGCGACGCGACGAACTCAAGGGTCGCTTCCTGCACACGTCGCGCGACGGCTTCCAGGTTGCGCTGGAGACGAGCGCCTACTCGCTCGTGGCGATCGCGCGGCACGCTGAACCGCTCATGCCGGCGGGCGCTTCGCTGCTCACCCTGACGTACCTGGGAGCGGAGCGCGCGCTGCCGAACTACAACGTGATGGGCATTGCCAAAGCCGCACTCGAGGCGTGTGTACGCTATCTCGCGTACGATCTCGGGCCGCAAGGGATTCGCGTCAACGCCATCTCGGCCGGGCCGCTGCGCACGCTCTCCTCCGCTGGGATCACCGGCTTCAAGAGCATGCTGCACCACCACGAAGAACGCGCACCGTTGCGCCGCAACATTTCGCCGGAGGAGGTAGCCAACACGGCCCTCTACTTGTGCAGCGATCTCGGCAGCGGCGTGACCGGCGAGGTGCTGCACGTCGATGCCGGATACAACATAACGGGGATGTGAAGGGCAAGGTCCAAAGTCCAACATCCAACGTCCAAAGTCCAAGGTCTAAGCAGGAGACACGTCGGTTATGCGCCCGATTCTGTTTCACATCGGCGAGCTTGCGGTGCCCAGCTTCTGGGTGGCCGCCCTTGGCGGCTTCTTGGCGGCGTTCTTGCTGGTGCGCAGCGACGTCATCCGGCGCGGTTACGACATCGACCTCGCCTATGATCTCATCTTGTACGCCTACATCGGTGGCTGGGTTGGGGCACGGCTCTTCCTCATTCCCACCGGCTGGCAGTACTTTACCAAGGACCCGGTCAGCTTCCTTCTCTCAGCGAGCGGATGGGTGTGGTACGGTGGGCTCATCGGTGGTGTCGTTGGCTCTTGGATCCTGGCGCGCCGACGCCACGTAGCGTGGCTGGAGCTTGCCGACATTTCTGCGCCGGCGTTGGCGATGGGTTTGGCGATCGGCCGCATCGGCTGCCAGCTCTCCGGGGACGGCGACTACGGCGTGCCGACGAGTCTTCCCTGGGGCATGAGCTATCCGAATGGTGTCGTGCCCACGACTGAGCGCGTGCATCCGGCGCCGATCTACGAGATGCTCGCGTGCTGGGCGATCTTCGCCTACCTGTGGCGGCGGCGTCTGCGCAATCCCCCGAGGGGTGACCTCTTCGGTCGGTATCTGATCCTGTCAGCCATCGTGCGCTTTCTGATCGAGTTCGTGCGGCGCAATCCGGAGTGGCTCGTCGGCCTGACTACAGCGCAATGGATGAGCATCGGCTTGGCGATCGTTGGCGGACTCTTGGTAGGCGCCGCCAGGACCGTGCAGGAGCGAGTTGCCCCATCCGATGCCGCGGCGTAGAATTCCGCCATGAACTGGGTTGTCTTGGTTGCGCTCCTGCTGTGCTGGTCGGGAATTGCGAGGGCCGACATCATCGAGTGGCAGGATGCCGACGGCGTCCGGCACTACACCAACCTAAAGGGCGAAGTGCCGAAGGAGCAAGCCGGGAGCGCACGTGTTGTAGTGGACGAGTTGGCACGGCAGTCGATGGCAAACGAGGTTGGGCCGCCCGAGCCACCAGCGGCGCCGCCGGCAGAGCCCCGACGCGAAGCGGAGGTTGTCTATGACCGTTCGCGGCTGTCGGAAGCGTACCTGCGGGGACTGGAGCGCGGCTTAGCCACGGCCGGTGTCATCGCGGGTGGTGGCGGCGGGGGTGGCGTGCAAATCAACGGACCGCTGGCGATTGCCAAGGGGGCGAGTCCTACACCATACAGCGACTACTACTGGCCGGGGTATTACCCGTTCGTCACGACGTCCTTCGACCGCGGCCGCTCACGCCACTTGACCCTGCGCTTGTTGCTGCAAGATCAGTTCGCCATCGACCGCGCCGCGCCGTTCGTCTTTGACGAGCGCCTCGTCCCGCCGTTCGGCGCGCCGCCGCTCAGCGTCGATTTGAACCCGTTCTTGCCTCGCGGGCTACCGCATGGTTTTCCGGTGGACACGCGCGTGATCACGCGTTAGCCAGCGCGTGCCGGAAGGGAGTTGGGTTGATGTCGCATCCACGCATGCTGGAGCGGAGCCAAAGTGCGCTCGTGGTGATCGATGTGCAGGAGGCCTATCGCGGCAAGACGGTCGAGCACGAGCGTATGGTGCGGAATGTCCGGCGGCTCATGGAGGCGGCGAAGGCCGTCGCTGTGCCCATCCTCGCAACCGAGCAGTATCCGAAGGGGCTCGGGCACTTGGTGCCGGAGGTGGCCGAGGGCTTGCAGGCCGGGCAGCCGGTGATCGAGAAGCTCTCCCTGAGCTGCTGCGAAGAGCCGCTGTTTGCTGCCGCGTTGACGGAGTTGCGCCGCCCGCAGTTGGTGGTGTGCGGCATCGAGGCACATGCCTGCGTCAACCAGACCGTCCACGACCTGCTCGATCGCGGCTTTCAAGTGCACGTTCCCTACGACGCCATTTCGTCGCGTTTCGAGCATGACTACCGTATCGGCTGGGACAAGATGGTTGGCTCCGGTGCGGTCCCGAGCACCGTGGAGATGGTCTGCCTCGAGTGGGTTCGGACCGCCGCCTCCCCGGAGTTCAAGGCGGTGCAGAAGCTCCTCAAGTAACAGGTGAGTCATTGCCTCAGTGAATCAATACGCCGCTGAGAAATCCCAGGTTTGTGGCGCCTCCGTCTCTTGTGCTATGCGACCGGCTGACCGAGGAGGCACGGAAGGATGCGGCGAAGGGGAATGAACACCGGGACCCGTAGGAGGCAGGCAGGCCGTCAGGGCGTGGTTGTGGTTCGGATGACCGGTGTTCTGGGGGCCGTGCTGCTGTATGCCGCCGTCACACCGTGGAGCGCTTCCGCTGGGTCCCTGCCGACCATCGAACGGGTCAGCGTTGCCGACAACGGTGATCAGAGCACGGATCGCAGTTTGCTGCCGACCACGAATGCCGATGGATCGGTTGTTGCATTCAAGTCGTCAGCCCCCCTGGTACCTGAAGACCGTAATCACAAGGTGGATGTCTATGTGCGCGACCGTGTGCAGCACACAACCGAGCGCGTCAGCGTCGCGGATATTCCCGGAACAGAGACCAACGACAACAGCTTTCCTCCTGCGGTGGACTATCCTGGAGAGATGGTGGCGTTTGCCTCGCTTGCAACAAATGTGGTGATCGGTGATTTCAACAGCAGTGCCGATGTCTTTGTATACGACCGCACGGTCGGTATGACCAAGGTCCTGACCCTGGTGTACGATCAGTTCGGCGATGGCCGGGGTGGCGGTGGGGCGCCCGACCTGGCACCGAGCGTCAGTTCCGACGGCAGCCTGGTGGCGTTCACGTCTGCGGCAGACGATCTGGTGCCCAACGACAGCAACCAAACGAGTGATGTGTTTGTGCGTTCGCCGAACGGTGGTGCGGCCGAGTTGATCAGTGTCATCTCCTTCGGTGGGCAGGTGGGCCACTCCGGCAACGGTCCGAGCGCCGGCCCGGCGATCAGTGCGGACGGTTGCGTCGTTGCCTTTTACTCCGATGCCTCAAATCTCGTGTCCGGCGACACCAATGGCTTCCGTGACGTCTTCGTGCGCGACCGCTGCAACCACACTACGGAACGCGTGAGCGTCTCGAGCACGGGCGCGCAAGCGAACCGTCCCAGTCAGGCCGCCGGGTTTTCCGTGGCGATCAGCGCTGACGGCAATTTCGTCGCCTTCTCTTCGGACGCTTCGAACCTCGACGACGATGACGACAACAACAACCAGACCGACATCTTCGTGCGCGACCGCGCGGCGGGCACCACGACGCGCGTCAGTAAGAGCGCCAGCGGCGAGAGCGCCAACGGGCCGAGTCAGTTCGCGGGCATTAGCGGTGACGGGCGCTTCGTGGTCTTCCAGTCAGCGGCGAACAACCTCGTCGACGTCGATCCCAACGGCAAGACCGACATCTTCGTCGTGGACACCACGAACGGCAGCATCAAAATCGTCAGCCTCGGCTCGGGCAGCGACCCGGCGGACGGCGATAGCAGTGCCCCGCAGATCAGTGTGGACGGTGCAACCGTCGTCTTCCAGTCGGATGCAACCAATCTGGTTCCCAACGACACCAACGGCGTCACCGATTGCTTTGCGGCGGTGAACCCGCTGGCAGGCCCGCCGGCTGCACCGACAGACACGCCGACGAGCACCGAGACCCCAACGACCACGCCGACACCCACGCCCACGACCACACCGGCTCCCACGGATACACCGACGGGAACGAGCACGCCGAATCCCAGTGCCAGCCCTAGCCCAACACCGACGCTGACACCAACGGGTGAGGCTGGTACGCCCACGCCAACGGCGACGCCCACGGTGCTGTTGACCGCGACGCCAACGCCGAGCAGCACGCCCATCAATGCCGCCACGCCGACGCCAAGCAGCGTGCGGACAAGTACGGCGACCCTGACGCCGACGCGCACGTTGCCTGTTGCAGCGACAGCGACGCCGACGGCTACAGGCACAATTGCGAGCGGTGGCGGTGGTGGCGGCGGCGGTTGCAGCTGTCGCATCGATGGTGGCTCGGCGCCCGCAGGTGACGGGGGCCTGCTGCCGGCGATCGGTCTGCCGCTTCTGCTGTGGGTGGCACGCCGGCGCCGCCGACTCGGCCCATAGAAGCGTCCGCAGCGCTCGTAGAGAGCGCCGTGTGATCCACGACGTGTACGCCACGGGTCGAACAGCACCCCGCGCTTCCGCGGGGCTCGGCATTGTGCTTCAACCGGTCGCATGCTGCGAGTCCAGAGGTTTCGCAACCGCGGGTTGCGCGTGCTGTATCAGCACATCCCCGGTCCGCTCACGACCATTGCCTTGAGCGTCCGCGCCGGCGCGCGTTTCGACGGCAGGCATCCGGGCATCGCCCACATGGCGGAGCACATGCTCTTCCAGGGCACGGCATCGCTCGACCAGGTAATGCTCAACCGCCGCGCGGCGGAGCTGGGCGGGGAGCACAATGCGGACACCGGGTACGAGACCATTTCACTGACCTTCGAGGTCTTCAACGAAGACGTTGGCGATGCGCTCGCCCTTCTGGCCGAGCAGTTCTATCGCAGTCAGGTAAGCCACGACCGCTTCCGCAAGGAACGGCGGGTGGTGATCGACGAGATTCGCGGGCGCATGGACGATCCGCCGGAACGGTTACATGCCCGTGCCTGGGGGCGCTTCTTTCGCGGCGCACTGTCGCACCCAGTGTGTGGCAGCGTACAAAGCCTGCAGGCGATGTGTGCGGCCGATGTGGGGGCGTTCATCCGCCGCTACTTCACCCACGCGCACTGCGTACTGGCCGTCGTCGGCGGCATCAGCATCGCGGCCACGCGTAACGCCGTGCAACGACACTTCAGCGCGGGCCACGCAGGTGCGAAACAAGCCGAGCCGCGCGTGACGTTGGGTCAGCACGGCTCCCTGCGCTTGCGCGGGAGCGGCGGACAGGCGTACGTCACCAAGCTCATCGCCGTTCCTTCCGTCCCGCGACAGCTGATCGCTGTTGGCATGGCGCTGGACATCGTCGGCTCAGATCCTGACAGCCGCCTGTTTCAGGAAGTCCGCGAGCGTCTCGGCCTGGGTTACGAGGTGTCGGCGACCTTGGACTGGGGCGCCGGATGGGCGGTGGCGATCATCTCGGCAAGCGCCGCACGCGCCGCGGCGCGCCGCCTTGTCGACGCAGTGGAGAATACCTGTCAGCGTGCCGCGGCCGAGGGCTTCTCCACCGACGAGTTGCAGCGTGCCCGCAAGAAGCTGCGCTACCGTTACGCCTCGCTTGCAGAGAGCCGCTACGATCGTGCGCTGGCGCTCGCCGAAGGCACGCTGCTGCGCTTCCCGTTGCCGGAGGAAGCCGAACGCATCGTCAGCCGCATGCCTGAAGCGGAGATCGAAGCAGCGTGGCGGGGCGTGCTCCAAGGGCGCACGCTGACGGCGCTGCTCGCCGACTGAGCTTGCTTGCATGGCGCCGCAGGCGGCGAATATAGTTCACGCAATGGAGCGCGCGGCGTTCGAGGAGTGGGAGGACCGCACCCTGGCGTCCTATGCCATGCGCAGCCGCGGCAGCCGCGGACGCGTTCATGCGGAGGCCGAACATCCCCTGCGGGTAGCGTTCCAGCGCGACCGCGACCGGATCATCCACTCGACAGCGTTTCGCCGCCTCGAGTACAAGACACAGGTGTTCGTCAACCATGAGGGCGATTACTACCGCACGCGGTTGACACACACGATGGAGGCGGCACAGATCAGCCGCACCATTGCCCGCGCGTTGCGCCTCAATGAGGATCTGGCGGAAGCAGTGGCGCTGTCCCACGACCTCGGCCACACTCCCTTCGGCCACGCCGGCGAGCGCGTGCTCAATGAGTTGATGGCGAACTACGGTGGCTTCGAGCACAACGCCCAGAGCCTGCGGATCGTCGACGTATTGGAGGAACGCTACCCGGACTTCAAGGGCTTGAACCTGTCGTGGGAAGTCCGCGAGGGGATCGTCAAGCACTCGCCGCCGTACGATCGGCCGCTGGCGCAGCAGTTCGAGCCGGGTCGGGCACCCTGCCTTGAAGCGCAGATCGTCGACTATGCCGACGAGATCGCCTACAACAGCCACGACATCGATGATGGTCTCAAGTCAGGCCTTCTGACAGCAGAGCAGTTGGAAGAGGTCACACTGTGGCGCGAGACCTTTGGGCGCATCCGCCAACGGTACCCGCACGCCGGCTTCCGGATCTGGCGCTACCAAGTGCAGCGCGCGCTCATCGATGATTTCGTGACGGATCTTTTGGATACGGTGAGCACGCGGCTGCGAGCGCTCCGCCTTGAGACCGTCGAGGATCTGCGCACCCACGGCCAACCGATCGCAACCTTCGGTGCAGAGATGGAGGCCAAGCGTCTCGAGCTCAAGGCGTTCCTCATGGAGAATCTGTACCGGCACTACCGCGTCATGCGCATGGCCGTGAAGGCGCAGAAGGTCATGGCTGACCTGTTCCACGCCTACATGTCAGAGCCCGCACAGTTGCCGGGGCATATCGTGGCGCGATCGAAGGCGGGTGAAGACTGCCCGCGGGTCATCGCCGACTACATCGCCGGCATGACCGACCGCTTTGCCCTCGACGAGCACAGCAAGCTCTTCGATCCAAACACGCGCGTGTGACCGGACGCCGCTTACGGCAATGACGCCAGCGCCCGAACGCGTTGCTCTGCGACTGTACGCGCCCGTCCCTCCGGGGCGCGGTCGAGGTAGCGGCGATAGAATCGCACGGCTTCCGCCTGCCGGCCCAGGCGATCGTAGCCGAGGGCGAGGTTGAGAAGCACGTCGGGGTCATCGGGCGCGAGCGCGTACGCCTGCTCCAGCCAGATGACCGCCGTGGCGACGTGGCCGAGGCCGAGGTTTGCAATCCCCAAGCCGAAAAGCGGATGCAGCAGTTGCGGCTGCAGACGGTGTGCCTCGGCGAACGCTGCCTCGGCTGCAGCGTACTGACCGCGACCGATCTCCGCCATACCCAAATTGATGAGCACCTTGGGCATGACGACGTAGCTCACACGACCCGGCCGCGCCGTGCGTGCCTGCGCGTATTCGGTTGCAGCGTCTGCATAGCGCCCGGCACGCAGATACGCATCCCCCAGCGCTGTGCGCGCCTCGCGGCAGAAGGGCGACACCTGCAAGGTCGATTCGAAGAGGGTGCGATCGTCTGCAAACAGGGCGTTGCGGCGCATGGTGAGACCGACGAGCAGAAACAGGCCAACCGTGGTGGCCACGGTGATACCCCGCTGCCGGTGCTCGACTGACCGGATGGCAGTGCCTTGCAGGACGGACAGCGCCCGACGCATCAGAACTACAAGGGCGAGCGACCAACCGATCAGTGGGAAGTAGAAGAAGCGGTCCGCGCGATAGTGCAGAATGGGCACGACGTTGAGGACCGGCAGCAAGCCGAGCAGCATCCACAACCCCCCGAAGGTTGCCGCTGGAGAACGACGCCACACGCTGATGAGCCCGGCGCAGAGTGCCGCAAGTACTAGACACGCCAGCACAGTCGGCACATCCCAAGACCCCGACAGTGCGTAGTCGTCGCAGACAGTGAGCGAGCCGAGGCGTAGGGGCAAAGTCAGGTAGCTGAGAAGCAAGTGGGGCAGCGTCCGCAGCCGGGTGGCGAGCGGAACGGCCGCACCAACTTGCCCGAACGCAGCAGCGTCGAGCACCTGCAACCGGTAGAACGCCGCGCCAACGAGCACGATGCAGAACGGGGCGACGGCGCGCAGCAGTGCACGGAGAGGGGTGGTCGTGAATGGCAACCGCGGGAACAAGACATAGATGCTTGCGAGCAGTAACGGGAAGATAGCCGCGGGTTCCTTGGCGCCGAGCGCGCACACGAAGCACAACACGGCGGCGCCGCGCAGCCCGAACGCGCGCCGCCACTGGTTGGATGTGGCAAGCTGCAGGCGCAATGCGAGTAGCGTCAACAGGGTGAAGAGCGGATCAGCGACGCCCGACACCCAGGAGACCGCGGCCGTCTGCAGCGGGTGCACAGCGAACAGGGCCGCGGTCAAAAACGCCACGGTGCTCTCGATGCGCAACGCGGCGAGCACACCGTAAACGAGGAGTACATTCGCCAGGTGCAGCAACTCCACCGTCAGGTGGTAAGCCACAGGTTGCGTACCGGCGATGGTGTGGACGAGACTCAACAGCAGCACGACGCACGGACGCGCATACGGTGCGCTGCCCTCCCACCCCGGCATCGCCCCAAGTGGCTGCTGTACGGCGCGCCAAAACTCCGGCCAGGAACGCACGATGAGCCCGCCGCTCTCCACCTGCCAGTGATCCAACCAGACGAAGCCGTTGCGGGTCGCGTTGGCATATGCGGCGATCGTTAGCCCAGCAAGCCACAGGCGTGGCGCGCGCAGCCAGAGCGCCGCGAAGTCCGCTTCGGTGCGCATCCGAGCCCCTTCTAACCGAACGTCGCTCGCCGAGAAAGTCAGGCGAAGCGGCAGGCACACGATCGGACGGCCCGTCGAGAAGCCGGCCCGCCGACGTACGAAACTACTTCACGGCGACCGTGTAGGTCAGGGCGAAGGAACCGCCGGTGGTGGTGCAGGTCTGGCCCAACTGGCAGTCGGCACTGGTGATGCAGTTGTCGCCGTTCGTGCACTTTCCGGCATCTCCACCGGGCGCCGTCGACGTGCACGTAGTCACCTTCCCCGCTGTCGTACAGGTTGTTCCACTGTCTGAGGTTGTAGAGAAGGTCGGACCGGTGAAGGTGACGTCGACTCGCCCTGGATCCGGATCCATGCCATCGAGCAGACAGGCCTCCCCTGCCGTGAAACCGTAGGTGGGAAGCAAGTCGCTCAAGTTGGCTCCGTAGAGCGTGTCGATGCAGTTGAGCACGTGGCCCGTGGTCGCAATGTGGATGGGGATGGAGCCGTCTGCGGGTACGTACTCGTCGAACTTGAACTTCTGCTTCACCGATACGGGTACGGTGACCGCGTCGAGGCCGGTGAACTTGATCCAGTCGCCGTTGACTTGTCCAAACATCTCCCAGCCCGGGGTGACGCCACCGATGCATTTTGCCCCCGGGCAGTCGCTGTCGGACGTGCAGGGTGTTCCGCTCAACCCTGTGGCTGGTGGCACGTTGGTGCACTGCTGCGCAACGGGCGGCGTCTTCGCCTTGAGCGCGTTGTTGATGGTGAACCCGGTGAACGTAACCTGCACGTGCGTCAACTTGGTCTTGTCCCCCTTCCAGGCCGCGCTGATCGATTGCGCGAACACGTTCGGCATCGTCCCCTTGATCGGCAGCGTCATCGGGACAGAGACGTGGAGAGTCGGTGTCGGATCATCGAGATGCTTCGTGATGACCGGCGCTTTCGGTGAAACACTGCCCTTCGGCAGCTTGGCCTTCGTGATCTTCGTCTTGACGTCAGTTGCACCTGCCGGCTTGGCTGGCAACAGCATATCGAACTCGAAATCGCTGGCGTTGACGTCGAGGAGGCTACCGGTGGGATCGAGCTTGATGCAGGTCTCCTTTTTCGGACAGTCCGCGTCGGTCTGGCATGTCTGGCTGGTGGTTTTGGAGCACTGATTGATGAAACATTTCTTGCTGGTCAATTCATCAAGGGGTGACGCCAGGTGGGAGACGGTGCATCGGTCGCTAGCACCGCCCCCGTCGGCGCTCACATACACGTCGGCGCGCGTGGCCGGTGTCTTCCCGATGCTCTTGTTGCGCATCACGGCGACGGCCTGCGGTGGATGGAGCTCCGCCCGGTACTGGAAGTTCGGGGCCGGGTTGGTACAGGTGCCGCCGCTGGGACAATCCGCGTCGATGGCGCAGGTCGTCGCGGCGCTGTTCGAGCACTTACCCGTCGGAGCGGGATCGGGGTGGCCGCAGTCGAAGATCCACCGGCCCAGGGCAGCGATGCGGTCGCCTTCACCGGCCCAGGCGAAGAGCGGGTACTTGCCGATCTCGCGCTCCATCTCGACCCGATTGCAGTTCTCGCCCGGGCAATTGCTGCT
>DATKMS010000022.1:0-5426 GCA_035541735.1 Candidatus Margulisiibacteriota bacterium
CTGACACCTAACACCAAGGAAGTTTCGCTCTGTGACCGTGCCCACACGCCGCCGTGCCTGTATCGTTGGCGTGGGCGAGACCCGCTATGCGCGCTGGGGTGGGATCACCGACGCCAGCGAGCATGCGCTAGCCCTTGAAGCAATTCTCAATGCCGTGGCTGACGCGGGCCTGCCCGTAGATCGAGTGGATGGCCTGACCTCGTTTGCCGGCGATCGCAACGACGCGGCGTTCCTCGCGTGGGACCTGGGGCTTCCGGAACTGCGCTTTGCGAACATGGTCTGGATGCCCGGCGGCGGTGGTGGGTGCGCGGCGGTCGCCAACGCCGCGCTTGCCGTGGAAAGCGGGCAGGCCGAGGTCGTGGTGGCGTTTCGCAGCCTCTGCCAAGGGCAATTCCACCGCTTCGGTCAAGGACCCGGGGCGCGCGCGGACCGTGAGGGTGCTCCGCGGCTACGCCAGGCGCAGACGCTGCTCGACGCCCACCTGGCGTACACCCTGCCGTTCGGCATGCTCAACGCGCCTATCGCGTACGCGCTGCCGATGCGCCGCCACATGCATCTCTACGGCACCACGAGCGCGCACATGGGTCATGTGGCCGTGACCTTTCGCGCCCACGCCGCGCGCAACCCGCGCGCCGTGATGGGACAGCGGCCAATGACACTTGCCGATCACCAGGCGTCGCCGATGATTGCCGACCCGTTCCGACTCTTCGACTGTTGCCTCGAAAGCGATGGTGCGTGTGCCCTGGTGGTGGCCACGGCCGAGCGCGCCCGCGACTGCCGCACACGTCCCGTCGAACTGCTCGCCAGCGCACAGGGAACGGTCCAGGGTTACGGCTGGGGCCCGTTTGCTACCGTCAACATTCCCGACGAGCACTTCGCCAGTGGGGGCGGCACGGGCGTGGCGCGCCGCCTGTGGGAGCGGGCAGGGCTCGGACCGGGCGCTGTCGACGTGGCGCAGATCTACGATCACTTCAGCGGGTGCGTCATCCTCTCGCTCGAAGATTTTGGATTTTGCGCGCGGGGAGAAGGTGGACCCTATGTTGCGAGCGGGGTACTAGCATGGCCCGGTGGTGCCCTGCCCACCAACACGCATGGCGGCAGTCTTTCCGAGGCGTACATCCACGGGCTCAACCATGTCGTCGAAGGCGTGCGCCAACTGCGCGGGGAGGCGACGTGCCAGGTCGATGGAGCGGAAGTGTGTCTGGTGACCAGCGCGGCGGGCGTGCCCACGAGCGCACTCCTCTTGGGGCGGCAATGAGCACGCAGCGCTGGTTCCCCGATGATCTGCCCACACCCGCCGTGAGCCGCGACACGCTGGCGTGGTGGCAGGCCGCCGCCGAGCACCGGCTCCTCGTGCAACGTTGCGCCGACTGCGGTCACACGCGCATGCCGCCCGGCCCCGTATGCCCAGCGTGCCGCTCGTTCAACCGCACGTGGCAGGAGGTGTCCGGACGCGGCAGCATATACACCTACACCGTCGTCCACCGCGCCTACGTACCGTCGCTCGTCGACAAGGTTCCTTATGTGGTGATCGTGGTCGAACTCGAAGGGAGCGGCGGCGCGCGTCTTCTATCGAATCTGGTGGATGCTGAGCCACACCGCCTGCACGTCGGCATGGCGGTTGAGCTGGTATGGGAGGACGTCGCGCCACGATTGGCACTCCCGCGGTTTCGACCGGCGTGACCGGCGCGGGCAAGACTGCATACGACAGGAGCGAGGCCCGTGCGCCCGGCCTCGCTCCCGATCCACAGTAGTTAACCGTGAGATGAAGGAAGTGCGTCCCTACTTGGCGAGCCCCTTCACATATTGAACGACGGCCTGAATCTGCTCGTCGTTCAACTTGCTGCCGTACGCAGGCATGCTGGCGGCCTTGCCCACTGCCTTACCGCCTTCTTTGATGATCTTGGCAACGTCGGCATCGCCCTGGCCCTTCAGCGCGGTCGAAAAGTCTCCCGGGGGCGGCTTCAGCATCTTACCCGCTGCGCCGTCACCTTTACCGCTCGCTCCGTGGCAGGCCACGCAGTTCTTCTCGTAAATCGACTTGCCGTCCTCAGCGCGTGCCCGAGTGGCTCCAACACCAGCCAGCAAGACACCCGCACCCACAAGCACTGCTCCTCTTACCAACAAGCGTTTCGTCATCACGTCCTCCTCTCGATTCACACGCTCCTATCATGTCCCCAACAGCTGTAATAGCACCCAGAGGCATCCGCACCCTTTTGGAAACAGGCGGGCGGAGTGCGAGCGGGGCAAGGCACGTGCCACATCCGCAAAGCCCGCAGCCGGTGACCGGGGGCTGAGAGGGGGCGTGAGAAATTCCGGCCTTCGAGTGATGAGGTGCGGAAGATTCCCCACATCTGCGGAATTTTTCCGCGGTTGAACCCCCAATGGCTCCTGCAGACCCTCCCTGCTAGGATGCGTCCGTAGCGGTCGAAAAGTGCGCGCTGCAAACCTGCGTGGGGATGCCACGACCTGCAGAGCTCCAGACACCGAGCGAGGAAACCGGAACACGTGTCAAACGTACGAGTTCTCATAGTAGACGACGAGCAGATGATCCGCTGGTCGATGGAGCAGACATTGCGTGCCGCCGGCTACGAGGTGGCGGCGGCAGAGACGGCTGCCAACGGCCTGGCGCTCTTCCGCCAACTGCGGCCTGCGGCGTTATTCCTGGACCTCCATTTGCCTGATGGCGACGGGTTGGACGTCCTGCGTACAGTGAAGAGCGAGAACGGCGACGACACCGCGGTGATCGTGATGACCGCGTTCGGGGAGATCAGCACAGCGGTCGAAGCGATGCGCCTCGGCGCGTACGACTACCTGAAGAAACCGTTCGACTTCGACGAACTGGAAGTGCTCGTCGGGCGCGCGGTGGACACCACGCGGCTGCGCCGCGAGGTCGGCGAAATCCGGCAGGAGCGCAAGAAGATCTATGCCCTCGACAATATCGTCGGCGAATCTGAGCCGATCCAGCAAGTCCTGCGCATGGTTGAGCGGGTGGCGCAGAGTGACGCGGCGACGGTGCTGGTGCGGGGGGAGAATGGCACGGGTAAGGACCTGGTAGCACGGGCCATCCATTACCACAGCCGCCGTGCGAATGGCCCGTTTCTCGACCTTGCATGTACGGCGATGCCCGAGACCCTCTTCGAAAGCGAGCTTTTCGGCTATGAGAAGGGGTCCTTCACCGACGCCAAGGCGATGAAGCGCGGCCTGCTCGAGTTGGCGGACGGAGGCACCCTCTTCCTCGATGAGGTCGGCGACATGCCGATGGTCTCGCAGGCGAAGTTCTTGCGCGTGATCGAGACCCGGCAGTTCAAGCGTCTCGGCGGTGTAGTGGACCAACGCGTCGACATCCGCATTATTGCGGCCACCAACGCCGACCTGGAAGCAGCGGTGCGCAACGGACGTTTCCGCGAGGATCTGTACTACCGGTTGAAAGTGATTCCAATCATCTTGCCGCCGCTGCGCGAGCGTCCCGGGGACATCCCACTTCTGCTGCGACACTTCATGGCCAAGTACAACGCCGAGTTCCGCAAGAATTTCCGGCGTATCTCAGACGAGGCTTTGAAGCTGCTCGTCACATACTCCTGGCCAGGTAACGTCCGTGAGCTGAGAAACTTGTTGGAAAGGATTCTCATTCTCGAGCGCGGCGAGACGCTGCTGCCCGAACACTTGCCGCCGGAAATAACCTCGCCGAGTACGACGGGAGGGGCGCCGCACTTTACACTGCCGCCACAGGGCATCCGCCTCGAGAAGGTGGAAATGGACTTCGTCCGCCAAGCGGTCAGGATGGCGGACGGTAACCAGACGCGCGCCGCGCAACTGCTCGGCATCAGCCGCGACGCGCTGCGCTACCGGCTGCAGAAGCTCCTCAACGAGGCGTAGCGTGACACGGTAGCCTCATGACGCGTTGAGATCGGCCGGCGCAGACGCCGCGAACTCCACGCGCACGCAGGTGCCCTTGCCGACGCTGCTGCGCAGAGTGATCCGCCCCCCGTGCTGCTCGACGATCTGCTTGGCGATCGGCAGCCCGAGTCCGGTCCCCTGAGCCCTGGTGCTGAAGAACGGTTGGAACGCCTTGGCGACTTCGTCTGCACTCATGCCCTTTCCGCTGTCCTCAACTTCGATGGACGCGCAAGGCTGACCGGCCGCATTGTCCGCTGTCTGCGTGCGGATGTGGATCTCCCCTCCCGCAGTGCTGGCCTGGATGGCGTTGAGCACCAGATTCATCAGCACCTGTTGCAGTTGCTGCGGATCGGCGTTGACCGTCGGCGGCGGTCCGGCACCGCTCCCAGACTCCATAATGAGGCGGACGCTCGCCTTGTTGGCCTCGCCCTGCAGCAGCGACACGGTGCGCTCGACGATGGTGGTGAGGGCAACGACCTGCAACTGTGGCTGCGAGGGCCGCAGGTAGTGCAGGATTTCCTCGACCGACTTATTGAGCCGGTCAATCAAGAGACGCGTTTCGCGGATAACCTCGCGGCCCGGATCATCCGGAGCGAACTTTCGGCTCAGCACCGACAACGCGCCGCTGATACCCGTCAGTGGGTTGCGGATCTCGTGTGCAATGGCGCCGGCCATCTGGCCAATGGTGGCGAGGCGGTCGGCGCGCGCGAGTTGCTCCTGGTGATAGCGCACGATTTCCTGCTGCGCGCTATTGAGCTTCGAAATCATCGTGTCGAAATTACTTGCCAGGCGACCCAGTTCGTCGGAGCTGCGGGTTTCCACCCGCGCAGCGAGGTCCCCGCTCTCCGCCCGGGCCATCACCGCCACCAACCGCTGCAGAGGCTGGTCGACGAAGAGTGTGAGCGACCACCAGACACCGACAACGATCACTCCCAGTGCGATCGCGGTCGCCACCAGGGCGGCCCGCTTGAGTGTCGCCAGCTGTTGCCACACCGGATCGAGGGACAGGTCCACCTGAAGAATGCCGAGAACCTTTCGATCGCCGGGATGACACTTGGTGCAGCTTGGCTGGTTGAACATCGGGCGCACCAGCGTGTGGACCATCCTCCCGTTGTCGCCGGCAATCAGCATGGGGTCTGGCTGACCATAGAAGCGCGACATCTCCGCCGGGCTGAGACGTTGGCTGCGCTCCTGCGGACGCGACGAGTAACGGATGACACCGGTGGTGTCGAAGAGCCGCACTGCTTCAACTTCCTCGTGGCGACCCACGGATTCGAGGAGTTGTTGGACCGCATTGGGGTTCCCGGTCAGCATGCAGGTGTCCACGACTGCTTCGCGCAGCATCTCATGCATCGTCCGCAGGTGTTCCTGCGACGCCCGCAGCAGCTGCCATTGCTGCATCCGAATCGCGCTCCATGGCGCGATCCCGATGGTGAGCCCGAGCAGGACGGTAATGAACAGGACGAGCTTGAGCTTCAGGCTGCTGCGGACAGTGCTGGCAATGGCGGCAATGAAGCGCATGCGGG